>JBEVDH010000096.1:0-13556 GCA_040514115.1 Comamonas sp. | reverse complement strand
ATCCAGGTGGCCTCCAAGCAGTTCGACAGCACCCAGTCCGAGGGCGGCAGCCTGCAGGTGCTGCAGGACATCGACCTGCAGCTGCCCCCGGGCGAATTCGTCAGCATCGTCGGCGCCAGCGGCTGCGGCAAGTCCACGCTGCTGCGCCTGGTGCTCGGGCTCGATACCGAATACGACGGCGCCATCACCCTGGGCGGCGCGTCCATCACCGGCCCGGGCCTGGAGCGCGGCATCGTGTTCCAGGACCACCGCCTGTTTCCCTGGCTCACGGTGGAGCAGAACATTGCCGTGGGGCTGCGCAATTCCAGCTTCAACGCCAGGCAAAAGCGCCATCTGATTGCCGAGCATGTGGCGCTGGTCGGCCTCGAAGGCTTCGAGAAGTCCTTTCCGCACCAGATCTCCGGCGGCATGGCGCAGCGCGTGGCCATTGCGCGCGGGCTCGTCAACCGCCCGCGCGTGCTGCTGCTCGACGAGCCCTTTGGCGCGCTCGATGCGTTGACCCGCGCGCGGCTGCAGGGCGAGCTCCAGCGCATCTGGCAAAAGGAGCGCATCACCATGCTGCTGGTCACGCATGACGTCGAAGAGGCGGTTTTTCTCGGCGACCGTGTGGTGGTGATGCAGCCGCACCCGGGACGCATCCGCCGCATCGTGAACGTGAACCTGCCGCACCCGCGCAACCGCAGCGACCCGGAGTTCATTCGCCTGCGCGACAACGTGCTCGCCGACTTCCTCGGCCCTGACCGGCACGGCGCGGCCGGCGCAGGCCCCAGCGATGTGCCGCCGCCGGCGCAGCCCGTTGCCTCCATCGGCTTTTCCAGCGAGCGTCTGCGCTTTGCCTGGTGAGCTGCCATTCCACTTCCACCGAAAGCCTTCCGTGACCACCAAGAAACAGATCAAGCTCGGCGCGTTTCTCATGCAGACGGGCCACCACATCGCCGGCTGGCGCCATCCCGACGCGCAGGCCGATGCGGGCGTCAATTTCCGCCACTACGTGCAGCTGGCGCAGAAGGCCGAGGCCGCCAAGTTCGACGCGGTGTTCCTGGCCGACGGCGTGGCCGTGCGCTCCGAGAACATCGAGGCCCTTTCGCGCACCGCGCGCAGCGAGCATTTCGAGCCGCTGACGCTGCTGTCGGCGCTGGCCGCCGTCACCGACCGCATCGGCCTGATCGCCACCGCCTCCACCAGCTATCACGAGCCCTACAACCTGGCGCGCAAGTTCGCCTCGCTCGACCAGATCTCGGGCGGGCGCGCGGGCTGGAATCTGGTGACGTCGGCGACCAAGGCCGAGGCACTGAATTTCAACCGCAGCGACCAGTTCGCGCATGCCGACCGCTACCGCCGCGCGGCCGAGTTCCACGACGTGGTGACCGGCCTGTGGGACAGCTGGGAAGACGACGCCTTCGTGCGCGACCAGCGCAGCGGCAGCTATTTCGATGCCGACAAGCTGCACCCGCTGAACCACCAGGGCACGCACTTCCAGGTGCGCGGCCCGCTCAATGTCGCGCGCTCGCCGCAGGGCCGGCCGGTGGTGGTGCAGGCCGGGGCTTCCGAAGACGGGCGCGAGCTGGCAGCGCGCACCGCCGAGGTCATCTTTGTCGCGCACCAGACCTTTGCCGAGGCGCAGAGCTTCTACGCCGACATCAAGGGCCGCGTGCAGCACTACGGCCGCCATCCCGACGATGTGAAGATCATGCCCGGCATCTTCCCGGTCATCGGCCGCACGCAGGAGGAGGCCGAGGCGAAGTTCGAGCAGCTGCAGTCGCTGATCGATCCCGTCGTGGGCCTGTCGCTGCTCGCCGGCATTTCGGGCGGCGTGGACCTGTCGGGCTATCCGGTCGACGGCCCGCTGCCCGAGCTGCCGCCCACCGAGGGCCCGCAAAGCCGCCAGCGCCTGCTCATCGACCTGGCGCGGCGCGACGGGCTGACGATCCGCCAGCTCTACCTGAAGATCGCCGGCGCGCGCGGCCACCAGCAGATCGTCGGCACACCCAAGACGATCGCCGACCAGCTGCAGCAATGGTTCGAGGAAGGCGGCGCCGATGGCTTCAACATCATGGCGCCGTGGTTCCCCGGCGGCCTGGATGACTTCATCGAACTGGTGCTGCCGGAGCTGCGCCGGCGCGGGCTGTTTCGCACCGAATACGCGGGCCGCACCCTGCGCGAGCACCTGGGCCTGGCGCGCCCGCAGCATCCGGCGGCGCTCGCGCGTGCCCGGGCTCGCGCCGAGCAAGCCGTCCCCGCCTGATCTTTCCCTGTTTATTCAACCCAACGATTCACACCATGACCATTCAAGCCATCAATGTACGCAACCAGTTCAAGGGCAAGGTGCGGGAAATCATCCGCGGCGATGTCGTCTCGGAAGTCGATGTGCAGACGCCCTGGGGCGTCGTCACCTCGGTGATCACCACGCGCTCCGTCGATGACCTGCAGCTGGTCGTCGGATCGGAAGTGGTGGCGCTGGTCAAATCCACCGAGGTGTCGATCGCCAAGCTTTGAGCGGCGCGTTCAGCCCGGCCGCTGCAGCTCCCCGCAGGCCCTTTGCAGGCAGGCAATGAAATCCTCCAGCGTCGAGCTCACATGGTCCGCGTTCCACATCACCGTGATCGGCCCGAAGCGGATCGCGGATTCCATCGGCAGCGTGCGAAACAGGCCCACGCTGGCCATCTCATCGGCCATCGACTCGGAACACACGCCGACATAGTCGCCCTTGCTCAGCAGCGCCTGCATCATTGCCAGCGACGCGGTTTCGGCGCGCGGCGTGAGCCAGGAGGCGCCGCGCTCGAGCAGGAACGCATCGAACTGGATGCGCGTGAGCGTGCCGATCGGCGGCATCACCCAGCGCTGGCGCAGCAGCTGGGCAAAGGGCGGCGGCGCCGGTTCTGACCAGAACCGGCTGCCGCGCCCGATCACCACCGCCACACGGTCCTCGAACAGCACCGCATGCTCCAGCCGGCCGCGGTGCGCGCGCGCATCGAGCACGCCGATCACCGCATCCATCGCCCGGGTCTCAAGGCCTTCGAGCAAGGTGGCGAAGGGTCCATCGTGGATTGAAATGGCCACGTCTTCATGCAGGTTCTGGAACGCCGAGATGGCCTGCGGCAAGCCGCCCGCAATGCCCGCCCAGACGCTGCCAATGTTCAGGCGCGGCACGCGGCCCGCGGCCACCGCGCTCAGCGCCTTGCCGGTGTGCTGGATGTCGCCCAGCACATTGATCGCGAGCTGCTTGAGCAGATGCCCCGAGGGCGTGAGCTGCAGCTTGCGCCCGCGCACCACCAGCGCGGTGCCGACCACGCTTTCGAGCTCCGCCAGCCAGTGGGACATGGCCGACTGCGTCATGTGCAGCTGCGCCGCCGCCTGCGTCAGCGTACCGGCCTGGTCGAGCAGCAGGAAAAGCTCGAGGTGCTTGATCTTCAGGCGGCGCGCCCAATGCATCTCGTCGGTTTTTTCAATCATGAAGAAACTCTCATATAAGCAGTTGGCATTTTCACTAGGTGTTATCGAAGACATAGCATGAAAATAACCTCATGTCTTACGTGTTCTAAGCCCAAGGATCGACCATGTCAAACGCTTTTTCCCACGCTTCCAAGCTGCTGGCCTGCGCCGCCGTGTGCGCCGTCGGCGCCTCCACCGCGTATGCGCAAAACGCCTATCCCGAGCGCCCCGTGCGCCTGATCGTTTCGCAGGCGCCGGGCGGCAGCTCGGACACGATTGCGCGGCTGTGGGCTGAGCATGCGGGCAAAGCCATCGGCACGACGATCGTGGTGGAAAACAAGCCCGGCGCGGGCGGCATCATCGCCGCCCAGAGCCTGCTGAGCCAGCCGGCCGACGGCTACTCGCTGCTCTACGGCAGCGTGTCGCTGATGGTGCTCAACAAGTTCACCTACAAGCCCCTGGCGTACAACCCCGAGAAGGACCTCACCGGGGTTGCGATGCTGACCACCGTGCCCTTCGTGCTCAGCGCCAACCCGAAGACCGGCATCAAGACGCTCAAGGAACTGACGGACCAGGCCAAGGCCGCGCCCGGAAAATTCAACTACGCGTCCGCGGGCCTGGGCAATTCGACCCATCTGGCGGTGGAACTGCTGTCGAACAAGCTGGGCATCAAGATGACGCACATTCCCTACAAGGGCGAGTCCGACGGGATCCTGGCCACGGTGGGCGGACAGACGGAAATCATGGCGCCGGTGTTTGGAAGTGCGCTGCCGCACATTCAGAGCAAGAAGCTCAACCCGCTGGCCGTGCTTTCGCCCACGCGCCTGCCCGAACTGCCCGATGTGCCCACGGCCAGCGAACTCGGCGTGAAGGGTTTCGACAACATGGGCTGGAGCGCCGTGGTCGCCCGTGCCGGCACGCCCGCCGCCATCATCGAGAAGCTCAACAAGGCCACGGAAAGCTTCCACCAGAACCCCACGGTGCAGGCGCGCCTGAAGACGCTGGGCGTGATCCCCGTGTCCGGCCCCGCCTCCCTGGTGACCGAAACCGCCGCACGCGACGTGGCCGCCTGGGGTTCCACGCTGGATGCGTTGAACCTCAACGCCAAGTAGATCCGGGCGCGGCGTCTTTCAACCCGCCCCCTGGGGCCCCGTGCGGGTGCCATGGGGCCATTTATCTGATGCGATGAAAAAAGAAGCAATGGTGGTCTGCGCTCAGCCAGAGGCGGCCGAATCCGGAATCGAGATCCTGCGCGCCGGCGGCAACGCCGTGGACGCGGCCGTCGCCACCGCGCTCGCGCAGACCGTGGTCGATCCGCTGATGTGCGGCATTGCCGGTTTCGGCACGGCGGGCGTGTACATGCCGGGCGCGGGCGTCCATGAATACTTTGACTTCCACTCGCCCGCGCCGCTGGCCGCCACGGAAACCATGTGGGAGCATCTGCTCGAAGGCGAAACCAAGGACGGCTTCGGCTTCATCCTCACGGGCCGCGTCAACGACATCGGCCCCCAATCGATTGGCGTGCCGGCGACCCTCAAGGGCCTGGCCGACATGCACCGCGCCCACGGACGCCTGCCGTGGAAACAGGTCGTCGAGCCGGCGATCGCCTGGGCCAACGACGGCTTCTTCGTGCGTCCCGGCATGCATGCCTTCTGGATCGACGAGCCCTCGATGGGCCGCGTGGGCAACCTCGAGCGCCTCGCCTGCAGCGAGGAAGGCCGCGCCCTGTACTGCCGCCCCGACGGCCGCCCCAAGCCCATCGGCGCGCCGCTGCGCAACCCCGGCATGGCCGAGGTGCTGCGCCAGATCGCCGACGAGGGCGATGCGCCCTTCTATGAAGGTGATATCGCACAGAAGATGGTCGCGCACCTGCAGTCGCTGGGCGCGCTGATCACGCTGGAAGACCTGGCCCAGTACCGCGTGCAGCGCAACGCGCCGCTGGTGGGCAGCTACCGGGGCCGCACCATCACCACCAACCGCCCGCCGGGCGGCGGCGCGATGCTGCTGGAGATGCTCAACATCCTCGAGCACTTCGACCTCGGCGCGATGGAGCACAACAGCCCCGCCTACATCCGCCTGGTCTGCGAAGCCATGAAGAAGGCCACGACGGACAAGGACCGGTACATCGGCGACCCGCGTTTCGTCGACGTGCCGCTCGAACAGCTCCTGTCCAAGGACCTGGCGCGCGAAGTGGCGCAGCAGATCCGCGACGGCAAACGCTTCAACGTCGAGCGCATGAACCCGGGCGCGCCCGTGCCGCGCGACACCACCCATCTGAGCATCGTCGACGCCGATGGCAACGCCGTCTCGATGACGCATTCGCTGGCCATGCCCTCGGGCGTGATCACGCCGGGCATGGGCTTTCTCTACAACGGCTGCATGGGCGTGTTCGACCCGCGCCCGGGCCGCGCCGGCAGCATCCAGCCGGGCAAGAGCCGCTTCACGTCTTCCTGCCCGACCATGACCTTCAAGGACGGCGCGCTCGACATGGTGCTGGGCGCGCCCGGCGGCACGCAGATCGCGATGGGCGTGCTGCACGTGCTGCTCAACGTCATCGACCACGGCATGGAAATGCAGACCGCCGTCTCGGCGCCGCGCTTTTCCTCGACCAGCAATTCGATCGACGTCTGCAACCGCATTCCGCGCTATACGACGCGCGAACTCGAGGCGGACGGCTACAGCGTGGGGCGCAACCCGTACAACTACACCATCGGCTGGGTCCACGGCATGCAGGTGCAGCCCGACGGCCTGCATGGCGGCGCCGACCCGGGGCGTGATGGGGTGGCATTGCGCACGGCCGTAAACGCCTGAGCAGCAGCGCTGGCGGCTGCGGAAATGGCCGCTGCCCCCGGGCGCCATTTCGCGGCGGCTCAGCGCTCCATTTCCTTGAACACTTCCGCCGCCACGCGGAAGGAATCAATCGCCGCCGGCACGCCGCAGTAGATGCCGGCCTGCAGAAACACTTCCTTGATCTCGTCCTGGGTGACGCCGTTGTTGATCGCGCCGCGCACATGCAGCTTGAGCTCGTGCGGGCGGTTCAGCGCCGTGATCATCGCCAGATTCAGCAGCGAGCGCGTCCTGCGCTCCAGCCCGGGGCGGTTCCAGACATCGCCCCAGCAGTACTGCGTGACCATTTCCTGCATGTCGATATTGAAGTCGGTGGCGTTCTTGATCGACGCATCGACGTACTCGGCGCCCAGCACCTCGCGGCGGGTCGCGAGGCCTTGGTCGAACAGGGCCTGGTTCTTGGGGGCGTAGGGACGGGTCATGGGAGCTCCTGAGTTGCAGGGGTCCATTATTCACGGCACGTCCGAAAACGCCCTTCGACCTTTGGACAGAATCGGGGCCCAGGGCGACTGCTGGCAGGACCGGCGCAGCATGTCCAGACAGGTGGCCCGCTGATGACCGGGCTGTCAGGAAGCGGTGCAACCTGTACGCGCGCTTCGGCAGCGGACTACGCGCCGGCGCAAGGGCCCGGGCTACACTTTTCGCAGCACCTTTGCACTTGGTGGCCCCTGGTCGAACAGGCTGTCGAAAACCGTTCGTCCTGATCCTGTCGAACGGTCGAAGCCCTGCCCTCCATTTCCCGCATGAACCACATAGACATCACCGTCCTCCAACAGCTCCATCGCTGGCGCGCCCAGGGTCTGCATGCCGTGCTGGCCACGGTCGTGCATACCTGGGGTTCGTCGCCCCGCCCCGTCGGCGCCATGATGGCGCTGTGCGAAAACGGCCAGACCGTGGGCTCCGTGTCCGGCGGCTGCATCGAGGACGATCTGCTGCAACGCTACACCCGCCTGGGCGAGCAGATGGACCATGCGCAAGGCTGGGCCCAGCCGCCCCGGTCCGTGACCTATGGCGTCACCGCCGATGAAGCCCACCGCTTTGGCCTGCCCTGCGGCGGCACGCTGGAACTGGTGCTGGAGTTCGACCCCGACGCCCGCGCGCTGGAACAGCTCACCGGGCAACTGCTGTCTGGCGCCCTGGTGCGTCGCAGCCTCGATCTGGCGACGGGCAATGTCACGCTGAACCTGGCCGACGCCCCCCAGGCACTCGACATAGACGCCCACGCGCTGCACAACGTGCTTGGCCCGGGCTACCGCATGCTGCTGATTGGCGCCGGCACGCTGACCGAATACCTCGCCACCATGGCCATCTTCAACGGCTTTGTCGTCACCATCTGCGACCCGCGCCAGGAGTACATGGCGTCGCTGCAGATCCAGGGCGTACAGCGCACCGCGGAGATGCCCGATGACGCAGTGACCACCTTCCGCCCCGACCTGCGCAGCTGCATCGTCGCCCTCAGCCACGATCCCAAGCTCGACGACATGGCACTGCTCGAAGCCATGCAGAGCCCGGCGTTCTACGTGGGCGCCATCGGCTCGCACCGCAACGCCCAAAGCCGCCGCGAGCGCATGCAGGAGCACTTCGACATCGCTCCCGACACGCTGGCCCGCCTGCATTCGCCCGCGGGCCTGTCGATAGGCAGCAAGACCCCGGCCGAGATCGCGGTCAGCATCATGGCGCAGGTCATTGCGCACAAGAATGGCAACCTGATCGCCAACGCCTGACTGTCGGGTCGAGGGACGCGAGGGCCTTTTCATCCTCACCATTCTGAAAGAAAGATGTAACCGTCCGTGATGGGCATGCCGAGAAAATCCGCTTGTCCCGCGGTTGGTACAGGCCCTGCTGTCGAAGGATGGATGGTCAGGATCCTTAATCCCGGTGACTCACGCACAACAAAAAATGCAACCTCCTGATCTCCTGCAACCACATAACTGAAAAAGCATTACCTCCCATTAGTTCCCATTGCTATCGAGCATGTAAGCCGCTAGTCTTCTCTGAAGCGTTTGTTGGCAAAAGGATGCACTAGCTAACCACAGCGGGAGTGGCCGCAACAAAAGCCATCACTAGTTACAACTTATGTGAAAATATGAACCCCATCGGCAAGTGCAGTATGGAACACCAAGTGATAGTGCCCACTATGATGCTACGGCCTTCAACACCAGGTGCAGACGGGCTTCCTTGCCGGGCGCTGTTCCCCAAAATTCAACATCCGTTTCATGCATCGCGGCTGGCGCGGCGGTGAGATGGACACTGCAAGCACTTTAATGAAACTCATCCCGACAATTCTTTGTGGTGGCGCCGGCTCCCGTCTTTGGCCCGTCTCGCGCGAGCTGCACCCAAAGCCTTTCATCCGCCTGGCCGATGGACAAAGCCTGCTGCAAAAAGCCTTCATCCGCGGGGCCGTGCTGCCGCAGGTTGAAGAAGTGCTTACCGTCACCAACCGCGAGCTGTTCTTCAAGACCAAGGACGAGTACAACGAAGTCAACCAGGCCGGGCTGAAGACGTCCTACATCCTCGAACCCTTTGGTCGCAACACCGCCGCTGCAATCGCTGCCGCGGCACTGCATGTTTCCAAGGCCCATGGCGAAGACGCGATGCTGCTGGTGCTCGCAGCCGATCACCTGATCTCCGACCAGGAAGCGTTTGCCGATGCGGTGGCCCAGGCCATGGCGCTGGCACAGCAGGGCAAGCTGGTCACCTTCGGCATTCAACCTGACGCACCCGAAACCGGCTATGGCTACATCGAAGCCGAGGGCAATGAGGTGCGCCGCTTCGTGGAAAAGCCGTCGGCGGAAAAGGCCCTTGAGTATGTGGAGTCGGGCCGCTTCCTGTGGAACTCCGGCATGTTCTGCTTCCAGGCAGGCGCCATGCTCAAGGCCATGGAACAACATTGCCCCGAAATCCTCTCGACCACCCAACGCTGCCTGGACGCATCGCGCAAGGCCGAAGGCAAGGACCTGGTCGAGCTGGAGCTCGACGCCACCTCCTTTGCCCAGGTCCCTGACAACTCCATCGACTACGCCGTCATGGAACAGTCCGCGCAGGTCGCCGTGGTACCCTGCACCATTGGATGGAGCGACATCGGCTCGTGGAGCGCGCTGGGCGATCTGGTCCCCCCAGATGCGCAGGGCAACCGCATCGCCGGGGAAGCACTGCTGCACGATGTAAGCAACTGCTACATCCAGAGCAACCAGCGCATGATCGGCGTCGTTGGCGTTGACAACCTGATCATTGTCGACACGCCCGATGCCCTGCTGGTTGCGGACAAATCGCGCTCGCAGGAAGTCAAGTACCTGTACAAGGAACTGAAGGCGCAAGGGCATGACGCCCACAAGCACCATCTGACCGTGCACCGCCCCTGGGGCACCTATACGGTGCTCGAAGAGGACCCGGCCTACAAGATCAAGCGCATCGAAGTCAAACCCGGTGCCTCCCTGTCGCTGCAAATGCACCACCACCGCAGCGAGCACTGGATCGTCGTCAGCGGCATGGCCAAAGTGGTCAATGGCGACATGGAGTTGTTCATTCGTACCAATGAATCCACCTACATCCCCGCGGGTCACATGCACCGGTTGGAAAACCCGGGCGTGCTCGATCTGGTCATGATCGAAGTGCAAAGCGGCCAGTACCTCGGAGAAGACGACATCGTGCGTTTTCAGGATGTGTACGGCCGGGTCTGATACACCTTGCCTGATTTCCGGCCTATGGCCGGGGCAGAATTCACGAAGGGGCCGCTTGTCGAGCCCCTTCCGCGCATCTCAAACACAACAATTTGTGCGCTCGAAGCCGACGCGCAATTAGGAAAATCTCTTGGAAATGCAAGCCTCCCCCGCCCCCACCGGGACCTCCACCAGCTGGAGCCAGTCCTTGAAAAAACGTTTTTCCCGCGTCAACCGGCTCTTTCTGCTCACGGTGGCAGCACCTACCGTCTTGGCAACGCTTTACTTTGGCTTGATGGCATCGGATGTCTTCGTCTCGGAAAGCCGCATCGTGGTGCGCAGCCCGGACAAGCAAGCGGCCACCGGACTCGGGGCCTTGCTCAAGGGAGCCGGATTCTCGCGTGCCCAAGACGATAGCTACACGGTGCGCGACTATGTGCTCTCACGCGATGCGCTCAAGGAAATCGACAAGACACTTGGCGTGAGCCAGGCCTATTCCAGCGACTCGGTGGATCTGATAAGCCGTTTTGGCGGTCTGGATTTCGACACCAGCTTTGAAGCCCTGCATCGTTACTACCAGAAAAAGGTGGATATCCAGCAGGACACGGCATCGTCGATCACCACGCTGACCGTACGCGCCTATACCGCCCAGGATGCGTACAGCATCAACCAAAAGCTGCTTGAACTCAGCGAAGGCTTGGTCAACCGCCTCAACGAGCGTGGCCGACAGGATCTGATCAGCTCCGCGGCCAAGGAAGTAGCTGATGCTGAAAAGAAATCCAAGGCTGCAGCATTGGCGCTGTCTGCGTATCGCAATGCCAAGGGCGTAGTGGATCCCGAAAGACAGGCTACTGTGCAGTTGCAGCAGATCGCCAAGCTTCAGGACGAACTGATTGCCACCACCACCCAGTTGGCCCAGCTCAGAACCTTTACCCCGCAGAACCCGCAGATTTCAGCGCTGCAAAAACGCGCCAGCACGCTGCAGGGAGAGATCGACGCGGAAACCACCAGGGTCACGGGCGGGGAGCGCTCGCTGTCCAACAAGGCCGCGGACTTCCAGCGCCTTGCATTGGAGCGCGAATTCGCCGACAAGCAGCTTGGAAGTGCGCTGGCGTCTTTGGAACAAGCGCGCAATGAAGCACAGCGCAAGCAGGTGTATATCGAACGCATAGCGCAGCCCAGCCTTCCTGATATTGCGCTGGAACCACGTCGCATCCGCAGCATCCTCGCGACCTTTGTGCTGGGTCTGGTGGCATGGGGCATCCTGAGCATGTTGTTGGCAGGCGTGCGCGAGCACCAAGACTGAAAGGGCATACCGTGAAAGGTTCCCCCCCGACTGCGCATACCTCCTTGGCTTCCTCCTGGGCCATTCAGCGCCGTGTCATTGGCGCACTGCTGATGCGTGAAGTGCTGACCCGATTCGGGCGTCACAACATTGGCTTTCTTTGGCTTTTCGTCGAACCGATGTTGTTCACGCTCGGCGTGACCATCCTGTGGACAGTGGCAGGGGCTGCACACGGCTCCAATTTGCCGATTGCGGCATTTGCGCTTACGGGCTATTCGAGCGTTTTGCTATGGCGCAACATGCCCGGCCGCTGCATTGGTGCCATCACGCCAAACCTGTCGCTGATGTATCACCGCCACGTAAAAGTGATGGATATCTTTGCCGCGCGTCTTCTGCTCGAGGCTGGCGGTGCCACGATCTCCTTCATGGTGTTAGGTCTGTTTTTTACCGTCATCGGCTGGATCAAACCACCAGAAGACATTGGCAAGATTTTGTTTGCCTGGTTCATGATTGCCTGGTTCGGATTTTCTCTGGCTATTTTTATGGGGGCCTTAAGCGAGCAATCAGAAATCGTCGACAAATTATGGCACCCCTTTTCCTACCTTCTTTTCCCTCTTTCAGGCGCCGCGTTCATGGTGGATGCACTGCCTACATCCGCGCAAGAGTTGGTTTTGCTGCTACCCATGGTGCATGGCGTTGAGCTGCTGCGCGAAGGTTATTTTGGATCCACCTTCAAGGCGCACTACGACATGGGATACATGGCGGTCTGCAGCGCAGGCCTGACACTGCTGGGACTGGCAAAGATGCGTGAAATCAGCCGCACGGTGATGCCCGAATGATCCATATCGAACATGTAACCAAGCGCTATGCAACGCGCCAGGGTAGCGTCACGGTACTGGATGACGTAAACCTGACCATTCGTCCAGGCGAAAAGGTCGGCATCCTGGGACGCAATGGTGCAGGCAAGTCAACCATCATCCGGTTGATCAGCGGAGCCGAACGTCCCAGCGAAGGTCTTATCAGACGGGAAATGAGTGTTTCCTGGCCGCTGGCTTTTGGCGGTGCGTTCCAGGGAACGCTTACAGGGCTGGATAACCTGCGTTTCATCTGCCGGGTATATGGCACCAGCACCGAAGACAAAATTGCTTATGTGCAGGAGTTTTCCGAACTCGGGCGCTATCTGCGTGAGCCGGTCAAGACCTACTCGGCAGGTATGCGTGCGCGCTTGGCTTTTGCCATCAGCATGGTTGTCGAGTTTGACTGCTTTTTGATCGATGAAATCGTGTCCGTGGGCGACAGCCGTTTTCACGAAAAATGCCGTGTTGAATTATTCGAAAAGCGCAAAGATCGAGCCATGATCATCGTGTCTCATGATCCTAATTATGTGCGCGATCACTGTGATCATGCGGCCGTCTTGGTCAAGGGCAAGCTCACTGCGTTCGACCACGTCGATGATGCGTTTGCGTTTTATCAAACCCACGCCGCAGAATGATCCATCTTTCCCGGAAAATACCCGCATGGTTACTCACGCATATGCCTGTGCGTTGGGCTCGCCTATGTGTCGGTAACCTCGCGCCTGCAGCAGCGCCAGGAGTCGGCCAGCCCCCACTGCAACTGCTGGTCGATGTTTCCGTCATTCACGAAAGCGACGCGCGCACCGGCATTCAGCGCGTGGTGCGCGCATTGTTGCTGCAGTTGCTCAAAACCCCACCCACAGGCTATCGGATCTGTCCTGTGTTTGCGACCCGTCGGCATGGCTACCATTATGCGGCGCCTGACTTTCTCGACGTTTCGAAGCAGCCTGCCGGCCTTGAAACCCGTGCCGTGCAAGTGCAAAGGGGAGACCTCTTTCTCGCCCTTGATTTAGCCGCCCATCTGCTGCCCCGCCATCAAGCACAGGTACTGGGGTGGAAAAGAAGCGGTGTAAAACTGCACGTGCTGGTTTACGACCTATTGCCGTTGCAACACCCCGAATGGTTCAATCCTAAAACGACGCGAAACTTTGAGCGCTGGATCCGATGGCTCGCGGTTTATGCCGACAGTGCCATCTGTATTTCAGAAACTGTCAAGACGGACCTGGGCAACTGGCTCAAGGCTTGCTTTGGCTTGCCGCCCACTGCAGTGCCAGCAAGCACCATCGTGCTAGGTGCGGATATTGATGCAAGCGCTCCCAGCGGTGGCCTGCCCAGCGATGGCGAGGCATTGCTCAAGAACCTGCGTGAAACGCCGTCGGTGCTGGTTGTGGGCACGCTCGAGCCACGCAAAGGCCATGATCAGGCACTTGCTGCTTTTGAGCTGCTGTGGCAACGGGCAGAGTCAGCGCCGTCATTGGT
>JBEVDH010000086.1:0-16369 GCA_040514115.1 Comamonas sp. | reverse complement strand
TCATGCAGAAATCTCGGTGCGCTGGGCCACGCGCATCACCGCCGAGCGCGAGCGCGGGTTGGCGGCCACCTCGGCGGCGCTGGGCTTGATGCGCTCGAGCGCCGTGAAGCGCATGGGGGTCGGCGGCGCAAAGGGCGCGCGCCGGTCGAACACTTCCTTGGAATGCTTGGCAATGAACTGCTTGACGATCCGGTCCTCGAGCGAATGGAAGCTGATCACCACCAGGCGTCCGCCCGGCGCGAGCACGCGCAAGCTGGCCTCTAGCGCTTGTTCGAGTTCCTGCAGTTCGGCATTGATGAAAATCCGAAGAGCCTGAAAGGTGCGGGTCGCGGGGTTCTGGCCCGCCTCACGCGTGCGGACGGCGCCAGCCACGAGCTCGGTAAGCTCACCGGTGGTTGCAAGCGGGCCCTTGTCCTCGCGCCGCGCAACAATCGCCTTTGCAATAGGCCCAGCAAACCGTTCTTCGCCATAGTCACGTATCACCTCCGCAATCTGCTGCATTTCCGCATCCGCGAGCCATTCGGCCACGCTCTGGCCACGCGTGGTGTCCATGCGCATGTCGAGCGGCGCGTCGAAGCGGAAGCTGAAGCCGCGCCCTGGAGTGTCGATCTGGGGCGAGCTCACGCCCAGGTCCATCAATACGCCCTGCACGCTGGCATCGGGCAGATCGGCAAGGTGGCTGAAGCCCTCGTGCTGAATGGAAAAACGCGCATCGGTGATGCGCGCAGCTTCCTGGATGGCTTCGGGGTCCTTGTCAAAGGCCCGCAGCCGCCCCTGCGGCCCCAGGCGCTGGAGAATGAGTCGGGAGTGGCCCCCTCGGCCGAAGGTGCCGTCGATCCATTCGCCCGACGGGGCCGGGCCCGCTGCGCCGAGCAGTGCATCCACCGCTTCGTCGAGCAGGACCGTAATGTGTTGGAGGGGCTGGTTCAATCGCACGCCCTTTTTTAAAAAGCAAAATCCTGGAAAACGTCGGGCATCTGGGCCTGCATGGCCTGTGCCTCCTGGGCGTCATAAGTGGCTTTGTCCCAAAGCTCGAAGTGGTTGCCCATTCCCAGCAGCACGGCCTCGCGGCTCAGGCCCACGGCCTGGCGCAGTTCGGGCGAGATCAGCACCCGGCCGGTCCCGTCCATCTCCACGTCCATGGCGTTACCCAGGAAAATCCGCTTCCACCACTGCGCCGACATCGGCAGCTGCGCGATCCGGTCGCGAAACAGCAGCCACTGCGGGCGGGGAAACAGCATGAGACAGCCATGGGGATGCTTGGTGAGGGTGACCTGTCCTTCGGCCATGTCATTCAAGGCGTCACGATGCCGGGTCGGCACGGAAAGCCGACCCTTCGCATCGAGATTGAGCGAAGAAGCCCCTTGAAACATGATTGCCCTTGGACTGGCACCTGCCTGTTCACCGCCGAAAACGCCGGCAATGGCAAGTTTTCACCACTTAATTGCACTTTTTTCCACTGTAGCAGTAAAACGCGGCACGGCTACAGGGGGTGTGACAATTATTTGCAATGAAATCAATGACTTAGAACACTTGCGAAGCTCACTTTTAGGCAAAAAGCCGTTGCCCCATAAGCACTTAGTCAATTCACTGCATGTGAACTCTCAGGCGCCTCCCGGCTGCACATGTACACAGGAATACGGGTCAAACGTATGCAAGCGTTAACAGGAGCAGGCCTTTCGTGGCGCAAATGTCACAAAATGAAACGCGACAGGTCCTCGTCCTCGCTCAGGGTCTGCAGGCGCGCGTCGACATAGGCGGCGTCGATGGTGATGGTCTGGCCCGAAAGGCGTGTCGCGCCGAAGCTGACTTCGTCCAGCAGCCGCTCCATGACCGTCGACAACCGACGCGCGCCGATGTTCTCGGTACGTTCATTGACCTGAAACGCGGTATGCGCGAGCCGCGTGATGCCATCGGGCGTGAATTCCAGCGTCACCCCCTCGGTGGCCAGCAGCGCCTGATACTGCTTGACCAGCGACGCGTGGGTCTGCGTCAGGATCGCCTCGAAGTCCTGCACCGACAGCGACTCAAGCTCGACGCGGATGGGGAAGCGCCCCTGCAGTTCGGGAATCAGGTCGCTGGGCTTGGACAGGTGGAACGCACCCGAGGCAATGAACAGGATGTGGTCGGTCTTGACCATGCCGTACTTGGTCGACACCGTGGTGCCCTCGACCAGCGGCAGCAGGTCGCGCTGCACGCCCTGGCGCGAGACATCCGAGCCGCTCGTTTCCTGGCGCGTCGCGACCTTGTCGATCTCGTCGATGAACACGATGCCGTTTTGCTCGGCATTGGCGATGGCGCGGGTCTTGATGTCTTCCTCGTTGACCATCTTGCCGGCTTCTTCGTCGATCAGCAGCTTGAGCGCTTCGTCGATCCTGATCTTGCGGCTGCGGCGCCGCTCCTGGCCCATCTGGCTGAACATGCCGCGCAGCTGCTCGGCCATCTCCTCCATGCCCTGAGGGCCCATGATCTCGAGCTGCGGCTTCGCGTCGGCCAGGTCGATCTCGATTTCCTTGTCATCGAGCAGGCCTTCACGCAGCTTCTTGCGAAACACCTGGCGCGCGGTGCTGTCGGTCGGCGCATCGGCGGTGCGTGCCTGGGGCAGCAGCACATCGAGGATCCGGTCCTCGGCCGCGTCCTCGGCACGCGCGCGCAGCTTGCGCACTTCGGCCTCGCGCGTCTGCTTGACCGCGATTTCCGCCAGATCGCGGATGATGGCATCCACGTCCTTGCCGACATAGCCGACCTCGGTGAACTTGGTGGCCTCGACCTTGATGAACGGCGCATCGGCCAGGCGCGCCAGGCGCCGCGCGATCTCGGTCTTGCCGACGCCGGTCGGGCCGATCATCAGAATGTTCTTGGGCGTGATTTCCTGGCGCAGGCTGCCTTCGACCTGCTGGCGGCGCCAGCGGTTGCGCAGCGCAATCGCCACGGCGCGCTTGGCGCCCTGCTGGCCGACGATGTGGTGGTCGAGTTCGGAAACGATTTCCTGGGGGGTCATGGAGGACATGTGATTTCAATCCAGTGGGCCGGCGGCGCGGAGGTGGCGGCCGGCAACAAGAGGGAGCGAATCCAGAGCGGCGCACGCGGCCCTTGCGACTGGGCGTCGCCGACCAGGCGCCTTGCCGCAGACGGTGCGAAGGGCACGGCAAGGCAAGGCATGGCATGGCATGGCAACGACGTATCAAGGGTTGTGTGAGTCGCTCTCAGAGCGTTTCGATGGTGTGGTGCATGTTGGTGTAGATGCACAGTTCGCCCGCGATTTCGAGCGACTTCTTGACGATCTCGGCCGCGCCCAGATCGGTGTTGGTCAGCAGCGCCTTGGCGGCCGAATGCGCATAGGCCCCGCCCGATCCGATGGCGACAATGCCCTGTTCGGGCTCGAGCACGTCGCCATTGCCGGTGATGATCAGCGAGGCGCTCTTGTCAGCCACCGCCAGCATGGCCTCGAGGCGACGCAGCACGCGGTCGGTGCGCCAGTCCTTGGTGAGCTCGATGGCCGCGCGCGTCAGGTGGCCCTGGTGCTTTTCCAGCTTGGCCTCGAAACGCTCGAACAGCGTGAAGGCATCGGCCGTGGCGCCGGCAAAGCCGGCCAGCACCGTGCCGTGATAGAGGCGGCGCACCTTGCGCGCCGTGCCCTTGACCACGATGTTGCCGAGGGTGACCTGGCCGTCGCCGCCAATGGCGACCTGGATGCCGTCCGCCGTCTGGCGGCGGACGCTGATGATGGTGGTGCCGTGATACTGTTCCATAGCGCTCCTATCTGAGGGCAGGCGCGCGGATTGCAAGCCGCACCGGCGGCGCCATGCTCAATCGGAGCGCGCCACCAGCTGTGCGTATTCGCCCACCCCGACCATGCCGAAGAACACCGCCACCAGCTGGTGCAGGCGCTCCAAGCGCAGCGCCACGCCCTGGGCCTGCATGCGCGCCGCCCAGTTGAGCAACGACCCCGCGGCCGCGAAATCCATGCGGATCAGCTCGGCGCAATCCACCACCAGCGGCAGCCCGGGGCGCGCATGGTCTTCAAGCGGCACCAGCCAGGGCGTGGCATCGCCGTCGATGCAGCCAGCCAGGCCGGCGCGTGCAGGCAAGGGCCGCGCCAGCGGTTCGGCCGCTGCGGGCAGAACGTCGCCAATGCCTTCGCTGTAGCGGCTGAGCGGCGGCGCCCATGATGGCGGCGAAACCTCGTAGGTCACGCAGTAGTCCAGCGCCACCAGCTCGAAGCTGTCGTGCTGCTCCATCAGCCGCAGCGCTGCCATGCGCAGCAGCCAGCCATCCTCGGGCGCCTGGCGCTCGCCGGACAGCGTCAGCGCCTGCAGGCACTGCGCCAGCACCGGCGCGTCCAGGAACACCAGCAGGCCGGGCGCCTGCGCCCATTCGGCGAACACGCGCTCGAGCGGCGCTACCGCATCGGCCTCGATGCGCTCGAGCGCGCTCCAGAACAGGGTCCAGGGCGCGGGCGCCGCCGCCTTGGCCCGCTGCAGCGCCGCCACCGACGCCCGTGTCAGCACGGGCGGCGCGGTCCAGCGCCAGTCATGCGCGTTTTCCTCCGAGGTACCCATAGCGAAATCCGGCGCAACGACGCCCGGCGTGGAAAACGCAAACCACAGGGGAGCCGAACGCCCGAAGTGCGCGGCAAAGTCGATGGCCAGCACCTCGAAGCGCTCAGCCAGCCCGGCCGCGCGATAGAGGTCGAACAAGGCCAGCCATACGGGATATTGCACTTCAGGCTGCGCCGTGCGCTGCATCATCAGGGCCAGCAGCAAGGTTTCGGCGCCCGCGGCATCGCCATTGGCGAAAGCGATGGCGGCTTCCTCGAAATCCGGGTCATGCACGAAGGGGCCATCCGCCATTGCCAGGGCATCCCAGGGCGGCGAATCCAACGGTACGGTGGTTGCAAACGTCGTGCTCGACGCCGCGCCTTCCGGCACGGGAGCCGCAGCGGGCTCGGGCGCGTGAGCGTCGCCGTTGTCGACATTCCAGTCCAGCGGCGCGGTGGGCACAAAGCCGGTCGGCCCCGGCGCCGGTCCAGACGCGGCAGCCGCGACATGCACCGAATCGGGCTGGGGAAATGTGGACAGCAGGTACATCGGCATGGTCGAAGCATCGGCCGGCTGCCTGTTGCGCCACCATTGCTGCGACATCTGCTCCTCGATCGCATCGATCTTCTGCAGTGTGACCGCACGCGCATCGGACAGCATCAGGCTGCTTTGCACGCTGGACGACTGGCTCGAAGCTTCGACCTGCGACTCGCCAACGCCCGCCGCTTGCTTCTGGCGCAGCCGGCGCAACTGCTCGAATTCGCGCTGGCGCACGAAATCATTGCGCCGCTTGCGCTCGAGCGTCTGGCGCAGCACCTGCCTGTCGACCTGGTTCAGCGGATCATCCGGCGCATCGGCATCGGCCCAATGCGCCGTCGGGTGGCGCACAAAACGCACCACCTTGGAAAAAAGGCCACCGGGCTTGCTGTCATCCGTACTCATAGATGGTCAGCGTAGCGCAAGTGGCCGAGGAAAGGAATAAAACCGCTTGGCGGTCTATGGCGTTCGCACCGCCCTGCCCTCTGAAACTGGCGTGCCCCCAGATGGGGGCACCTAGCAAGGGCCGCCCCGCAGCGATGGTGCCGTCCCACTCCACCGAAGGTTGAGAGGGGGAAGCGGGCTCGGCGCCTGACGCGTGAGCCGCTCAGGGGATGCTTCAAGTTAATCGCCGAACATCTTTTGCTTGAGCTCACGGCGCTGCTGGGCTTCGAGCGACAGCGTCGCCGTCGGACGGGCCAGCAGGCGGCCCACGCCGATCGGCTCGCCGGTCTCGTCGCAGTAGCCGTAGTCGCCGGCGTCGATGCGGGCAATCGATTGCTCGATCTTCTTGAGCAGCTTGCGCTCGCGATCGCGCGTGCGCAGCTCCAGCGCATGCTCTTCCTCGATCGTCGCGCGGTCGGCAGGATCAGGCACCACAACCGTGTCTTCGCGCAGGTTTTCCGCGGTCTCGCCGGCGTTGTTGTGCATGTCTTGCTTGAGCAGCACAAGCTTATGGCGGAAAAACGCCATCTGCTTGTCGTTCATGTACTCTTCCTCGGGCATGGCCAAGACTTCAGCGTCAAGCAGCTCTTCGGCGGATTTGGTCTTCCAGTTGTTGGCCAATTGAGGGTCTTTCTTTATGCCAGTCAGCGACGGCACTTGCATGGTTGTAGGCATGGTGTTGATATAACTGGCTTTGGCAGCGTCAAAGGCCGCCGCCGGTGCCATGGAGGGAACGGTCAATTGGGCCAACCGGGCGGAAGGACGGGCAGCGCGCGCCAGTCCACCCGGGGAAGCAGCCGCAATGGGTGCCATCGGAGGAGGAACCGCATGGGCCCCGGGCGCCTTGGCTGCCTGGGTAGCGGTCTTGGCAGTCACTTTCACGACCGCCTTCTTGGCGGCAGCGGGTTTGGCAACTGCTTTCACTTTGCGGGTCTCGGCATTCACTTCCTGTCTCCTCTCGGTGCGACCGGCCCCTGGCTGGGGAGCAAGCCCCTGTGGGGCTTGAATTCCGGGTTCTCTTTAGGGGCGCGATTGTATCGACCGCAGGCAGGGTCCAACAGAGCGTTGCGTAGATCCCACACACGGGTAAACCACAGAATGCTGGCATTTGCTGTCAAATCCCATCAAAAACAGGCATTTTTAAACAACATCAGTCACCCTCTCTCTGCTATCCGACGCTTGCTATGGCTTGCGTCCTACCTGCCACCGACAGAGCTTGCAAGCAGGCTCCGTGGCGGGTGCTCTTCACACCAGGCACTGGTCAAGACCCGAGCGCAGGATGTCCTGGGGCAGGTCAATGCCGATGAAAACCATCTTGCTCTGGCGCTTTTCCGCTTCGTCCCATGCCGGGCCCAGGTCGCTGCCCATCAGCTGGTGCACGCCCTGGAAGATCACCTTGCGCTCGGTGCCCTGCATGTTCAGCACGCCCTTGTAGCGCAGCATCTTGGGGCCGTAGATATTGACGATGGCGCCGAGGAAATCCTCGAGCTTGGCCGGATCGAACGCACGGTCGGCGCGGTAGACGAAGCTCTTCACATCGTCATCGTGGCGATGGTGGTGCGGGTGGTCGCAGGCTTCGCCGGGCGCATGGTCATGGCCCGCATGGTCGTCGTGCGCGCCATGTGCGTGGTCGTGACCGGCATGCGCATGGCCGTGGTCATGCGCGTGGCCGTGGTCGCCTTCTTCCTTGAGGAAGTCAGGGTCGATGTCGAGCTTGGCATTGAGGTTGAAGCCGCGCAGGTCCAGCACCTGGCTCAGCGGCACCGCACCGAAATGCACCGCCTGGATCGGCGCGCGCGGGTTCATGTGCTTGAGGCGGTGGATCAGCGCCTGCTGCGCTTCGTCGCTGACCAGATCGGTCTTGGACAGGAAGATCTGGTCGGCAAAGCCCACCTGGCGGCGCGCTTCCTGGCGCGTGTCGAGCTGCTGCTCGGCGTGCTTGGCATCCACCAGCGTGATGATCGAGTCGATCAGATAGGACTCGGCCACCTCGTCATCCATGAAGAAGGTCTGCGCCACCGGGCCGGGGTCGGCCACGCCGGTGGTCTCGATGATGATGCGATCGAACACGACCAGGCCCTTGCGGCGCTTCGCGGCCAGCAGTTGCAGCGTCTCGCGCAGGTCCTCGCGGATGGTGCAGCAGATGCAGCCGTTGCTCATCTGCACGATCTGTTCCTTGGACTCCGTCTTGAGGATGTCGGCGTCGATGTTTTCCTCACCGAACTCGTTTTCAATCACGGCGATCTTCTGGCCATGGGCTTCGCTGAGCACACGCTTGAGCAACGTGGTCTTGCCCGAGCCCAGAAAGCCCGTGAGGATGGTGACAGGAATGAGAGACATGGAATCGCCTAGAAAGTAAGTGCGCGCCGGACACAGGCACCCGCGCGCTCCGGGAAGCTGCAGGTCCTGCATGAAACAAGGGATATGGGGAGTTTAGCGGCGGTTTCAAGGGCGCCGATGCGACCGCTCAGCGCTTTCTGCGGGCGCGGGGGTGGGCGTTTTCGTAGGCTTGTGCCAGGTGCTGGAAATCCAGGCGCGTGTAGATCTGCGTGGTGGAAATGCTGGCATGGCCCAGCAGCTCCTGCACCGCCCGCAGGTCGCCGCTCGACTGCAGCAGATGGCTGGCAAACGAGTGGCGCAGCACATGCGGATGCACCGAGGTCGTCAGCCCGGCCTGGCGCGCGCGCTCGCGCAGGCGCAGCCAGACCGACTGGGCGGTCAGCCGCGCGCCGCGCCGGCCGACAAACAGTGCCGGCTCAAGGGATTGGAGCGGCGCAAAGGGCTGCGGCCGCGCTTCAAGCCAGGTCTGCAGCGCCTGCAGCGCGGCGCGGCCCACGGGAACGATGCGCCGCTTGCTGCCCTTGCCCAGCACATGCGCCTCGCCGGCCGCCAGGTCGATCCAGCCGCGCGCCAGCCGCTCGGTGTCGGGGCCGGGCGCGACATCCAGCCCCACGAGCTCCGCGACGCGCAAGCCGCTGCTGTAGAGCAGCTCGGCAATGGCCGCATCGCGCGCCTCGAGCCAGGGATCGCCGTCAACGCTGGAATGATTCACCAGTTGCAATGCATCCTCGACCGCCAGCGCCTTGGGCAGCGGCTTGGGCGCACGCGGCGCGCGCACGCCATCGACGGGATTGAGCGGCACCAGCGCCTGGTGCGCGGCCCACGCGAAGAAGCCGCGCCAGCCCGACAGGATCAGCGCGATGCCGCGCGCGCTGCGCCCGCCGCTGTGCATCTGCGCGACGAAGCGGCGGATATGCGGGGTCTGCAGCGCCAGCAGCTCGACCTGCGCGGCGCCGGCCAAGGCCACCAGCTTGTGCAGGTCCAGCGTGTAGAGCGTGTGCGTGCGCGCGGCCAGGCGTTTTTCGACACGCACATGCTCGAGATAGGCCTGCGCCGCGGGCGGCAGCACGGTGGCCGGCGCTGCGTCCGGCGCAGCGGCGCTCGGCGCGGCGCGGCCCATGCTCAGACCGAAGCCAGCGTGCGCGTGGCCGGACGCAGGCGCGCCAGCGCGGCGCTGGCCTGCTCGGCAATGCGCATCAGGAATTCGGTGCCCATGGTGGCATCGAAACGCAGCGGATCGGGCGAGCCCAGCACCAGCATGCCGAACGCCGGCGAAGCCGCGGCCAGCGGGCCGGCGCGCAGCGGCAGCAGCGCCAGCGACTGCACGGCATCGGCGTTGGTGAGCCAGTTCGTCGGCTCGAAGCCCAGGTTGGGGCCGCAAAACGGCAGGGTCAGCGACGAGGCAAAGGCCTTCACATCGCTGCTCACGCCCATGGTGTAGAGCGCGCCGGCAAACGGCGGCGCCACATCCCAGACCCGGACCGCGGCCTCGGGCACGTCAAACACCCGGCGCAGGCCTTCGGTGATCGCGTGCGGCAGCTCGCGCGGCTCGACGCAGGCCGCGAGATCGCAGCTCCAGCGGTGGATCTTCTGGGCAATCGTCGCGTTTTCGCTGCTGTTGCGCATCATCTCCATGATGCGCTGCTCCAGGCCCTTGATCTTCTCGCGCAGCATCTCGGCCTGGCGCTCCTGCAGGCTCACCGCGCGGTGGCCGTGGATGCTGGGCAGGCGCACCCCGGTCAGCACCTGGGCATGGCGTTCGAAGAACTCCGGAACCTCGGTCAGGTAGGAGGCAATGCTGTCTTCGCTGGTGGACAACGCGTGGACGCTGCTGGTGTCGTTCATGGTGCTTCCGGAATTTCAATCTGGCCGTCAAAAACAAAGGTCGCGGGACCGGTCATGAAGACGCTGTCGTCCTCACCGCCCGCCCAGGCAATTTGCAGCAGTCCGCCGCGCGTGTGCACCTGCACCTGCGCATCGAGCTGGCCCTGGAGAATGCCCGCCACCACGGCGGCGCAGGCACCGGTGCCGCAGGCCAGCGTCTCGCCCGTGCCGCGCTCGTAGACGCGCAGCCGCACCTCGCTGCGGCTCACGCGCTGCAGGAAGCCGACGTTGACGCGTTGGGGAAAACGCACATGCCGCTCGATCTGCGGGCCCACCGCCGCCACGGGCGCGGTATCGACATCGTCGACCCAGAGCACGGCATGCGGATTGCCCATGGAGACCGGAGTGACCCATTGGGTCACCCCATCGGCCAGCGCCAGCGGCCAGGTCTGCGCCCGGCCTTCGGCGCGGGATGCAAGACCGGCGGCATCAAAGGGTACCTGTTCGGGCCGTAACTCGGGGTGGCCCATGTCCACGCGCACCTGACCCTCACCGACGATCTCGGGGGCAATGATGCCAGACAGGGTCTGGACCCGGATCACCTTCTTGGCGGTAAGGCCGCGGTCGTGCACATAGCGGGCAAAGCAGCGCGCGCCATTGCCGCACTGCTCCACCTCGCCACCATCGGCGTTGTGGATGGCATATTCGAAATCGATGCCTTCGGCCGGCGCGGGCCGAACGCTGAGGATCTGGTCGGCACCGACGCCGAAGTGGCGATCGGCGAGAAAGCGGTATTGGGCCGGCGACAGGCCGCGCGGGCCCTGCGTTTCATCGAGCACGACAAAGTCGTTGCCCGCGCCCTGCATCTTGGTGAAGCGGATTTGCATGGTCGCAGATTATCCGTCACTCGCGCCCGGCCGCCATTGCGGGTTTCGGCGGCAGCAAAAAATGCCCGTCCATCCACGGGCTGCCCGTCTGGGCAGCCCGGGACAAACGGGCATCTGAATCAATGCACTGGCCTTGCAGCCAGCAGGTGCTTACAGGTTGATCTTTTGGATGCGCGCGCCTTGCAGCGACACGCCGGCTTCCAGGCCGGCATTGGTCATCACGAAGCTCGACACCGGAGCCTGTGCGGTCTGGGTGTCGATCACGCCGTTGGCACCCACGCGGCCGACGGCCACGGTGGCATCGACGCCTGCAGACCAGCCATTGCCGTTGACGAATTTGTCCAGTGCATCCTGGGTGTTGAAAACATAGACGATGGCCTTGGACTGGCCGCCAGCCTGCCAGCCGATCGAGGCCGCCGTGGTGCTGTAGTAGCCCAGCGTGCGGGCACCCGAGCGCAGCGCGCCGCGGCCATGCTCGGCACCAATCACGAAGCTGCCGCCAATGACCGTGGGGAACACCAGCACGGCCTTGGAGCGTGCCACCAGCTCACGCGAGCCGGGAACGGTGGTGTACAGGCGCGCCAGCGTGGCATCGACCTGCGCATCGATCGAGTTGCTCGTGGCGCGGGGTGCGTTCTGCACGTCGGAAGGGCTGGTGGTGGTGCAACCCACGACGGCGACACCGCCCACGACAACGGTTGCAGCAATCAACAAAGAGCGAATGGATTGGTTGAGCATGAAAATTTCCTCCTGATGTTGATGGCGCTTGCGCACAGCGTGACGGTGTTGCAAGCGGTTCTGGTGGCCCATGGTTGGCGGCCTGCCGTGATCCTAGAGGGGTTCGAGGCGCTTGTTTCACTGCCACAGCAGGTCGGCCTTAAGGCCTACAACGACTGCAGGAATCGACTCACGTCGGCACCGGCAGTGGACCTTCGCCCGACGTGAACCTCGGATTGGCGCGTACGCAACAGTCGCATGCGCCATCTTGTGGCACAAAGGCACACATTGCCCGCTTGCCTGGCGGCCCATCCACCCATCTGTCGAGGTCATCCATGAACTTCTGGTCCCATCTGCACCATCCCCGCGCCGCGATCACGCTGCTGCGCATCACCCTGGCGCTGCTGCTGCTGTTCCACGGGTGGGCCAAGATCACGCATGGCATTGGCGGCATCGAGAAGATGGTGACCAGCCACGGCCTGCCCGCATGGCTCGCCTACGGGGTCTATCTGGGCGAAGTGGCGGCGCCGCTGCTGCTGCTGATCGGTGTATGGGTAGTGCCCGCGGCACTGATCGTGGTGGGCAACATGCTGGTGGCACTGCTGCTGGTGCATACCGGGCAGTTCCTGTCGATCGGCAACTCCGGCGGCTGGGCCCTCGAGCTGCAGGCGTTCTTCATCGTCACTGCCCTGGTGGTTGCGCTGGGCTACGCCAAGGGCAAATAGGCCATGGCGATACAACGCCCCAGCCAGCTCCTGCGCGCCCAGCGCCCCCCCGCGGATCCCCGGCCCGCGGCCACCGTGCTGCTGCTGCGCGACAACAGCGCGGGCGGCGGCATCGAAGTGCTCATGACGCGCCGCTCGCCCCATGCCAGCTTCCTGCCTGGCGCCTATGTGTTTCCGGGCGGCGGTGTCGATCCGCTCGACGCGCGCTCGCATGGCGCCGCCGCGCGCCGCGCCACGCAAAGCGATGCGCACCTGACGCAGGCCATTGCCGCCATCCGCGAAAGCTTCGAGGAGCTGGGTGTGCTGCTGGCGCGCCATGCCGACGGGCGCATGGCCGACGCCAGCGACATCGCCGCGCTCGACCGCGCGGCGCCGTTCGTGGCCCAATGCGCGGCGCGCGGGCTGACCCTGGCCGCCGACGAGCTGTACGCGCTCGCGCACTGGACCGGCGATCGCACACTGCCCAAGCGCTTTGCCACGCAGTTCCTGGTCGCGCGCATGCCCGCGGGCCAGACCCCGGTGGCCGACGAGAGCGAGCAATTCGAGCCGCAGTGGATCACGCCAGCCGAGGCGCTGCAGCGCCATGCGCAGGGCGCGTTCCTGATCATCTTTCCGACCATCAAGACGCTGGAAAAGCTCGCGCACTTCGAGTCGACCGACGCGCTGTTCGCGGCGCTCGCGCACGAGCAGGTGCTCTGGGACTGCTGCCCGCGCACCGGCCTGATCAGCGGCGAGGAGCGGCGCCACATGGAAGATGAAGCGGCCTACGGCGAACTCGAGATGGTCAGCCCCGATGGGCAGGTCTTCCATCCCCTGGACTGGCAGAGCGCGCAGCCCGTGCGGCTGCGGCGCAATGTGCTGCGGCTGACGGCGCCCAACGCCGGCGTGATGACCGGCCCCGGCACCAACAGCTATCTCGTGGGCGAGCCGCTGACCGGCTATATCGCCATCGACCCCGGCCCCGATGATCCGCAGCATGTGCAGCGGCTGTTCGATGCCGCGGGCGGCGACATCCGGCATATCGTGTGCACCCACTCGCATGCCGACCATTCGCCCGGCGCCGCGCTGCTGCAGGCGCTGCTGGCGCAAGGCGGCCGCGCGCGCGCCGAGATCCGCGGCCTGTCCTCGGCGCCGACGGCGCGCGTCGCCAGCCGCTTCACGCCCGACCGGCCGCTGGCTGAAGGCGAGCGCCTGGTGCTCGGCGGCACCGGTCCCGAGGGCCCGGTCAGCCACACCCTGCAGGCGGTATTCACGCCCGGCCATGCGGCCAACCATGTCTGCTTCCTGCTGGAGGAGGATGCGCTGCTGTTCAGCGGCGACCACATCCTCAACGGCAGCACGACCGTGATCGACCCGCCCGACGGCAACATGGCCGACTACCTCGATTCGCTGGCGAAGCTCGACACGCTGTGCGCGCAGCATGGCGTCGAATTCATCCTGCCCGCGCATGGCTACGTGCTCGGCCGGGCGCGCCAGGTCATTGCGCGGCTCGTGGGCCACCGGCTGGCGCGCGAGGCCAAGGTGGTGCGCGCAATGCAGGCCGCGCCCGACGGATCGCCCCAGGACTGGGTGCGCCTGGCCTATTCAGATGCCCCGCCCGCGCTCTGGCCCATTGCAGAAAGATCCCTTTTGGCCCATGTGGAACGCATTCGTGCCTTAGGCTTGCGGCATGTCTCAAACTGAATCCGTTCGCCTGTCCAAGCGCCTGGCGGAACAACAAAGCTGCTCGCGCCGTGAAGCCGAGCTGTATATCGAAGCCGGCCATGTCCAGGTCGACGGCCAGGTCGTGCTGATGCCCGGCACCCATATCGGCATCGACCAGCAGGTGCGCCTGGCGCCAGGCGCCAAGGCCGAGGCCATTCCTGCGGTGACGCTGCTGCTGCACAAACCAGCGGGCTACACCCAGGGCGAAGCCTATGGCCGCGTGCCCAGCGCGCGCAGCCTGCTGACCGAGGAGAACCTCGCCGAATACGACACGCCGGCACCGGTGCGTGTGCTCGAACGCCACTTCAGCGACCAGCTGGCGTTCCTGCCGATCCCGGTGCCCGGCAGCGGCCTGGTGATCTATACCCAGGACCCGCGCATCGCGCGCAAGCTGCAGGAAGACGCCTATGCGCTGGAGCAGGAAGTCCTCGTCGGGGTCAAGGGCCAGATTGCCGAGGGCGGCCTGCAGCGCCTGTGCCACGGCCTGATCGCCGACCGCCAGCCGCTGCCGCCGGCCAAGGTGAGCTGGCAGAACGAAACCCATCTGCGCTTTGCGATCAAGGGCTTCTGGCCCGACAAGATCGACGAGATGTGCGCGGCCGTGAACCTGCAGGTCGTGAGCATGCGGCGTCTGCGCGTGGGGCGGGTGTCGATGGCGAAGCTGCCGGAGGGGCAGTGGCGTTATCTGCTGCCTTGGGAGAAGTTCTGAGGTTTGAACCCTGCGCCCTCACCGTTCGTGGTGAGCTTGCCTGGGCGGCGCCGTCGACCATGAACGGCCCCTCCTGTTGCCTGGAGCACCGGCCGCTCATCCTTCGACAGGCTCAGGACGAACGGATATTGACGGTTCGCCCTGATCCTGAGCATGCCTTGATGGCCCCGTCGAAGGATCGAAGGATGAACGGGGCTCACCGTTCGTCCTGAGCTCGCCTAGCCGGCCGCGTCGAAGGATGAACGTCCTGCCCTACAAAAAGAAAAGCGCCTGGTGGTTAGCCAGGCGCTTTTTGCATGAAAAGTGTGAAGTCCACCGATAAGCCGGATTCTGTGCACCGCCGGCTTTCTTGCGAAAACCGGCTGCGTGACCGCCATTACTCTTGGCTGGTGGTCGCCCAACCAGCTCGATGCTACCTACCCGCACACTCCGGGGGCCCCGTCAACGTGTGCCTACTTGGTATTGCTGCGCGTAGAGATTGCCCGTTTCACCCGCACTAAAGCGGCTCGTCTCTGTTGCTCTGATCCTCACCTCGCGGTGGACAGCCGTTAGCTGCTACGCTGCCCTATGCAGTCCGGACGTTCCTCCAGTGCGGCCTTTCGGCCTTGCACCAGCGGCGGTCTGGTGAACTTCACGGCGCGATTATCGCCCAGGCGCAATGCCCCGCGCCCGTACCCCGCCTGCGCGGCATAAGAATATGCGCTGGAAGGCAGAACAACTGCGCCAGAATGGGCGATCTATACCCGCCAAGGAGATTCCATGAAAGTCGACAGCATCCTGCAAACCATCGGAAACACCCCCCATGTGCGCATGAGCCGCCTCTTTGGCGACAGCGCGCAGGTGTGGATCAAGTCCGAGCGCAGCAACCCTGGGGGTTCGATCAAGGACCGCATCGCGCTGTCGATGATCGAAGATGCCGAGAAGTCCGGCCGCCTGCAGCCCGGCGGCACGATCATCGAGCCCACCAGCGGCAACACCGGCGTCGGCCTGGCGCTGGTCGCGGCCGTCAAGGGCTACAAGCTGGTGCTGGTCATGCCCGACAGCATGTCGATCGAGCGCCGCCGCCTGATGCTGGCCTATGGCGCAACGTTCGATCTGACGCCCAAGGAAAAGGGCATGAAGGGCGCGATCGCGCGCGCCGAGGAGCTGGCCGCGCTGACGCCCGGCGCCTGGATTCCGCAGCAGTTCGAGAACCCGGCCAATATCGAGGTGCACGAACGCACGACGGCGCAGGAAATCCTGGCCGACTTCCCCGACGGCCTCGACGTGCTGATCACCGGTGTCGGCACCGGCGGCCACCTGACGGGCGTGGCGCGCCAGCTCAAGGCCAAGTTTCCCGGCCTCAAGGTGTTTGCCGTCGAGCCCGCCGCCTCTCCCGTCATCTCGGGCGGCGCGCCCGCCCCGCACCCGATCCAGGGCATCGGCGCGGGCTTCGTCCCGAAGAACCTCGACACCAGCTTGCTTGACGGCGTGATCCAGGTCGAAGCCGAGCCCGCACGCGAATATGCGCGCCGTGCCGCGCGCGAGGAAGGCATGCTGGTCGGCATCTCCTCGGGTGCCACGCTCGCGGCCATTGCGCAAAAGCTGCCCGAGCTGCCCGTGGGCACGCGCGTGCTGGGCTTCTCGTATGACACCGGCGAACGCTACCTGTCCGTGGAAGGCTTCCTGCCGACCTGAGCTCCGGCCCGCGCCCCGCAACCAAGGCACCGCCCCGGCGGTGCTTTTTTATTTCCGCGTGACCAACACCTGCGCCCGCCAGGGAATAGCCGACAAGGTCGCCACGGATGCAGTCCACGCCCTAATATGGAGCGATAACAAAGGACTGATCTTGTTTGGATTTTTCGAAAAACGCATTCCCCCCTATCCCACCAGTGAACCCCAGGCGCTGCCGCGCGGCTTCCTCGCTTTCATCTGGGCCTGCACCCAGGGCCTGCGCGGCTA
>JBEVDH010000085.1:0-19050 GCA_040514115.1 Comamonas sp. | reverse complement strand
GACACCCTGCCCGCCGACCCACTGCCGCCCGGCGCGCAGTAAGCGGTGCGTGGCAGGCGCGCCGCTGGCGCCCGGGCGCGGCCGGTTTGCTGGCATCATTCAAATCCCGTGAACCAGCCGATGCCATGTCCAGCCCCCGCGATGCCCTGACCCCCGACAGCCTGGCCATGCTCCAGGTGATCGCCGACACCGGCAGCTTTGCCGCGGCCGCGCGCTCGCTCGGGCTCGTGCCCAGCGCATTGACGTACCGCGTGCGGCATATCGAGGATGCGCTGGACGTACTGCTGTTCGACCGGCGCTCGCGCCAGGCCCAGCCCACCGAGGCCGGGCTCGAGCTGCTGCGCGAAGGCGCGCGCCTGCTGCAGGACATCGACTCCGTCGCACACCGGGTGCGCCGCGTTGCCACGGGCTGGGAGCCGCATTTGACCATCGTGGTCGACGGGGCGGTGGCACGCGGGCCGCTGTTCGATCTGGTCGAGGCCTTCTATGCGCTGGAATCGCCCACGCGCCTGAAGCTGCGCGACGGCATCCTCAGCGGCACGCTCGAGCCGCTGAGCACGGGCCGCGCCGATCTGGCCATCGGCGTTGCCGTGAACGCCAGCAACGTGGCGGGCATCCAGCTGCAGGAGCTCGGCGAGATGGCGTTCTGCCTGGCCGTCGCGCCCCGGCACCCGCTGGCCCAGGTGCCCGAGCCGATCAACGATGACACGCTGCTGCAGCACCGCGTGGTGGCGGTGGCCGATTCCGCCGCGCGCGAAACCACCAGCGTGGGCGTGCTCGGCGGCCAGCAGGTGCTCACCGTGGACAGCATGGCAGCCAAGGTCGAGGCCCAGCTGCGCGGCCTGGGCTACGGTTTTCTGCCGCAGGGCATGGTCAATGCACATGTGCAGGCCGGCCGCCTGGTCGTGCGCGAGGTCGTGCGCCCGCGGCGCACGCTGCGCCTGCAGTACGCCTGGACCACGTCGGGCCACGCCAGCCCCGGCCGCGCGCTGCAGTGGTGGCTGGAAAAGCTGGCCAGCCCCACCACGCGTACCGCCCTGCTGGAAAACCATCAGGACCTTTGAGGCCGGCGCAGGCTTGCGAAGGGTGTAGAGTCAGTCCACGGTTGAGGCGGCGAGAGACCTCCGCATCTGCCTCCCTGTTCCTCGAAAGGCTCGACATGACTGCTACGCGCACGCTCCATTCTCCTTTGCCCACTGCCGCCCAGCACCCGCGCCGCACGCGCCACCGACCGCAGACCATCGCCGTGATCGGCGCCGGCATTGCCGGCCTGGCCTGCGCGCGCACCCTGGTGCAGGCCGGCCATCAGGTGACACTGTTTGAACAGGGCGCCCAAGTCGGTGGCCGCATGGCGGTTCACGCCACCTCGCATGGCAGCTTTGATTCCGGCGCCCAGTACTTCACCGTGCGCGACCCCCGCTTCGAGCAGGTGCTGGACCTCGATTCCCAGCTGTGCCGTCCCTGGAGCGCCACCACCATCCGCGTGCTTGACAGCGCCGGACGCATTGCCAGCGCCGCGCCGCCGCCGCGCGAATCCCACTGGGTGGCCACGCCCCACATGCAGAGCCTGGCCGCGGCCTGGGCGCAGCCCCTGGTCGATGCCGACCGCGTGCTGACGCAGTGCCGCGTGACCGCGCTCGAGCGCGACCGGCTCGACCCCGGGCGCTGGCAGCTCCAGACCGAGAACGCCCTGGACCCCTCGCAACAGACCGTGCATGCGGGCTTCGACACCGTGCTGCTGGCACTGCCCGCCCCCATGGCGCGCACGCTGCTGGGCCCCACGGGCCTGGCCGAGCTGCATTGCCAGGCGCTCGATGACATCGACATCGCACCCTGCTGGACGCTGCACCTGACATTTGCCCATGCGCAGCAGCCCGGCCTCACCACGCTGGGCCCGCACTGGAATGCCGCGCGCAGCACGCACCACCGCGTGGCCTGGCTGGCACGCGAATCGTCCAAGCCCGGACGCTCCTCGACCGAGCGCTGGACCGTGCAGGCCAGTCCCGCCTGGTCGCAGGAACACCGCAACGACGACGCGCCACGCATCCAGGCCAAGCTGCAAAAGGCCTTTGCCGAGATCACCGGCATCCATGCCACGCCCAGCCATGTCAGCAGCCGCTTCTGGCCGCATGCACAGACCATGAGCACCCTGGGCCATGCCTTCCTGTGGAGCCGCAAGACGGGCCTGGGCGTCTGCGGCGACTGGTGCCTGGGAGCGCGCGTCGAAGACGCGTTTGTCTCCGGCCTGGAGCTGGCCTTGAAAGTGGCGTGACTCGCTTGCAGCCGGCATTTTCCCTGTACATCGGGCGCTTCGCGCCCTCTCCCACGGGCCCGCTGCATGCGGGCTCGCTGGTGGCCGCTCTTGCCAGTTGGCTGGACGCGCGCGCGCACCGGGGCCGCTGGCTGGTGCGCATCGAAGACATCGACCCGCCGCGCTGCATGCCCGGCGCCGACGAGTTGATCCTGCGGCAGCTCGATGCCTGCGGCCTGGTGCCGGACGACCCGCCGGTCTGGCAGTCCGCACGCGGCATTTTCTACGCGCAGGCACTGCAGCAATTGCTGGACCACCAGCTGGCCTATGCCTGTGGCTGCACGCGCCGCGACATCGAACTCGCCTGGGAAAAAATGGGCCTTGCGCGCGAGCGGCATATCGAGCGGCCCTACCCCGGCACCTGCCGCGGCGGGCTGCACGGCCGCCCGGCGCGCGCCTGGCGCTTTGCAACGCAGCAGGCGGTGCGGCTGGCGCAGCCCTTTGCCGGCCCGCACGCGCCCGGCTGGGACACAGCCACGGGCCGGCTGCTGTGGCATGACCGGCGATTGGGCGCGCAGTCGCAGGATCTGGTGCAGGGCGTGGGCGACTTCGTGCTGCGCCGCGCCGATGGCCTCTGGGCCTACCAGTTGGCCGTGGTCGTGGACGACGCTCTGCAACAGGTAAGCCATATCGTGCGCGGCGAAGACCTCACGGACAACACGCCGCGCCAGATGCTGTTGCAGCAGGCGCTGGGCCTGCCCACACCGATCTATATGCACACCCCGCTGGTGCGCCGCGCCGACGGCGAGAAGCTGTCCAAGCAGCATGGCGCGCGCTCGATCGACATCTCCACGCCCGCCGCCAGCCGCGCCGCGCTGGACGCCGCAGCCGCCGCGCTGGGCCTGCCGGTGGCCGATTGCACCCACAAATCCCGGGCCGATGCGCTCGCGCTGTGGGTCCAGGCCTGGCGAGCTCACTACAATCACGCCCTGTGACTGAACAACAAACCAATGCGGCCGCTCCCGGCCCCGACACCCCTCAAGACACCACGCCCGGCTCGGCTGCTCCGGCCGGCGGGGTCCATCTCCGAACCATCAAGAGCTATGTGCTGCGCGCCGGCCGCACGACGATCGGCCAGGCCAAGGCCTATGTCGAGGTCGGGCCGCAGTTCCTGCTGGACTACCAGGCCGCGCCGCTCGATGCGCCCGCGGTGTTCGGCCGCAGCGCGCCGCTGATCCTGGAGATCGGCTTCGGCATGGGCGAAGCCACGGCGCACATCGCGCGCGTGCGGCCCGATGACAACTTCCTGTGCTGCGAAGTACACGAGCCCGGCGTCGGCGCACTGCTCAAACGCATTGGCGAGCAAGACCTGCACAACATCCGCATCCTGCGCCATGACGCGGTGGAAGTCATCGACAACATGCTGCCCGAAGGCAGCCTGGGCGGCGTGCATATCTTCTTTCCCGACCCCTGGCACAAGACCCGGCACAACAAGCGCCGCCTGATCCAGCCGGCGCTGATCGCCAAGCTGGCCGCGCGCCTCGCGCCCGGCGGCTACCTGCACTGCGCCACCGACTGGGAGCCCTACGCGGTGCAGATGCTCCAGGTGCTGTCGGCCGAGCCGCTGCTGGAAAACACGGTCGAGGGCTATGCCCCCCAGCCCGAGTACCGCCCTCTCACCAAGTTCGAGAACCGGGGGATCAAGCTGGGGCATGGGGTGTGGGATCTGGTGTTCAAGCGCAAGCAGGCCGCCGCACCTTGAGCGGGGTCTGTACGCACCACTGGACCGCAGGCCGTTCATCCTTCGACACGCTCAGGACGAACGGTGTAGTGGTCAGCGTTTTGGAACTTATACCGTTCGTCCTGATCCTGGGCTTGTCGAAGGATCGAAGGATGACGGGCCTGCCCTCAAGGCAAGCCCATTCATCCTAGCCCACCGCAGGATGAACAGGCATGGCGCCCCTTACTGGGCCGCCACCTTCCCCGCACCCCGATAGCGCTCGAGCCAATGCGCATAGGGCGCCGGCAGCACCCAGTCCGGGCGCTGCTCCTTGAGCGCCTGCGCCATCGCGTAGGGATAGTGGGGGTTGGCCAGCATCGCGCGGCCGATCATCACCAGATCCATCTGCTGCTCGGCGACCACGCGCTCGGCGTGCTGCACGTTGTCGATGCCCCAGCTGGACGCCACGGGAATACCCGCTTCGCGCGCCACGCGCTGGGCAATGGGCGCGAGAAACGCCGGCGTGGCCCAGGGAATCTGGACATCGGAAATCACGAAGTTGACGCTGACGTTGAGCAGGTCCAGGCCGCCCGCGCGCATGCGCTTGACCAGCTCGATGGATTCAGCCAGGGTTTCCTCGTCCTTGCCGTCGTATTCGATCACGCCAAAGCGCGCCGTCAGTGGCAGATTCTCGGGCCACACCGCCCGCACCGCGGCCAGCGTTTCAAGCAGGAAGCGTGCGCGGTTGTCGAAGCTGCCGCCATAGGCATCGCTGCGCTGGTTGGAATGCGCCGAGAAAAAGCTCTGCGCCAGATAGCCGTGCGCGAAGTGCAGCTCCAGCCATTCAAAACCCGCGTCGCGCGCGCGCTTCGCCGCGGCCACGAAGTCCGCCTTGACGCGGGTGATATCCGTGAGCGTCATCTCGCTGGGCACGCGCGGCAGACCGCCACCAAAGGCAATGGCCGAGGGTGCGATCGGCTGCCAGCCGCGCGTATCGCCTTCGGCAATGTGGTCGTCGCCCTGCCAGGGATTGTTGGCGCTGGCTTTACGGCCTGCATGGCCGATCTGGATGCCGGGCACGGCGCCGCCGGCCTTGATCGAAGCCGCGATGCGCGCCAGGCCCTCGGCTTGCGTGTCGTTCCACAGGCCCAGGCAGTCGGGCGTGATGCGGCCCTCGGGGGACACACCCGTGGCCTCGACGATCACCAGCCCGGCGCCGCCGCGCGCCATCGAGGGATAGTGGATCTGGTGCCAGTCGTTGGTCAAGCCATCGACGGCGCTGTACTGGCACATGGGCGGCACCGCGATGCGGTTGCGCAGCGTGACATCCTTGAGGGTGAACGGGGAAAACAGTGCGGACATATGGTGGTTGGCAGAAAGAAAATACAAACGGTGCGCCACGGCTTGCACCAATGGGCGGCAGGCCGGACGCGATGCGGAAAGACTGGCCGGCTGTACGCTCGGCCGCGACCATGCCCATGCGGCTGACCAAGGGACTTGCTGGTCCTTACCGAAATGGGGCCGCCTCCGCCATCATTCAAATCCTATATTTTTATGATTTGCATCACGGCGGCTGATATCAACTGCCACCGGGTTCGCTACAGGTGCGAAACAACAGCTCGCGCAGCCAGCGGTGGGCCGGGTCGTGGTGGGTACGCTCGTGCCAGACCGCACCCTGGGTGAATCCCGGCACTTCCAGTGGCGGCTGCGAGATCACCAGCCCGTCCAGCCCGGCAACCAGCCGTGCCGGGAGGACCGCCACCATGTCGCTCGCGCGCAGCAGCTCGGGCAGGATCAAAAAGGACTTGGCCGACAGCGTCACCGCGCGCCGCTGGCCCAGCTTGTGCAGGGCGTCGTCGGTGACGCCATGGAAGCCGCCGCCGTCATACGACACCAGCGCGTGGTCCAAGGCGCAGAACTGCGCGAGCGTGAGCCCGCGCCCCGTGGCCGCCGGGTGGCCTTCGCGCAGCACGCAGACATAGCGCTCGCGGTACAGCGTGCGCGCGTGCATCTCTGGCGGGGTGTTCTCGGGCGTCAGCAGCGCCAGCCCGATCTGGCCGCGCTCGAGCTGCGCCGGCACTTGGCCGTTCTCGACCGGCACGAGCGCTACGCGGATCTGCGGCGCGAGCCGCTTGAGCGCTGCAATGAAGGGCACGGCAACTGCGCGCAGTGCATAGTCGGTGGCGGCAATCGTGAATGTCAGGCATGCCGTGGCCGGCTCGAACACCGGGGGTTGCAGCAGCGCGTCGATCTCGGCCAGCACCTGCTGCAGCGGCAGGCGCAGGTCCAGCGCGCGTTGCGTGGGCACCATGCCGCGCTGGGCACGCACGAACAAGGGGTCGCCAAAGCCTTCGCGCAGCCGCGTCAGCATGCCGCTCATCGCCGGCTGGGTCAGACCCAGGCGCGCCGCGGCGCGCGTCACGTTGCACTCCTGCAGCAAGGCGTCCAGCGCCTTGAGCAGGTTCAGGTCCAGGCTCCTGAGGGAAATGGCCGACCTCAGCCAAAGATGCTGGCAAGCAGCACCAGCACCAGGGACGCGACCGAGGCAATCGAGGTCACCATGGTCAGGGTTTTGAGCGCCCCCTTGGTCGACAGTCCCATCAGCCCCTTGAACATCCAGAAGAAGTTGCTGTTGACCTGCACCGCGAACAGCGCGCCCGAGGCAATGGCAAAGCCGATGATGACCGGCGAGACCGCGATCTGCGCGGCCACCGGGCTGATGATGCTGGCGGCCGTCAGCGCCGCGACCGACACCGAACCGATCGCCACATGCAGCACCGCGGCAATGAACCAGGCCAGCACGATGCTCAGCAGCACCGGGCCGCCGGCATCATGGGAAAACAGCGTGCCCAGCTCCGCGCCCATGCCCGAGGCGGTGATGATCGCGCCCAGCGATCCGCCGACGCCCGTGATCAGCAGGATCTCGCCGCTGGTCTTGAAGCCATCCGTCATGGCCGCGCTGGTGCGCTCCTCGCCGATCCAGCGGCGCGCCAGCAGATAGGCGCCGAGCAGGCCGACAAACAGCGCCAGGTTGGCATTGCCGACGAAGCTGATGAAATCGTTGGAGATGCCGGCCAGCTTGGCAAACGCGCCAAAGGCAATCATCAGCAGCGGCACGATGATGGGCGCGGTCGACAACAGCAGGCCCGGGCCGTCATTCGAGACCGGCGCCTGCGCGTCCTGGGCCTCGGTCTCCAGCATGGCCTCGCTGGCATCCTCGTCGGTCTCGGGCTTCCAGTAGTTGGTGCGCAGCAGCAGGCTGAACAGGAAAGTGGTCAAAAGCGCCGTGGCCAGGCCGATGCACAGCCCGCCCACGAGCCAGGACCCGAGGCTCACATTCATCTGCCCGGCAATGAGAATGACGGCCAGACCCGGCACGACAAACACATAGCCCGAGAAGATGCCGGTGCCGATGGCTCCAGCGAGCAGCGGCAAGCCGTTGCGCCCCAGCAGCGGCGCCGCCGATCGCGCCACCGGCGCGCCCAGCACGACCTGGACGTCGACATAGATCGACGGAAAGATCGTGGACATGGCGCCGGCCATCGCATAGGGCAGCCGGTTGGCGCCCACGGCCGAAACCAGGGCCTGCACCATGCGCCGGAACGCCCCGGTGGCATGCAGCAGCGAGCCGATCACCACGCCAAAGCCGATCAGCAACCCGACCTTGCCCATGATCTCGCCAAAGCCGCCGGTGATGGCGGTCAGCGTGCCCATGAAACCGACGCCGCTGGCCAGCCCCAGATAGAGCGACCCCAGCATCAGGGAGATGACTGGCTCCACGCGCAGCCAGATGATCAGGCCAATGACCAGTGCGATGGCCAGCGTGGTGTGTAGCACGACCATGTCGTCTCCTTTGGAATCGGATTTTTCGGTTCAGGCGGGCGCGGTTGCGATCAGGATGGGGCCCCGAGCGCAACCGCCATCGGCCTCAGAGGCGCTCGCTGACCCAACCCTGCACGGAAGCCAGCGCCGCGGGCAGCGCCACCGCATTCGTGCCGCCGGCCATGGCCATGTCGGGCTTGCCGCCGCCCTTGCCGCCGACCTGCAGCGCCACGTGGTTGACGAGATCGCCGGCCTTCAGCCGGCCAATGCAGTCCTTGGTCACGCCCGCGGCCAGCTGTACCTTGTCGCCATCCACGGCGGCCAGCACGATCACCGCGCTGCCGAGCTTGTCCTTGAGCTTGTCCATGGTGTCGCGCAGCGTCTTGGCGTCGGCGCCTTCGAGGCGCGCGGCCAGCAGCTTCACGCCCTTGATGTCGATGGCCTGCGTCAGCAGCTCGTCGCCCTGGTTGGACGCCAGCTTGCCCTTGAGCGCCGCGATTTCCTTTTCCAGCGCCTTGATCTGGTCAAGTGCCTGGCCGATGCGGCCCGTGAGCTCGGTGGCCGGCGCCTTGAACGCACCCGCGGCCTGGGCCACGGTGTCTTCCAGCGACTGCAGATAAGCCAGCGCATTGGCACCGGTCACCGCCTCGATGCGGCGCACGCCCGCGGCCACGCCGCTTTCGCCGACGATCTTGAACAGGCCGATATCGCCGGTGCGCTGCACATGGGTGCCGCCGCACAGCTCGCGGCTGCTGCCGATGCCCAGCACGCGCACGGTCTCGCCGTACTTCTCGCCAAACAGCATCATCGCGCCGGTCTTCTGCGCGCTCTCAATGTCCATTTCCTGGGCCTCGGTGGCCGAATTGGCGAGGATTTCCTCGTTCACGCGGCGCTCGATCTCGCGGATTTCAGCGTCGGTGACCGGCGCGCCGTGCGTGAAGTCGAAGCGCGTGCGGTCGGCATTGACCAGGCTGCCCTTTTGCTGCACATGGGTGCCCAGCACCTCGCGCAGCGCCTTGTGCATGATGTGCGTGACCGAGTGGTTGCGCATGGTCGAGGCGCGCACTTCGGTGTTGACTTCGGCCGACACCGCATCGCCCACCTTGAGGCTGCCGGTCTCGAGCAGGCCATGGTGGCCAAACACATCTGCCTTGATCTTCAGCGTGTCCTGCACCGCGAAATGCACGCCGGCCGCAGTGATCAGCCCCTGGTCGCCGACCTGGCCGCCCGACTCGGCGTAGAACGGTGTGCTGTCGAGCACCACGACGCCATTCTGGCCCGCGGTGAGCGCCTCGACGCTGGTGCCATCGGCATACAGCGCCAGCACCTTGGCAGGTGCGGACAGATCCGCATAGCCGGTGAACGCATTGGCCGCGCCGCCATACTCGAGCGCCCGGTCCATCTTGAACTTGCCCGCGGCGCGCGCCTTGTTCTTTTGCGATTCCATGGCCGCACGGAAACCTTCCTCGTCCACGCTCAGGCCGCGCTCGCGCGCCACGTCGTTGGACAGGTCCAGCGGGAAGCCATAGGTATCGTGCAGCTTGAAGGCCACGTCGCCGGGCAGCACCTTGACGTCGCCCGCCAGCGCGCTGTCGAGGATTTCCATGCCGTTGGCCAGCGTCTCGAAAAAGCGCTCTTCCTCGGCCTTGAGCACCGCGGTGATGCGCGCTTCCTGTTCGCGCAGCTGCGGATAGGCATCGCCCATCACCGCCACCAGGTCCTTGACCAGCTTGTGGAAGAACGGCGTCTTCTGGCCCAGCTTGTAGCCGTGGCGGATGGCGCGGCGCACGATGCGCCGCTGCACATAGCCGCGGCCTTCGTTCGAGGGAATCACGCCATCGCTGACCAGGAAGGAGGTGGCGCGGATATGGTCGGCAATCACCTTGAGCGAAGGCGTGCTCAGGTCCTCGATATGGGTTTCACGGCCCGCGGCCTTGATCAGCGCCGCGAACAGGTCGATCTCGTAGTTGCTGTGCACATGCTGCAAGATGGCGGCCAGGCGCTCGAGACCCATGCCGGTGTCGACGCAAGGCGCGGGCAGCGGTGTCACGCGGCCCTGCTCATCCATGTCGAACTGCATGAACACGTTGTTCCAGATCTCGATGAAACGGTCACCGTCTTCATCCGGGCTGCCCGGGGGGCCGCCCGCAATGTGGTCGCCGTGGTCGTAGAAGATTTCCGAGCAGGGGCCGCACGGGCCGGTATCGGCCATCATCCAGAAGTTGTCGGACTTGTAGCGCCCGCCCTTGTTGTCGCCGATGCGGATGACGCGCTCGGGCGGCAGGCCGATTTCCTTGGTCCAGATGTCGTAGGCTTCGTCGTCTTCGGCATACACGGTGGCCAGCAGACGCTCCTTGGGCAGCTTGTAGACCTCGGTCAGCAGCTCCCAGGCCCACATCAGCGACTCGCGCTTGAAGTAGTCGCCAAACGACCAGTTGCCCAGCATCTCGAAGAAGGTGTGGTGGCGCGCGGTGTAGCCGACGTTTTCCAGATCGTTGTGCTTGCCGCCGGCGCGCAGGCAGGCCTGCACCGAGGTCGCGCGCTGGTAGGGGCGCTTGTCCGTGCCGAGGAACACGTCCTTGAACTGCACCATGCCCGAATTGGTGAACATCAGCGTCGGATCGTTGCCCGGCACCAGCGAGCTCGAGGGCACGATGGTGTGGCCCTTGGAGGCGAAAAAGTCCAGAAACGACTTCCTGATCTCGGCAACGGAAAAAGTGGGTTGGCTCATGGCGTATGGTTTTGAAGTGCGCAGCGCCTGCACGCTCGCATGAAAAGGCGCGCCGCCTGGCGGCGGGACAATTTTCCATTATAGATTTGTGCGGCCCGTCATGGCGCTACCCGGGCTTGGCGCGGGCCCGAAATCGCAGGCGACCCGACAGGACTTCAGACATGGCCGCCTGCCAGGGGCCTCCCGGCCTGCCGAAATCACTGCCGCATCTTCCATGACGGCCGATACAGACGCGCCACTGGCAAGCAGTGGCGCGGTACGGGGTCAGAGGCGGTGCCTCCTCCTGCCAAGCAAGCCAGGAGGCACCCTATGGGCGCTCAGGGCGTGCCGGGCGATCCGCGCGCTTCGATGGCGCGGTTGATTGCCAGCGCCGCCAGCGTGCACAGGCCGCCCGAGAGCAGGTAGATGCCCAGGCCGAACAGGCCAAAGCGTGCCGACACCGCCAGCGCGATCAGCGGCGCGAACGCGGCGCCCACCAGCCAGGCCATGTCGGCCGACAGCGCCGCACCGGTATAGCGGTAATGCGGCGTGAAGTTCGCGGTCACGGTACCCGAGGACTGGGCATAGGACAGGCCCAGCAGGATGAAGCCGATGATCAGGAAGGCATTGTTGCCAGCCGGGCCATTACCCAGCAGGCCGGGGCCGACAAAGCTGAACACGCAGATCAGCGCGGCCATGGCGCCCAGCGTGTTGCGCCGCCCGAAGCGGTCGGCAAGCCAGCCCGACACGAACATGGCCACGCAGGCGGCGGCGGCGCCCACCATCTGCATGCGCAGCACATCGCCCACGGGCTGGTCGGAATACAGCTCGATGTACGACAGCGGGAAGATCGTCACCAGATGGAACAGCGCAAAGCTGGCCAGCGCGGCAAACGCGCCAATGACCACATTGCGGCCTTCGAAGCGCACCACCTCGAGGGTCTTCACGGCCTCAAGCTCGTTTTCCATCAACAGGTGCGAGTACGACTGTCCGACCACGATGCGCAGCCGCGCGAACAGCGCCACGACGTTGATGGCAAAGGCCACGAAGAACGGATAGCGCCAGCCCCAGGCGATGAATTCTTCCGGGGTCATGGTGTCGTATACATACGCGAACAGGCCGGCGGCCATGAAGAAGCCGATGGGCGCGCCCAGCTGGCCCAGCATCGCGAACCAGCCGCGGCGGTTGCGCGGCGCGGAAATCGCCAGCAGCGACGGCAGGCCGTCCCAGGTGCCGCCCAGCGCCAGACCCTGGCCGACGCGCAGTGCGGCAAACAGCACGATGGCCCACATACCCAGGCGTTCATAGCCAGGCAGGAAGGCCATGCCCACCGTGCAGCTGCCCAGCAGGAACAGCGCCAGCGTCAGCTTGGTGCCGCGGCCCCAGCGGCGCTGGATGGCCATCGAGATGGCCGTGCCGAATGGCCGGGCCACGAAGGCCAGCGAGAAGATCGCAAAGGATGCGAGCGTGCCATCCATGCGCGACATCCCGGGAAACAGCAATGCCGGGAACACCAGTACGCAAGCGATGCCGAAAACAAAAAAGTCGAAGTATTCCGAAGACCGTCCGATGATCACGCCGACCGCGATGTCGCCGGGGCTGACCTCTTCGTGCGTGTCCGCACGGGATAATGACTCTGGGCTCTCGTGGCCCCCTGTGGAAGGTGCTGTGTAACCTGTTGCGCTCATGAAGAAACCTCCCATTCAATTGACTAGCCTCTTTCTACGCGGGTCCACGGCCGGCTGCGGTGCGGCTTTGGCGCCTGCGCGCGTCAGCCAAGAACTACAACCACACCGTCCCCTGCTTCCTCCGCCCGGCCTGAAGCCGGCCGACAGCGCCTCGGCACAAGCGCCTACATCGAAATCCGCTGATCCACCAAGAATGGCGCAATACACCCACGTAGTGACGTGGGACAAAATGTCCAATCGACAATTTCCTCCGTTTTATTACATTTACGCAGGTTCCCATCTCTCGTTTACACCTAAGCGCGCTCAGGCGCGCCCATGACATGCTTCAATCCAAGGAAATCCGTGGGCCTGCGTGGCTCACAGCTACCGCGCTTGTCGCCGCCCTCAGCGGCTGCAGCAAAGCCGTAGTTCTCAACCCCGCAGGCGACGTTGCCGCGCAGCAAGGTGATCTGGTCCTGCTGGCCACCTATCTGATGCTGCTGATCATCGTCCCGGTGATCCTGGCAACCTTTTTCTTCGCCTGGAAGTACCGCCAGTCCAACACGGAAGCCGAGTACGACCCCGATTTCCACCATTCGACCAAGCTCGAACTGCTGATCTGGACCGCCCCGCTGGTCATCGTGATCATCCTGGGCGCGATCACCTGGATCGGCACCCACAAGCTCGACCCCTATCGGCCGCTGGACCGCATCGACCACGAGACCCCTCTGGCCGAGAACGTCACGCCGCTGACCGTCGAAGTCGTGGCCATGGACTGGAAGTGGTTGTTCTTCTACCCCGAGCAGGGCATCGCGACGGTGAACGAGCTCGCAGCGCCGGTCGACCGTCCGATCCATTTCAAGATCACCTCGACCACCACGATGAACGCGTTCTACGTGCCTGACCTGGCCGGCATGATCTATGCCATGCCCGGCATGCAGACCGAGCTCAACGCGGTGATCAACAAGGAAGGCGTCTACAAGGGCCTGTCCACGCATTACAGCGGCCCGGGCTTCTCGCACATGAACTTCAAGTTCCATGGCTTGACCAACGAGGGCTTTGCCGACTGGATCGCCAAGGCGAAGACCGAAGGCAAGACGCTGGACCGCGCAAGCTACCTGGCGCTGGCCAAGCCCAGCGAGCGCAATCCGGTCGAGCGCTTCGGCAATGTCGACCCCAAGCTCTACCACACGGTGCTCAACCGCTGCGTGGAAGAAGGCCAGATGTGCATGCACACCATGATGGCCATCGACAAGGCCGGCGGCGAATCCTACATGCGCGCCAAGGGCCTGAACCTGTCGGGCGAGATCTGCACGACCGGCGACGCCGCGAAAATCACGGCTGCCCTGGAATCCGGTGTGGCCTCCGAAGCCGTCATCCAGCAATAAGCAATTCGGTGGTCGGCATGCCAGGCGCGCCTGGCGTTGCCACCACCTCACAAGAGACCCTTTATGTCTGATCAATTTGATACAGCCCAACTGATCTTCGGACGGTTGAGCTGGCAATCGATACCGCTGCACGAGCCGATTCTTCTCGCCACCTTTGCCGGCGTGATTCTCGGCGGCCTGGCGATTCTCGCCCTGCTGACCCGCCTGAAGCTCTGGGGCCCGCTGTGGCACGACTGGATCTGCAGCATCGACCACAAGAAGATCGGGATCATGTACATGATCCTGGGTATCGTCATGCTGCTGCGCGGCTTTGCCGATGCGCTGATGATGCGCGTGCAGCAGGCTGCAGCCACCATCGATGGCGTGGGCTTCCTGCCGCCGCACCACTACGACCAGATCTTCACGGCGCACGGCACCATCATGATCTTCTTCGTGGCCATGGCGTTGGTCACGGGCCTGATGAACTACATCATTCCGCTGCAGATCGGCGCGCGTGACGTGGCCTTCCCGTTCCTGAACAACTTCAGCTTCTGGATGACCGCCGCCGGTGCCATCCTGGTGATGGTGTCGCTGTTCGTCGGCGAGTTCTCGACTTCGGGCTGGCTGGCGCTGTCCAACCTGGGCCACAACCCCGAGGGCGTCGGACTCGACTACTACATCTGGTCCCTGCAGATCGCCGGGGTCGGCACCACGCTGTCCGGTATCAACCTGCTGGTGACCATCATCAAGATGCGCGCGCCCGGCATGACGCTGATGAAGATGCCCATCTTCGTCTGGACGTCGCTGTGCACCAACGCGCTGATCGTGGCCTCGTTCCCGGTCCTGACGGCCACGCTGGTGCTGCTGTCGCTCGACCGCTACCTGGGCACGCACTTCTTCACCAATGACATGGGCGGCAACGCCATGCTGTACGTGAACCTGATCTGGATCTGGGGCCACCCCGAGGTGTACATCCTGATCCTGCCGGCCTTTGGCGTGTTCTCGGAAATCACCGCGACGTTCAGCCGCAAGCGCCTGTTCGGCTACACCTCGATGGTGTATGCCACCGTGGCCATCACCATCCTGTCCTACCTGGTCTGGCTGCACCACTTCTTCACCATGGGCTCGGGCGCGAGCGTGAACTCGTTCTTCGGCATCACCACGATGATCATCTCCATCCCGACCGGGGCGAAGATCTTCAACTGGCTGTTCACGATGTACAAGGGCCGCATCCGCTTTACCGTGCCGATGATGTGGACCGTGGGCTTCATGGCCACGTTTGCCGTCGGCGGCATGACCGGCGTGCTGCTGGCCGTGCCTCCGGCCGACTTCGTGCTGCACAACAGCCTGTTCCTGATCGCCCACTTCCACAACGTCATCATTGGCGGCGTGGTGTTCGGGCTGTTCGCGGCCATCAACTACTGGTTCCCCAAGGCCTTCGGCTTCACGCTCGACGAGTTCTGGGGCAAGGTCTCGTTCTGGTGCTGGCTGATCGGCTTCTGGGTCACCTTCACGCCGCTGTACGTGCTGGGCCTGATGGGCGCGACGCGCCGCGTCAACGTGTTCGAGGACGACGCCTACAACATCTGGCTCTACATCTCGACGGTGGGTGTGTTCATCATCGCCGGCGGCATTGCAGCCTTCCTGGTGCAGCTGTGGGTCAGCTTCCGCAACCGTGCAGCGCTGCGCGACGTCACCGGCGACCCATGGGATGGCCGCACGCTCGAGTGGTCGACGGCTTCGCCCACGCCTGACTACAACTTCGCCATGACCCCGAAGGTCTACGAAATCGATGCCTGGTGGGACATGAAGAAGCATGGCTACAAGCGTCCGGTGGCGGGCTTCAAGGCCCTGCACATGCCCAAGAACACTGGCGCCGGCTTCGTGATCGCCATGGTGGCGACGCTGTTCGGCTTCGCGATGATCTGGCACATGTGGCTGGTGGCCGGCCTGTCGTTTGCCGCCGTGGTACTGATCGCGATCGTCCATACCTTCAACTACAAGCGCGACTTCTACATTCCAGCATCCGAAGTTGCTGCGACTGAAGATGCCCGTACTGAACTGCTTGCACGCAATGTCTGAAATCCGCATGAACGCCGGCGCCGCTGGCGCCATTGAACCCCGCGACTACCACCTGGCCGAGGAACCGCACGTGGCCAACGGCACCGCGCTGGGCTTCTGGCTCTACCTGATGAGCGATTGCCTCATCTTTGCCGCCCTGTTTGCCACCTATGGCGTGCTGGGCCGCAACTACGCCGCCGGCCCGACCGGCGCCGACCTGTTCGACCTGCCGCTGGTGGCGATGAACACGGCCTTCCTGCTGCTGTCGTCGATCACTTTCGGCTTCGCGATGCTCAAGAAGCAGCAGGGCAAGGTTTCGGCCACGCTCGGCTGGCTGGCTGTCACCGGCCTGCTGGGCCTGTGCTTCCTGGGACTGGAGCTCTATGAGTTCTCGCACCTGCTGCACGAGGGCGCGGGTCCGGGCCGCAGCGCCTTCCTGTCGTCGTTCTTCACGCTGGTCGGCACGCACGGCCTGCACGTCACCTTCGGCCTGATCTGGCTGGTCGTGCTGATGCTGCAGATCAGCAAGCATGGCCTGACGCACGAGAACAACCGCCGCCTGATGTGCCTGTCGATGTTCTGGCACTTTCTGGACGTGGTCTGGATCGGCGTTTTCACCTTTGTCTACCTGATGGGAGTGCTGTAATGAGCGCACACGACCTCCACGCCGGCGCTGCGCACGACGCGCATGATGATCACCACCATGACGTCGGCCCGCACAGCACCTTTTCGGGCTACATGACGGGCTTCGTGCTGTCGATCATCCTGACGGCCATTCCGTTCTGGCTGATCATGGCCAAGGTCATCGAAGGCCGCACCACCGCCGTGATGGTGCTGGGCGCGTTTGCCATCGTGCAGATCCTGGTGCACATGTACTACTTCCTGCACATGAACAGCAAGGTCGAAGCCGGCTGGACGCTGCTGTCGACGATCTTCACCGTCATCTTCGTCGTGATCGCGCTCTCGGGCACGCTCTGGGTCATGTACCACATGAACGCCAACATGATGCCGCACCACGAGGTATCACCCGCGGCCACCGCCACGCCGCAGCCGCTTTGACCTCGGCCAAAGCCAACACACCGAATGCCGGGCCCGCGCGCCCGCGTTCGGTGGCCCTCAAGGCCATGCTCGCACTGTTGGGCATGGCTTTATTCGTTGCGTTCGTGGGTCTGGGCAGCTGGCAGCTGCAGCGCCGCGCCTGGAAGCTCGAGCTGATCGAGCGCGTCACCGAGCGCGTGCGCGCCACGCCCGTGGCCGCACCCGCGCCGGCGCAGTGGCCCGAGGTTACGGCGCAGCAGCACGAGTACCTGCCGGTCACGCTGTCCGGGCAGTTCCTGGCGCAAAAGACGGTGCTGGCCCAGGCCGTCACCGAGCTCGGCGCGGGCTTCTGGGTGCTCACGCCGCTGCAGGCGGCCGATGGCAGCCAGACGCTGATCAACCGGGGCTTCGTGCCGACGGGCGAGCGCCAGGCGTGGCTGCCCGAAGGCACCGCGGCCGATACCCGGTCCGAGCCGCAGACCATCACCGGCTTGCTGCGCATGACCGAGCCCGGCGGCGGATTCCTGCGCGACAACGATGCGGCGCAGCAGCGCTGGTACTCGCGCGACGTGGCAGCGATTGCCGCGGCGCAGGGCCTCACGCGCGCCGCGCCGTATTTCATCGATGCCGGCCGCCCGGGCGAGCCGGTCGCGGCGCAGACCTGGCCGCGCCCGGGCATGACGGTGATTGCCTTCCACAACAGCCACCTGGTCTATGCATTGACCTGGTATGGCATGGCGCTGCTGGTGCTGGTGGCGGCGTGGGTGGTCGTGCGCTGGGAAAGACGCCGCGCGCGCTTTGAGCACAAGACCTTGTAGTCCGGGCGATTCGCCGGCTGCGGCAAAATTGCCGAGGTGAATCGCCCTCCCCGCTCCCGCTTCCCCGACCCGCCGTCCCAGGTCGACCTCACCACCGAACGCAAGAACATGCAGCTGCTGATACAGCTGCGCTGGCTTGCCGTCGTGGGACAGGTGATCACGATCGGCATCGTGCATTACGGCCTGGGCATTCCGCTGCCGCTGCCCGAGATGACGGCGGTGCTGATGGCGCTGATCATCACCAACCTCGGCTACCTCTACTGGTTCAAATGGCGCCGGCGCAATGTCACCAGCCTGGGCCTGTTCTGCGCGCTGCTGGCCGACGTCGCCGCGCTGGCGGTGCAGCTGTACCTCAGCGGCGGCGCCAGCAACCCGTTCATCTACCTGTTCCTGCTGCAGGCCGTGCTGAGCGCGGTGCTGCTGCCGCCGGCCTACACCTGGGTCATTGCCGCGATTACCGCGCTGTGCGCCATCGACCTGGCCGGCTCCTCGCGGCCCCTGGCCATACAGCCGAACCACAGCCTCTATGTCATGGGCCTGCTGACCTGCTTTGCGCTGACCACGGTGCTGCTCGTGATCTTTCTCACGCGCATCGTCGGCAACCTGCGCCGACGCGACTCGCGCCTGGCCGACATGCGCCAGCGCGCGAGCGAAGAGGAGCACATCGTGCGCATGGGGCTGCTGGCCACGGGCGCCGCGCACGAGCTGGGCACGCCGCTGGCCACGATGTCTGTGATCCTGGGCGACTGGCAGCGCATGCCCGAGATCGCGCGCCAGCCCGAGCTGCTGCAGGACCTCGAGGAGATGCGCCAGCAGCTGCTGCGCTGCAAGAGCATCGTCAGCAACGTACTGCTGTCGGCCGGCGAGGCGCGCGCCGATGCACCCAAGCCGACCACGCTGTTCCGTTTCATGGACCGGCTCCTTGCGCAGTGGCAGTCAACCCACCAGCCGGCGCGCTTTCGCTACCGCAATGAAATCGCGCAGGACCTGGCCATCATTTCCGACACCGCGCTGCAGCAGATGATTTGCAACGTGCTGGACAATGCGCTGGAAGCCTCGGCCGATGAGGTCGAGCTGCGACTGCGCTGCGAGGACGATCAACTGGTGATCACCGTGCTGGACCGCGGCACGGGCTTCGCGCCGGAGATCCTGCGCAACTTCGGCAAGTACCAGCAGTCGAACAAGACCGATCGCGCGGGACGCGGCGTGGGCCTGTTCCTGGTCACCAATGTCGCGCGCTCGCTCGACGGCACGGCCTGGGCGCGCAACCGCGACGATGGCGGCGCCGAGGTCACGGTGCGCTTTCCGCTGTCGGCCATCACCCTAGGAGACAAAGACCATGGAAACACGCCTGCTGCTGCTGGTTGAGGACGATGCCGCGTTTGCCCGCACGCTGGCGCGCTCTTTCGAGCGCCGCGGCTACCAGGTGCTGCGCGCGGCCAGCGCCGAGGAGGTGAAGCTGCTGCTGCAGGACCACCGTCCCGGCTATGCGGTGATGGACCTGAAGCTTGCCGGCAATGCCTCGGGGCTCAACTGCATCCAGATGCTGCACGAGCACAACCCCGAGGCGCTGATTGTCGTGCTCACCGGCTATGC
>JBEVDH010000063.1:0-2764 GCA_040514115.1 Comamonas sp. | reverse complement strand
AGTAGCTCCATGGCCAGCCGTAGAACGCTCCGTCCTTGACCGAAGTCAGGTAGTCGGGCACGAGATCGTTGCCCAGCTCATCGCGCTCGTTGACCACGGTCCACAGGGTCTTCGACTGCGGCTCCCAGCCCAGGCCGTTGGGGTTGCGCAGGCCGCTGGCAAACAGGCGCTTGTTGCCGCTGGCAACGTCCACTTCCCAGATTGCGGCGCGGCCCTCTTCCGCGGCCATGCCGTTGTCGCCGATGTTGCTGTTCGAGCCCACCGTCGCATACAGCTTGCTGCCATCGACATTGGCAATGATGTTCTTGGTCCAGTGGTGGTTGGCGCCCGCGGGCAGATCGGTGACCTTGACCGGCGTGGCCGTAATGCTGGTCTGGCCCGTCTCGTACGGCACCTTGACGATGGCGTTGGCATTGGCGATGAACAGCTGCTTGCCGACCAGCGCCATGCCGTAGGGCGACACCAGGTTCTGCAGAAAGATGGTGCGCGTTTCGGCCACGCCGTCGCCATCCACATCGCGCAGCAGCGTGATCCGGTTGGCGCTCGGGGTGCCGGCACCCGCGCGCTTTTGCACCATGCCCATCGCCTTGCCACGTATGCCATCCGCGTGCACATTCTTGGCACCCACCTCGGGTTCGGGCTTGTTGCTCTCCGCCACCAGCACATCGCCATTGGGCAGCACATGCACCCAGCGCGGGTGGTCCAGGCCCGCGGCCAGTGCCGTGACCTTGAACCCTTCGGGCGCAGTCGGCATCTGCCCCTCTGTCCAGCCCAGGGCGGGAGCGATATTCACGGTGGGCAGCAGACCGCCCTTGTCCGGCGCAGGCAGCTGCGGATTGGCACCCAGGCCGGGGACGGCGACGGGCTGGGCCGAAGCGCCGGTCATGGTGACGGCCAGGGCCAGGAGCGTCAGCCAATGCAGCGAGTGGGGAAGAGGTTGCTTGTTCATCCGCCGAGTATGGAGGGGCGGCTTTGCGCCCTACTGTAGGCGGCAGCCGCAAGCTCTGCACCGGTCCATGCCGACCCCCACGCCCGTTGCCGGAACCTGCGCCATGCCCCAGCGGACACGCCTGGCATGGGGCGCCGCCTTGCAACGCGCCCGTTCAGGGCTGGATATACGACTTGGTGCTGTAGAGCGCCGTGTCGAGCTTGCGCAGCACCGGCAGTCCCGTGGTCGCATCCTTGGCTTGCTTGTCGATATACGCCTGGAACACATCGGCATCCAGTACCCCGATGTCCAGCCGGCGCGTGGCGGGCACGGCCGCCAGCGTGGCATAGCCGTCGCCGCCGCTGGCGTTGAAGCCCAGCGCGAACAGCTTGTAGGTCTTCTTCGGGTCAAGCAAGCCCCACGCGCCGGTGGCCGCATCGCGCACCTCGACATGGGCCACGCGGCTGCCGCGCGCGGCCGTGGCATCGACATCGAAGCGCAGGCCGCCGGTGTAGGGGTAGGAGCCGGTGGAGCCGCCCGCGCCATATACCGCCTGCATGCCGTCTTCCAGCATGCTCTTGACTTCCTGCCCGGTGACGTCGAGACGCAGCAGCAGGTTGCCAAAGGGCAGCACTTCGAGCACGTTGGCGGCGCTCACATTGCCGCTCAACGGCACGCGCACGCCACCGCCGTTTTGCAGCGAGATGTCGGCACCGCCGTAGTTCGCGTTGGCCACTTCCAGATAAGCCTGGGCCACCAGTTGCTGGATGTCGCCGCCACGCAGGCCCACGCTGCCCTCGGCGTTGCAGGCCACGCTGGAGCGGCTGTAATCGGAGGTGCCGATGCCGCCGGGAACACGGCGCGAGCACAGCTCCCGGGGCACCGTCGCGACCTGGCTCCTGCTGAACGATTCCACCTTGTCCTTGAACGGCTGGAGCGTGGCGGCGGCGGCCGCGCTGGGGGTGGTGACACGCAGGAAACCGCTGGCGCCCGCGTCGGCCAGGATGCTGGCCGTCTGCGCCTCGGTCGCGGCCGCGCCGCCCACGGTGAAGCGGTCGCCGATCAGGACATGGGGCGTGCCCGCGCAGCGGGTCACGTCGCCGCTGGCGTCGAAGGACACCTTGAGCTCACCCACCATCTGGCTGTATTCCCAGGCCTGCACCAGGCAGACCGGCTTGCCGTCCTTGTTGGTCAGCTGGGTCGGGTAGGCGCCGGCGGGCGAGCCCACGCCATAGGCGGCGAGGCTGGCGGGGCCAAGCAGGGAGTGCGAGTCCGCACCGACGACCACGTCCACGCCGCTGAGCTTGGGGATGACGGCCTTGTCGTGGTCGTAGCCGATATGGCTCATCACCACGATCTTGTTGATTGCCTGGGCACGCAGCGCGTCGATCTCGCGTTGCGCGGATACGGTTTCATCTTCGAACGTGGTGTCGAAGTCGGGGTTGGACGAATTCCTGGTCTTGCCGGCCATGGTCAGACCGATCAGGCCGATCAACTGTCCGCCGCGCTGCAGCACGACCGACTTGTTCACGTAGCCCGGTGCCCTGGCCGGGAACAGCGCGGAGTTCGCGCCGAAATGGACGTTGGCGCTGAGCACCGGTGTCTTGCAGGGGCCACGGTGCAGCAGGTCGATGAAACGCTTGAGACCGCTGTCCCCCTGGTCGAATTCGTGGTTGCCCAGCGTGAACGCGTCGAAGCACACCGCGCCCATCAGCGCCGCATCGGCCTCGCCGATGGCGCCGGCGCGGTTGAAGTAGAGCGTGCCGGTCTGGGCATCGCCGGCATGCAGCTTGAGCACATTGGCCGAGTGCGCGGCGAGCGACTCGATGGCGGCCG
>JBEVDH010000047.1:0-14141 GCA_040514115.1 Comamonas sp. | reverse complement strand
GCAGCGGGGCTCGAGCCGCCATTGGCCTGGTTGCTGTCCTGAACACCGCCGGAAGACTGGATCACCGGGCGTGGCGGCAAGGACACGGCGGCGGGCAGCGTCTGGCTTTGGGCCACCTTCACCTCATAGTGCGGGGTGTGCACCGGCTTGGAGTCGGCCAGCACCGGCGCGCGCGGCGCGGGCTGGTCGAATGCCGGCAACTGTGCCATGGGCATGCTGCCCGCATTGGACTTGGGGCCGGACTGCTGGTCGCAGCCCGCGAAAGCGGCGGCGGCCACGCAAGCGGCCGCAAGGGAAAACGAAAAACAGCGCATCACAGGTTCCTCCATTGACAGGGCCCGCAGCGGCTTGCACCGCCGGGCCAGGCGTCCATCATGGCGCGAACCGGCGCGGCGGTCTGCAGGACAAATGCGCCGTCAGTCCAGCGTGATGTTGGCGTTCTTGATGACCTCGCGCCACTTCGCCACTTCGACCTTGTGGAACTCGGTCGATGCCGCGGGCTTGAGCGCCGAGGGCAGCACGCCCATCGCATCGAGCTTGGTCTTGACCTGCGGGTCGGACAGCGCCTTGGCGATCTCCGTATACAGGCGGTCGACGATCGGCTGGGGCGTGCCCGCGGGCACGGCGGCCATGAACCAGGCATCGGCCTGGAAGCCCTTGAGGCCCTGCTCGTCCATGGTCGGCACGTCGGGCAGCGACGCCAGGCGTTCGTTGTGCGCCACCGCCAGCGCGCGCAGCTTGCCGGCCTTGAGCTGGGAGTCGATGGTCACGGCCGTCAGGAAGCCGAAATCGGTCTCGCCCGCGACCAGCGACACCACGGAAGGGGCGCTGCCCTTGTACGGGATGTGGCTGATCTTGACCTTGGCCTGCATGGCGTAGAGCTCGCCGCCCAGATGGTTCGGACCGCCCGTGCCCGACGACGGGTAGTTGAGCTTGCCCGGCTGGGCGCGCGCGGCCGCCGTGAGGTCCGCCATCGACTTGAACGGGCTTTGCGTGCCCACGGTGAGCACCAGCGGGCTGCGCGCCACCAGGCTCACGTCCGCGAAGTCCTTGAGCGGGTCATAGGGCAGCTTGGTGTAGAGGCCGGTGGCCATGGCCATGCAGCCGACATCGCCCAGCACCATGGTGTAGCCGTCGGCGGGCGCCTTGGCCACCTGGTCGCAGCCCAGCGTGCCATTGGCGCCAGGCTTGTTTTCCACCACCACGGTGGCATTCATGTTCTCGCCCATCTTCTGCGCCAGCAGGCGGCCCAGGATGTCCGTCGAGCCGCCAGCCGAAAACGGCACGATCAGGCGGATGGTCTTGGCGGGATAGGCCGGGCCGGCCGCGTGTGCCCAGGGGGCCACCCACAAGGCGGCGGTAACGGCACTGCCCAGAACCACGCGCAAGGACGCGCGGCGGGTGGCACGGAAAGCGGAAAAAGCACGGGAGCGGGGCAGAGACATGAATTCCTCTTAATGCGGATTAGCGTTATTGCCGGCGCCAAGCATAACGCCGTTTGCCGTCCGGAAAATCACGCACCAAGAGGTCGAGCGCAGGCCGTTTTGCCCCAGCTTGGTGCACCGCTGCGGGCGGTTCCCTCCACGTATTGCGGTCCGGGTTCTTTGACCCCTGCCACCACGGCAAAGCTGCGGGTTTTGCAGGTCACTGAGCCTACAATGAGGCGCCTATGAAGCACCCGCCCCCCAGGCCGACCAGCCCGGGCCGCCGCAGACAAGGCCTGCATGGCGTGGGTCACTCCTATAAATAGCAATCCGCCCGCCTGCCATGCGCTGGCGGCGGATTGAATTCACCCTCGAGCTGGAGACGCTTGATGTCCGACACTACCGTTCCCTCTTCCCCCGCCACCCCCAATGACAAGCGGGCGCTGCTGCGCCGCGCGGCGCTGGAATACCATGAGTTCCCCAAGCCGGGCAAGATCGCCATCGCGGCCACCAAGCCGATGGCCAATCAGCACGACCTCGCGCTGGCCTATTCGCCCGGCGTGGCCGCGCCCTGCGAGGAGATCGTCAAGGACCCCAACGCTGCCTTCAAATACACCAGCCGCGGCAACCTGGTTGGCGTGATCTCCAACGGCACGGCAGTGCTGGGCCTGGGCGACATCGGTGCGCTGGCCTCCAAGCCGGTCATGGAAGGCAAGGGCGTTCTGTTCAAGAAATTTGCCGGCGTCGACGTCTTTGACATTGAAATCGACGAAAAAGACCCGCAAAAGCTGGTGGAAGTCATTGCCGCGCTCGAGCCGACCTTTGGCGCGATCAACCTCGAGGACATCAAGGCCCCCGAGTGCTTCTATGTCGAGCGCGAGCTGCGCAAGCGCCTGAAGATCCCGGTGTTCCATGACGATCAACACGGCACGGCGATCACCGTGGCCGCGGCCATGATCAATGCGCTCAAGGTCGCCAACAAGCAAATTGGCGAAGTGAAGCTGGTGGCTTCGGGTGCGGGTGCGGCGGCGCTGGCCTGCCTGAATCTGCTGGTGGAAATTGGCCTGCGGCGCGAGAACGTGTTCGTGACCGATCTCGCAGGCGTTGTGTATAGCGGCCGAACGGAGCTGATGGACGACGATAAGGCCATGTTTGCGCGCGATACGGAAATGCGCAAGCTTTCCGAAGTCATTGTCGGTGCTGACGTGTTTCTCGGTTTGTCGGCGGGCGGCGTGCTCAAGCCCGAAATGGTGATGCGCATGGCCGCACGCCCGGTGATTTTTGCACTGGCCAATCCGAATCCAGAAATCACGCCTGAAGACGTCAAAAGCGTGCGCGATGACGTCATTATGGCCACCGGTCGTACCGATTACCCGAATCAGGTCAACAACGTCCTGTGCTTTCCCTATATCTTCCGCGGCGCGCTCGACTGCGGCGCAACCACGATCACGCTGGAAATGGAACTGGCGGCGGTGTATGCCATCGCCGATCTGGCCCAGGCCGAGCAAAGCGAGGAAGTGGCGGCAGCCTATGCGGGTGAGCCGCTGGTCTTTGGCCCCGAATACCTGATCCCCAAGCCTTTCGATCCGCGCTTGATGATCAAGATCGCACCGGCCGTGGCGCAAGCCGCCGCCGATTCGGGCGTGGCCCAGCGTCCTATCCAGGACATGGATGCCTACCGCGAGCACCTGCAGACCTTCGTCTACGCTTCGGGCACGACCATGAAGCCGATCTTCATGGCGGCCAAGCAGGCGACGCGCAAGCGCGTGGCCTATGCCGAAGGCGAGGAAGAACGCGTGCTGCGCGCCGCGCAGATCGTCGTCGACGAACATGTGGCCCGCCCCACGCTGATCGGACGTCCGGCCATCATTGCCCAGCGCATCGTCAAGTTCGGCCTGCGCCTGGAGCAAGGACGTGACTATGACGTCGTGAATGTAGAGGACGACCACCGCTATCGCGACTTCTGGCAGACCTACCACCGCATGACCGAGCGCAAGGGCATCACCGCGCCCATCGCCAAGATCGAGATGCGCCGCCGTCTGTCGCTGATCGGCGCGATGCTGCTGCACAAAGGCGAAGTCGACGGCATGATCTGCGGCACCTGGGGCCAGGTCACGCACCATCTGAACTACATCGATCAGGTGCTGGGCAAGCGTGCCGGCGTGCAGACCTTTGCCTGCATGAACGGCCTGCTGCTGCCCGACCGCCAGGTGTTCCTGGTCGACACCCATGTGAACTACGATCCCACGGCCGAGCAGCTGTGCGAGATCACCATCATGGCGGCCGAGGAAATGATGCGCTTCGGCATCAAGCCCAAGTGCGCCTTGCTGAGCCACTCGAACTTCGGCTCCAGCGATCAGCCCAGCGCGTTGAAGATGCGCGCCACGCTGGAGCTGCTGCGCGTGCAGGCGCCGTGGCTGGAAGTCGATGGCGAAATGCATGGCGACGTGGCGCTCAACGGCAAGGCCCGTGCGGCCCTGATGCCCCACAGCACCCTGGTGGGCGACGCCAACCTGTTGGTGCTGCCCAATATGGACGCGGCCAACATCTCCTACAACCTGCTCAAGACCGCGGCGGGCGGCGGCATCGCCATCGGCCCGGTACTGCTGGGCGCGGCCCAGCCGGTGCATGTGCTCACGCCAAGCGCCACGGTGCGGCGCCTGGTCAACATGACCGCGCTCACGGTGGCGGACGCCAACGCAGCACGCTGATCCTGGAACGGCCGCCTGCGCGGCCCGGCCTGCGCGGCCCGGCCGGACGCGGCCCTCCCGGAATGTAGGCGCCTGCCCAAAATTTGGGCAGGCGCTTGCTTTTTGGGGGGTGATGCGGCACACTAGCAGGTCGAAATTTCAGGCATGACCTGGGTTTCTGAAAGGTGTTTTAGATGCTGAAGGCTGTCGCCGCCCGTTGTTTTCAGACAGGTTATGCGATTTTTCCAGGGACAGCCTTTGCCGTTGCGCCACTGATGGACGCAGCGCGCGGGACCGAATCGGGCCTGGGGCTGTCCACCGTCGCACTGTCGAAGCTGCCTTGTCGGGGACGCGCGACGCATGGAATGATCCGCGCTGGCGGACCCTTGGACGGCAGCGTCCCTGGCCATCGCGAGCGCATCCTGCCCAGCCGCAAACGGGGCTACTACCGGGAATCCACCGCCAAGACGCCGCGCTCGCAAGATCGCGGTGCACAGCGCATTGTGTGCGGAGGCCTCGAGCCCGGGGCGCCCGATGCCTGCCATTACACCCGCGACCATTACGCCAGTTTTTACTACATCATCGAATGAAGACGCAACCAATATTCGCCGCCCCTGGCCGCGAAGGGTGCCTTGAGGGGCCCTTTGCCCCGTCTTATTTTTCGCCACCGGGCGACAGCTTTCTTGCGCCCTCCCCGATTGTGGACAGCCTTGTCCAAGAAAGATCCACGGAGATGGAAACACCACTTCGTAAGACCCCTGACCTTCCATTGCGCAATGTGCGCCAGAACATCGTGCAGTCCATCCGCGCCTACCGCGTGCAGGACCTGCAGGATGCCGCCGGGGTGCTGGGCAACCATTTCCTGTATGCCAACCTGGCCCATGCCCAGACCAAGCAGGACATTCTCGACCTGATTGCCACCCAGTTCATCTTCCCGGCACACTTCGGCAAGAACTTCGACGCACTCTACGACTGCCTGACCGATCCGCTGCACAAGGCCGGACCGCAGCCCGGGTTCATCCTGGTGCTGGACCAGATTCCGACCACGACCAAGTTCGACAAGGAAGTGCGCGAGCAACTGCTCGACAGCTTCCGCGATGCGGCCGACTACTGGGCCGAGCGCAAGATTTCGTTCCGCTGCTTCTACTCGTTTCTCTGAGCACAGCGCTTGCTGCCCGCACCCCGGCCGCCATGCCAACGGAAAAAGCCCCTCGCGGGGCTTTTGTGCATTTCCGGCGGGGAAAATCAGCCGGCCGCGCCAACCTCGGCGGCAAGGGCCACGAATTCGTCCACAGAGACCTCCTCGGCGCGGCGCTTGATATCGAAATCACCGGCGTAGGCCTTGGCTTCAAGCCAGCGGCCCAGCGTATGGCGCAGCAGCTTGCGGCGCTGGCTGAAAGCCACCTGCACCATCTCTTCGAGCAATCGCTTGTCCACAGGCGCGGGCGCAGCGCGCGGCACCATGCGCACCACGGCGCTGTTGACCTTGGGCGGCGGGTCGAAGCTGCCGGGCGGCACGAACAGCACTTCCTGCATCGCATAGCGCCACTGCAGCAACACCGACAGCCGGCCATAGGCTGCCGTCGAGGGCGAGCCGACCATGCGGTCGATGACCTCCTTTTGCAGCATGAAATGCTGGTCCTGGATCACGTCCACATGCTCGAGCAGATGGAACAGGATGGGCGTCGAGATGTTGTAGGGCAGATTGCCGACCACGCGCATCTGCTGCGTCTGCAATTGCTGCGCGACTGCCGTGAAATCGACCTTGAGCACATCGGACTCGATCACCTCGAGCTGCTGGTGCAGGCGCAGACGAAAGGCCAGGTCACGGTCGAGTTCAATCACGGTGAGCCGGCCCAGCCGCTCCACCAGGGGTTGGGTCAAGGCCATCAGGCCAGGACCGATCTCAACCATCGGATCGCCGGCTTTCGGGTCGATCGCGTCGACGATGGATTCGATGATGGCGCCATCGGTCAGAAAGTTCTGACCAAAGCGTTTACGGGGGATATGTTTCAAACCAAACCTTATTGGGGGGGATCGCGGTATTCCACATAGGCGCGTCCGCGCACTTCCTGGACCCAGGTGTTGTAGGCCTTGTCCAGCTTCTGCTCGCGCACCACATTGCGCAGCATCTCGCGCTGCTCGCGGGGTGTCAGCGTGGCCTGGCGGCGCTCGAGCAGCTGGATCAGGTGCACGCCAAAGCGCGACACCAGCGGCGGGCCCACCTCGCCCGGCTTGAGCTGTGCCAGCGCTTCCTCGAATTCAGGCACATAGGCGCCGGGACCGGCCCAGCCCAGGTCGCCGCCTTGCTTGGCACTGCCGTCCTGCGAATACTCGCGCGCCAGATCCTCGAAACGCGCCTGGCCCGTCTGCACGCGGCGGCGGTAGTCGGCCAGCCGCTCGGCGGCCTGGCCTTCGCTGAGCTGCTCCGACGGGCGCAGCAGGATGTGGCGCGCATGGCTCTGCGTGACCACGGCAGGCACGCCCTGCTGCGAACGGTCCAGCACCTTCAACAGGTGAAAGCCCGCGCCCGAGCGCAGCGGCCCGGCCAGCGTGCCCTTGGGCGAGGAGCCGACGGCGCGCATGAACAGTTCCGGATAGCGTTCGGCCGGGCGCATGCCCAGCGCGCCGCCTTCGCGCGCCTCGGGTCCGTCCGAGTACTCGCGTACCACCGCCGTGAAATCCTGGCCGGCGCGCAGCTTCTCGAGCGCTTCGCGCGCCCGCGCCTCGCGCTCGGCGACCACCGCCGGCGCCGCGTTGTCGGGCACGGCGATGAACACGTGGCCCAGGTTCAACGCCGTGTTCGACATGTCGCCGCTGGTGCGCTGCTCCTTGATGTACTGGTCGATGTCCAGCTCGCTCACGCGCACCCGGCCATCGACTTCACGCTCGCGCAGCCGCTGCAGCAGCAGCTGGTTGCGCAGTTCCTCGCGAAAACGCGTGGCGCTGATGCCGTCCGATGCCAGCCGCGACGTCATCTGCTCGACCGACAGGCTGTTCTGGCGCGCCACGTTCTGCGCGGCCTGGTCCACGGCATAGTCATCGACCTTGAGGCCCTGGTCGCGCGCGCTTTGCAGCTGGGCCTTTTCCAGGATCAACCGCTCGAGCACTTCGCGTGCCAGCACCTGCTCGCTCGGCAGCTGCCCGCCCTGGCCCGAGATCGACTGGGCCACGCGTGCCATGCGCTCGCGCACTTCGGTATTGGTGACCGGCTCGGAGTTGACCACCGCCACGATGAAGTCCGCCGAGCGCACGCCGGTATTGCCCGGGACGGCGCGGGCGCTGCCCTCGAGCGCCTTCGACAGGGATGCGCCCGTGCCGCCGGACGGACGCAGGCCCTGGGCCTGGGCGCCGGCAGCGGCAAGAGTGGCCAGGCACACGAGGCCCATGGCAAGGGTGCGAGGGTTCAGGGAGGAAAGACGCATGGACTGATGCTTTGTTTAATCGTAGTTGCTGAAGCGGCTGGGCACCGTGGTGGTCTGGCGCAGAGCCTGGTAGCGAGGAATATTTTGCTGCAAGCTCTGCAATGGGTTGGAGCCCAGGCTCAACCGCGAGAAACCGACGAACTCGACCTGGAACAGCAGGCGGGTGTTCGAGGTGGTCACGCTGCTTTGCAGGCGCTCGAGCACGACGCGCCCGACCCAGCAGCAGCTGTCGTATTCGAAGCCCACCACGGTATCCACCAGCTTGCGGTCCTGCACACTGTAATTCAAACGGCCCACAGAGTACCAGCGCCCGCCTTCGCTGCCTTTGCCCTCGGTGGCCCAAGGGTTACGGATCGGCCATTGCCAGCCCACGTCGACCTGCTCGCTGGTGCCGCGCAGCAGGCGATAGGCCGCGCTGATGGTGCGGTAGTTGCCCGGGGTGTAGCGCGCGCCCACGGTGGTGCGTTCGGAATGGCCGGTTTCCCGGTTGTACTGCACGGCCGCATCGAGCGCCCACTTCGGCGTCCAGTTGATCGAGGCGCCGAACAGGATGTCCGACAGCCGGTCGGTCGCGGGCACTTCGCCGGGCAGCGTCACGCGCTGGTCGGAAAAGCGCACGCGCTGGGCCACGCCGAAGCGCGCGGCCTCGGCGCCGGTGTCGGCATCGATGTAGCGCGTGGTCAGGCCCAGGGTCAACAGGTTGTTGTCGGCAAAGCGGTCCTGGCCGCTGTAGCTGTTTTCGCTGTAGATCGTCGCCAGGTTGAAGTCATTGAGCGCGGTGTCGTACACCGGCAGCATGTTCTGGCTGCGGTAGGGCGTGTAGGTGTAGAAGGCGCGCGGCTCGAGCGTCTGCAGCAGGCTGCGGCCAAAGAGCTGCGTGTCGCGTTCGAACACCAGGCCGCTGTCCAGGCTCACCGTGGGCAGCGTGCGGGTGGCCGAGGTCATGCCGTTGCTCAGCGGGTTGTCGAACTGGTATTGCGTCGCGTGCAGCTTGAGCTTGGGCGTGAAGAACGCGCCCGGCGACAGGAACGGACGGCTGATTTCCGCCGACAGGTAGCTGCGCTGGGCATTGCGCTGGCGGGTCAGCAGCGGGTCGGCTTCGAAGCGCGTGGTATCGGCCTCCACGCTCAGGTCCAGGCCATGCTCCAGGTTCAGCGGCGTGTAGCGCCACTGCAGCTGTGGCATGCGGTCATAGGGCGGCGTGATCGGCGAGGCCACATCCTGCAGCGTCTGCCACTTGAGCGTGCGCAGCATCAGCGTGCTGTCCTCGCTCGACCAGTTCAGGCTCGCTTCGCTGGCCAGCAGCCGGTTGTTGAGCAGCCGGTTGGTGCGCGTGAAATCGCGCCAGTAGTCATTGTCGCTCACGCGATTGAGGTTCAGGTTCAGTCCGAGCCCGCCCCAGGGCGAGGCGATCTGGCCCTGGTGCTGCAGGCCATAAGACCAGCGGTCGCGATCGCGCAGGCGGTCGCCCGGCATGTATTCGAGCTGCAGCTTGCCCTGGTAGGTGGGCTCGAGATAGCGGAATTCCGCGCCCAGGTTCACGCCGCGCTTGCTCATCAGCGTGCTCGACAGCGTCGCATCGCGGTTGGGCGCGATGTTCCAGTAATACGGCTGGGTGTATTCGAAGCCGCTGACGTTGTCCAGACCCATGGTCAGCGGCAGCAGCCCCGACTTGCGCTTGTCCGACAGCGGAAAGCTCACCACGGGAATCGGCAGTACCGTCACGCCCTTGAACTGCAGCTGGGCGCCGCGCGCATAGCCGACCTGCTCGCCCTGGTCCAGATGGATGGAGCGCGCCTTGAGCACCCAGTCCGGCTCCCAGCTGGCCTCGTTGTCGCGCTGGCAGGTGGTGTAGGTGGCGTTGTGGATGATGGAGCGCTCGCGGTCCAGGAATTCGACCTCGCTCGCATCGCCATGCGCCTGCGTGGCCAGGAAGCGGTAATTCGCCTCCGTGAAATTGCCGCGGAAGGCCTCGACTTCGAGGTCCAGCCGGTGGCCGTCGAAGACATTGCCCGCGCGATTGATGTGCACCTGGCCCTCGGCCTGGAGCCGGTCGTCGGCCACGGTGTATTCCATGCGGTTGGCGCGGACAATGGTGTCGCTGCGGCGCAGCTCGGCATTGCCTTCGATCACCGCGCGCACATTGGCCTGGCCCGAGATCGAATCGCCAGACACATAGGCCGGCTGCAGCGCACGCGCGGCCTCGGGAATGCGCTCCTGCAGCATCGGGCTGGGACGCAGCACCGGCGGCGGCAAGGGGGCCAGCGGTTCCTGCGCCGCGGACTGGGCCTGCGCCAGCGTCGGCAGGCTGGCCCAGGCCAGCGCCATCCACCACACCAGGGGACGAACGGCCGGCAGGCCGGACGGCAGCTGCCGCCGGGGCTGGCTGCAGGACGTGGGCATGGCAATGGAGGGCGGGCAAAGAGGCACGGTGGACTAAAGGATGGAAAGCTCAGGGGCCGGGGCCAATGCTTGCACGCGGGCAGACAGGCGACTTTGTAGAATCCGATTATCCATGAGCCACCCCATCTCCCCCATTGCCAGCGTTGATTGGCCCGATGCCGATCGCCAAGCCGCTTTTGCCGCCTGGCTCGCACCCCTTGTCAGTTTGCACCAGCTGCAACCCGAGACCCTGCGCCCGGCTTCGGCCGACGCGAGTTTCAGGCGCTACCTGCGCCTGGACCGCAGCGGTGGCGACAGCCTGATCGTGATGGATGCGCCACCCGACAAGGAAGACTGCGCGCCCTTCGTCAAGGTGCAGAAGCTGCTTGCGGACGCGGGCCTGACGGTACCCGATATCCTTGCCTGGGACCAGGCCCACGGTTTCATGCTGCTCAGCGACCTGGGCAGCCAGACGCTGATCGAGCGCCTGGACCCGGCCGCGCCCCGCGACGCCGAGCCCTGGTACCGCCAGGCCACCGACCTGCTGCTGACCTGGCAGCTGGCCTCGCGCCCCGGCGTGCTGCCGGTGTATGACGAAGCCCTGCTGCGCCGCGAGCTTGCGCTGTTTCCCGACTGGTACCTGGCGCAGCACAAGGGCGTGACGCTGGCCGGCAAGCAGCTTGAAACGCTGTCCAAGGCGTTTGACAGCATCGTCGCGCACAACCTGGCCGTGCCCAGCGTCTACGTCCACCGCGACTTCATGACGCGCAATCTGATGCTGCCGCGCAGCAGCGGCGGCCCGCTGGGCGTGCTGGACTTCCAGGATGCGGTCTACGGCCCCATCACCTATGACCTCGCCAGCCTGCTGCGCGACGCCTTCATCAGCTGGGACGAGGATTTCATCATCGACATCTGCGTGCGCTACTGGGAAAAGGCGCGCAAGGCCGGGCTGGTGGGCGCGACCAGCGCCACCGGCTGGGGCGACGACTTCGGCGAGTTCTACCGCGCCGTCGAGTGGATGGGCCTGCAGCGCCACTTCAAGGTGGCCGGCATCTTCGCGCGCCTGACACTGCGCGACGGCAAGCCCAAATACCTGGCCGACACCCCGCGTTTCATCCACTACATCCGCTCCACGGCCGACCGCTACCGCCAGCTCGGCCCCCTGCTGAAGGTGATCGACGAGATCGAGAACATCCAGGCCGTCGAGGGCTACGCCTACGGCAGGATGTAAGCCGATGGCAGCATTTGCTTGCTGCTATTGCTGTTCCACACATAAAAACAGCCGCCCTGCGCCTGTTTCAGCCCCTCCTTGATTGCCCATGCCCCGTTTCCACTGCCCTCTTCCATTGCATACCGGCGACACGCTCGAGCTGCCCGCCGGCGCCGCGCGCCATGTGCAGGTGCTGCGCCTGCAGCCCGGCGACAGCATCACCCTGTTCGAAGGCCAGGCCGGCGACGGCTTCACGGGCGGTGAGTTCGAGGCCACGGTGCTGCGCATGGGCCGCAGCGACGTGCAGGTCGAAATCGGCGCGCACCGCGCGCTCGAGCGCGAGAGCGCACGCGAAGTGCATCTGCTGGCCGGCATCACGGCCAACGAGCGCATGGACTGGCTGGTGGAGAAAGCCACGGAACTCGGCGCCACCAGCATCACGCCGCTGCTGGCCGAGCGCAGCGTGCTCAAGCTTAAGGGCGAGCGCGGCGACAAGAAGCGCGCTCACTGGCAGGCCATTGCCGTGGCTGCGAGCGAGCAATGCGGGCGCAATCGGGTTCCGGTGATCCACCCCGCCACTGACCTCGCAGGCTGGCTGAGCAACGCGCCCGCTGCAGAACAGCAGGCGCGGCTGCTGCTGTCGCTGGGCGAAGGCACGCAGCCGCTGCGCGCAGCTGCAGGTCAAGGTACACAGCCGGTGCTTTTCCTGTCCGGCCCCGAAGGTGGACTCAGCCCCCAGGAAGAAGCGCTGGCACGCGCCAACGGGTTTGCGCCGGTGACGCTCGGCGCGCGCGTGTTGCGTGCGGAGACGGCGCCGCTGGCGGCTTTGGCGACGTTGACCTTGGATTGAGGGCGGGCCGTCCACCTTCGACCGGGCCGCGTAGGCAAGCTCAGGGCGAACGGGAAAACCCGTTCGTGGTGAGCCCGTCGAACCATGGACGGCCTGCCCTACAGAAATCCCAATTGCTTAGACCGTAGCCGGCAGGCTCGCAATCACCTGCGCCACCGCCGCCGTCAACTTCTTCGCATACGGCACATGCAAAAACTCATTGGGCCCATGCGCATTGCTCTTCGGCCCCAGCACGCCGCAGACCATCATCTGCGCCTTGGGGAAGCCCTGGCTCAGCAGATTCATCAGCGGAATCGTGCCGCCCTGCCCTACGTAGCCGCAGGCAGCGCCGAACTGCGCCTGGCTCGCGCTTTGCAGCGCCTGTTCGAACCAGGAATCCATTGGCGGCGCGTTCCAGCCGCTCGATGAGCTCAGGCCTTCCCAGGTGACCTTGGCCTGGTAAGGCGCGTTGTCTTCGAGCAAAGCCTTCATCTCCTGCACGCAGCTTGCGGCGTCGACCACGGGCGGCAGGCGCAGGCTCAGCTTGAACGCCGTGTACGGCCGCAGCACATTGCCCGCGTCCTGCAGCGCCGGGAAACCTTCGGCGCCGGTCACGCTCAGCGTCGGCTCCCAGGTGCGCTTGAGCAGCGATTGCACCGGGTCGGTCGTGGTGGGCAGCGCAAAGGTCGTGGCCCCGCCGCAGTCGTAGTGCGCCCAGGGAAAGCGCTTGGTGACTTCTTCGCCCAGGATGGCGGCCGTGGCGCGCGCCTGCGCCAGCCGGTCGGCGGGCACTTCGCAATGGAAGCTCGCGGGCAGCAGGCGGCCGGTGGCGCTGTCTTCGAGCCGGTCGAGCACCTGGCGCATGATGCGAAACGACGAGGGCACGGCCCCCGAGGCATCGCCCGAGTGAATGCCTTCGGTCAGGATCTGCACCTTGAGCGTGCCCGTCGCCATGCCGCGCAGGCTGGTGGTGAGCCACAGCTGGTCGTAGTTGCCGGCGCCGCTGTCCAGGCAGATCACCAGCGCGACCTCGCCCAGGCGCGGGCGCAGCGCGTCCACATAGGGCAGCAGGTCGCGCGAGCCGCTTTCCTCGCAGGTCTCGATCAGGCCGCAGATGCGCGGATGCGGCACGTTCTGGCGCTTGAGCTCCTGCACCGCGGCAATGCTGGCATAGACCGCATAGCCGTCATCGGCGCCGCCGCGGCCATAGAGCTTGCCGTCCTCGTACTTTGGCGTCCACGGGCCCAGGTCGCTGCGCCAGCCTTCGAATTCGGGCTGCTTGTCGAGGTGGCCGTACATCAGCACGCTGCCCTGGCCCTGCGTCTGCGAGCGGGTGGCGGCGACCTCGAAATACAGCACTGGCGTGCGGCCGGGCAGGCGCACGATCTCGAGCGTCAGTCCCGCGACCTTCTGCGCCTCGACCCAGGTGGCCGCGTTGCGCAGCACGGTCTCGAGATGGCCCTGCTGCTCCCAGTCGGGCGCGAACATCGGCGACTTCGCCGGGATGGCGATGTATTCGGTCAATTGGCCGACGATGTCCCGGTCCCACTGGGCGCTGACGCGCTCCAGGGCAAGTGCCGGGTCGAGGACGGTGGTGGGGATGCGTGCATTCATGGCTAAAGCTCCTTCGGCGGTACCACGGCCAGCCGTGGCGATCCACTATTGTCCTGCAGCCGCACCACCCTGTCTGCAGTGCGGCTCGGTTCAACTGTGTTCGAGACAGAAGACCGCAGTGCCGGCACGCAGGTTCGGCAGGAAGCGCACGGTATCGCCGTCCTGCAGCCCGAATGCATCGCGCACCGAGAGCCGGTTCTTGTGCGCCAGCACCTCGAAGTCCTTGAAGGTGCCGACGCGGATATTGGGCGTGTCGTACCACTGGTACGGGAGGCGGCGCGTCACGGGCATGCGCCCGCGCAGCACCGACAGGCGGTTGGGCCAGTGCGCGAAGTTGGGAAACGCGACGATGCCCAGGCGGCCGATGCGCGCGGTCTCGCGCAGCATCACTTCGGCATTGCGCAGATGCTGCAGCGTGTCGATCTGCAGCACCACGTCGAAGCTGTTGTCGCCGAACATCGCCAGCCCATCCTCGAGATTGAGCTGCAGCACGTCGACCCCGCGGCGCACGCAGGCCAGCACATTGGCGTCATCGAGCTCCACGCCGTAGCCGCTGCAGCCACGCTC
>JBEVDH010000036.1:0-3180 GCA_040514115.1 Comamonas sp. | reverse complement strand
GTGAGCGATTTCGTGTGGAGTAGCGGTAGATCGACGCGTCCGGCATGGAGGTCGAAGTCCAGGCAGGGCAGGTCAGGGCGAACCTCCGGGCGCGCCATCCTGGGTGCCTGATCGGACACCAGCGCACCGGATCCGCAAGCCGCACCAGGCCCCCGCACAAACGCAGCCCCCACGCAACGAATTCTTTGAATTTTTTTCAGAATTTCGTTTTGAGCCCTTTTTGGCGATGCTATGATTGCGGCCATTGCAGGGGAGTCGCCAAGTTGGTTAAGGCACTGGATTTTGATTCCAGCATGCGAAGGTTCGAGTCCTTCTTCCCCTGCCAAGTTTATTGCCCCGGTTGCGTCAAGCAGCCGGGGCTTTTTCGTTGGCGCTTCAAAACCAGGGGTGCAGGTACGGGATTGTCCGAATTGACCGCGTCATGGGAATGGATGAGCACCAATGACGACAATCGCGCGCTGTTGAGGATCACCGGCGGTGCCTGGCGCATCGGGCGGATGACCCATTCCCTGAATTGGAGTGACTATGGAAAACAACAAAACCTCGAGCCTGGGCCACTGGCGCTTCTGGCTGTATGCGCTGGCCTTCGTGCTGCTGGCCGCCGGCCTGTATTTCGTGATGGGCGGCGCGATGCTGATCGCGCGCGGCGGCAGCTGGTACTTTGCCATTGCCGGCCTGGTCATCGCGGCCGCGGCGGTGCAGATCGCACGCGCGCGCGCTTCGGGCGCCTGGCTGTATCTGCTGGCGCTGGCCGGCACCGTCGTCTGGGCACTGGCCGAAGTCGGGCTCGACTTCTGGGGGCTCGTCTCGCGGCTGCTGGCGCTGGTGTTCATCGGCGTCGTGGTGGCATTCACGCTGCCGCTGCTCAACCGTGCCGAAGGCCGCCCGTCGGCGCGCCGCCCGGGCATCATCATTGGCGCGGTGCTGGCCGTGCTGGGCCTGTGGGGCTTTGTCGGCATGTTCCAGAAGCACCCCGAAGTCGTGGCCGGGACGCCTGCAGCGCAGCAGGTGCCGATCGCGCCCGGCGCCGAGCAAAAGGACTGGGCCCACTATGGCAACGATGCCGGCACGCAGCGCTTCGCGGCGCTCGACCAGATCAATCCCGAGAACGTCAAGCAGCTGGAAATGGCCTGGACCTTCCAGCATGGCGACGTGCCGCAATCGACCGGCGCGGGCGCCGAAGACCAGCTCACGCCGATGCAGATCGGCGACAAGCTGTTCATCTGCACGCCGCACAACAATGTGATTGCACTGGATGTGGACACCGGCAAGCCGCTGTGGCGCCGTGACTTCAATGCCTCGGTCGGGGGCGTCTGGGAACGCTGCCGCGGCATGGCGTATTTCGACGTCACCGCAGCCATTGCCGCGCCTTCGGTGCCGGGCTCGACCCCGGTCACGCCGGTGTCGTTGCCCGCTTCGGGTGGCTGCGCGCGCCGCGTGGTCATGAACACCATCGATGCGCGCCTGGTGGCCATCAACGCCGACAACGGCGAGATGTGCGCCGAGTTCGGCAACCAGGGCGTCGTGGACCTGAAGGAGCACATGGGCGCGGTGGCCAACAAGGCCTACTACACCATGACTTCGGCGCCCACGGTGGCCGGCACGACGATCGTCGTCGGTGGCCGCGTGGCCGACAACGTCCAGGTCGACATGCCCGGCGGCGTGATGCGCGGGTTTGACGTCATCACCGGCGCGATGCGCTGGCATTTCGATCCGGGCACGGACAACCCCAATGCGCCGCTCGAGGCCGGCAAGGACTTCCAGCGCTCCACGCCCAACGTCTGGGCCGGCATCTCCTACGACCCGGCGATGAACACCGTGTTCCTGCCCGTGGGCTCGGCTTCGGTCGACCTCTACGGCGGCACGCGCACCGCGCTCGACCGCAAGTACGGCGCCTCGGTTCTGGCGCTCGATGCCGAGACCGGCAAGGAAAAGTGGCTCTACCAGACCGTGCACAACGACCTGTGGGACTTCGACGTGCCGATGGCGCCCTCGCTGATCGACTTCCCCAGGGCCGACGGCTCCAAGGTGCCCGCCGTGGCGGTGGCCACCAAGGCCGGCCAGATCTTCGTTCTCGACCGCATGACGGGCCAGCCCCTGACCGAGGTGCAGAACAAGGAAGTCAAGCCCGGGCGCATCGCCAACGAGGCCTATTCCAAGACCCAGCCGGTCTCGGTGGGCATGCCGCAGATCGGCGCGCAGACCCTGCGCGAAGCCGACATGTGGGGCGCCACGCCGTTCGACCAGCTGCTGTGCCGCATTGCCTTCAAGGGCATGCGCTATGACGGCCTCTACACCGTGCCCGACACCGACAAGTCGCTGTCGTTCCCCGGCTCGCTCGGCGGCATGAACTGGGGCGGCATGTCCACCGATCCCCACAACCAGCTGCTGTTCATCAACGACATGCGCCTGGGCCTGTGGGTGACCATGGTCGAGCAGCAGCAAAAAGCCAAGCTCTCGGATGGCGGCGAGTCGCCCAACGCCGGCATGGGCGAGGTGCCTCTGGGCGGCACGCCGTACTCGGTCGTGAAGAACCGTTTCCTGTCGCCGCTGCAGATTCCCTGCCAGAAGCCGCCGTTCGGCACCATGACCGCCGTCGACCTGAAAACGCGCAAGGTGGTCTGGCAGGTGCCGATGGGCACGGTGCAAGACACCGGCCCCTACGGCATCAAGATGCTGCTGCCGATGGAAGTGGGCATGCCCACGCTCGGCGGCTCGGTGGCGACGCAGGGCGGCCTGGTGTTCTTTGCCGGCACGCAGGACTACTACCTGCGCGCGCTGGAAAGCGCCACCGGCAAGGAAGTCTGGAAGCAGCGCCTGCCCGTGGGCAGCCAGGGCACGCCGATCACCTACAAGTCGCCCAAGACGGGCAAGCAGTATGTGGTGATCTCGGCCGGCGGCGCCCGCCAGTCGGTGGACCGGGGCGACTATGTGATTGCCTACGCCTTGCCCGACAAGCGCTGAGCGCTGAGCGCGGGGCGCGGGGCGCTGAGCGCAATGCAAAAGGGCCTGCATGCAGGCCCTTTCATTCGAAGGCCACCCTCGGGTGGCCTTTTTCATTCCGGCGTTGGCTGGAATTTATTCCTCGAGCAGCGAGCGCAGCATCCACGCGGTCTGCTCGTGCACGGACAGGCGCTGGGTCAGCAGATCGGCGGTTGGCTCGTCGGAGGCCTTGTCGGC
>JBEVDH010000178.1:0-50421 GCA_040514115.1 Comamonas sp. | reverse complement strand
GCGGGCCGGCGCTGGCGGCGGCGGGGGTGGAGCTGGTGGATGCGGGGGCGGCTTTGGGGCCGGGCCGCTATCCGCGCCCGCTGGTGGACCATGCCGAGGCAAGGGAGCGGACGTTGGAGAGGTATGGGGTGGTGAAGGGGGGGGTGGTTTAGATTCGTTTGCGCAGGGAAGGCCCGCTGCTAAATCTAGCGGGGACCTTCACCCTTCGACAGGCTCAGGGCGAACGGAGGATTTAGAGTCGCGCGCAACATTCGAAAGATTGCTTGGGGCGAACGGTAACCCCCCGTTCGTCCTGAGCCTGTCGAAGGATGGACGGCCAGTCCTCAAGCTCCAGGGCACCCCGCAAAAGAATGAACCGCCTGCCCTCAAGCCCCGGGCGCCCCCGCCATCTGCACCGCCGCGTAGTGCTTCACCAGCCCCAGCAGCTCCTCATCCGAATAGGGCTTGCCCAGATAGTGGTCCACGCCAAGCTCCTGCGCCAGCGCGCGGTGTTTTTGCGCGATGCGTGAGGTGATCATGATGATCGGCAGGTCATGCAGGCGGGTGTCGGCGCGGATCTGGCGGGCGAGGTCGAAGCCGTCCATGCGCGGCATTTCAATGTCGGACAGCACCACCGCCGGGCGCGCGTGCTGCAGGCGTTCGAGCGCCTGCAGGCCGTCGGCGGCCACTTCGACGCGGTAGCCTTCGCGCTGCAGCAGGCGCTGGGTCACGCGGCGCACGGTGATCGAGTCGTCGACCACCAGCACCAGCGGGACCTCGCCGGCCCCGGCCGCCTGGGGCTGCACCAGCGCCACGCCGTCGCCGCCCGCGGGCTGCGCGGCGGGCGCCGGGTTGCGCCGCAGCTGTTCGCGCACCTGCTCGCCATACACGGTGGCCAGCGCCACCGGGTTGTAGATCAGCACCACCGCGCCCGAGGCCAGCACCGACATGCCGGTCAGCCCTGGCAGGCGCGCGAGCTGCGGTCCCAGCGGCTTCACCACCAGCTCCTGGTTGCCCAGCACTTCATCGACATGCAGCGCCAGCCGCTGCGAAGCGCTGCGCAGCACCACGACGGCGCGCGTCTTGCCCACGCCCTCGAGGCTTTGCGCGGACGACTGCCACAGCGCCCCGCCCCAGAAAAAGGGCACGGGTTCGTCGCTGCCCGGCTCCTCGAGCCCGCCCGTGCGGTAAGCCTCCTGCAGCGCGGCGAGCGGCACCCGGCGCACGATCTCCACCAGGTTGGCGGGCACGCCCACGGCAAAGCGGCCCATGCGCAGCATGACCACCTGCGTCACTGCCGTGGTCAGCGGCAGCACCAGCGCAAACGCGGTGCCCGCGCCCGGCGTGCTCTGCGTCTCGATGCGCCCGCCCAGCGCATTGACCTCGGCGCGCACCACATCCATGCCGATGCCGCGCCCCGACACCCCGGTCAGCTCGGTGGCCGTGGTGAAGCCGGGCTGGAAGATCAGCTGGCCGGCTTCGAGCGGCGTGATCACCGCGTCCTCGGCCACCAGCTTGCGCGCCACGGCGACCGCGGTGATGCGTGCCAGGTCCAGCCCCGCGCCGTCATCCTCGACGCGCACGCGCACATCGTTGCCCTCGTGCTGCAGCGTCACGCTGATGGTGCCGGTCGCACTCTTGCCCAGCGCCTCGCGCTGCGCGGACGGCTCGATGCCATGGGCCACGCTGTTGCGCAGCAGATGCTCGAAGGCCGGCACCATGCGGTCAAGAACGCCGCGGTCCATTTCAATCGTGCCGCCCACCAGGTTCAGCCGCACCTGCTTGCCCATCTCCTTCGATGTCTGGCGCACCACGGCATACAGCCGCTCGGAGATTGCGTCGAACTCGACCATGCGCGTGCGCAGCAGGTCGCGTTGCAGGTCGCGCGCCTGGCGGCCCTGGGCCACGAGGTCGTCCTCCGCCGCCGCGAGGTCGCGCTGCAGGTTGCGCTGCACCGTCGCCACGTCATTGACCGACTCGGCCATCATGCGCGTGAGCTCCTGCACGCGCGTGAAGCGGTCGAACTCCAGCGGATCGAAGCCTGCCGCGGAATCCTTCGACAGCGCCAGCCGCGACTGCATCTGCGTCTCGGCCTGCACTTCGATGTCGCGCAGCTGCTGGCGCAGGCGCTCGAGGTTGCCGCCCAGGTCGTGCAGCGAGCTGCGCGCCTGCACCAGGCGCGCGTCGATGCGCGAGCGCGCGATCAGCACCTCGCCCGACTGGTTGATCAGGCGGTCGAGCAGCTGGCCGCGCACGCGCACCGACTGCTGCGACGCCGTGCGTGCGGCCGTCAGTGGAGCGATCGGCGCAAACGTCGGCGCACGCCGGCCGGCGTGCGCCGGGCTGGTATCGACGGCCGGCGCCGGATCTTCGGCGCCAGCAAGCGGGCCCGGCAGCGCCGCGGCGCCCTCCTCGTCCAGCAGGCGCAGCGCGCCGAAATGCGCGTTCAAGATGTCGAAGCTGCCCAGCAGCGGCTCGATCTGCGCGGCCTGCGGCGCCTGCGCATCGATGTACTCGATGGCCGATTCCAGCCGGTGGGTCATTTCCCCCAGGCGCATGGCGCCGGCCAGCCGCGCGCTGCCCTTGAGCGTGTGCAGCGCGCGCAGGCCGGCACTGCGGGCCTCCAGCCGCTGCGGGTGCGCCGCCCAGTCGCGCAGCGCCATGCCCAGCGCCGGGAGCAGCTCGGCGGCTTCTTCCTCGAAAATCGCAAACAGATCCGGGTCCAGCGCATCCAGCACCTCGATGTCGTCATCGATGTCGCTGTCGATTCCCACCGCTGCGGCCACTGGCGCACCGAGGCGTTGCGGTGCGGCCTCGCCCTCGGCCTGCTTGCGGTAGCCGGCCTCGAGGCGCATTTCCTGCGCCCAGAGCGCTTCCTCGGCGTCGCGCGGCGCATCGTCCTCGCCTGGCGGACTGTGTATTTCGGCAGCCAGCAGCTGCGCCAGCGCCTCGTGCACCGCCGGCAGCGGCGCCTTGAGAAAGCCCGCGGCGAACTGGTGCAGCAGCCGGCGGATTTCGTTGCCCGCGGCCTGGAACACAGCGAGCTGCGGCGCATCGACCGCGCCCTGCGGCCGCACGTGCATCAGCGCGTGTTCGAGCGCGCGTGCCAGGCGCGACAGCTCCTTGAAGCCCACGGTGGCGGAGCTGCCGGCCAGCGAATGCGCATAGCCCACCGCCTCCTCGGGCTGGGGGCGCTGCGGCGCGAGCGTCCATTCCTGCAGCGCCGCATCCAGGCAGCGCGACCACTCATCGGCCTCGTTCAGGTAGACGTTGTACAGCGGCAAGGGAATGCGCAGATCGTCGATCTGCTTGACCTTGTCGTCGAAGGATTCGAATTCGGGTTCGGGTGCATGAGCCGGCTCCGGCTGCACTTCGGGCTCTGGCTCTGGCTCTGGCTCCAGTTCCAGTTCCGGTTCCGGCACCACAGCGCCGGGCACCTCCTGCGGCATGTCATCCTGGATATGGGTGTCTTCCCACTCGGGTGCGTCATCGTGCGCGTCGGGCGCCGCGTCGGTATCCGGCGCGGCTTCGGGCGGTTGTTCGCTGGCCTGCAGCGCGGATTCAAATACCGCAAAGTCGATTTCCTCGGCCACGCCCGGATCCGGCAGGGGGGCGGGGCTTTCGTCCTGGCCCGGCAGCTCGGCCTGCGGCGCCGGCGTATCCCGCAGTGCGCGGCGGCGCGAGGGCTGCAGCGCCACGGGCGCGCGCTGGCCTTCGAGGCGCATCGCATCGGCAGCGGCGCGAAACGGCGTGGCCGACCAGTCCTGGTCCTGGCCGTGGGCAATGGCCTCGGTCCAGGCCGCAAATGCCTGCAGCGCATCGCGGGCCAATGCCTGCCAGGCCGCCGGCATGGGCTGCTGCTCGGACAGCCAGGCATTGATCAGTTGTTCCATCGCCCAGCCGGCCTCGCCGAATTCATCGAGCCCGACCATGCGCGCGCTGCCCTTGAGCGTGTGGAAGGCGCGGCGCAGGTCCGTCTGCGCGCTCCCCTGCGCGGCATCGGCAGCCAGCGCATCGAGCGCCTCATGGCCCTGGCCCACGACCTCGCGCGCTTCTTCCAGGAAGATCGCGCGCAGCTCGTCGTCCGTGTCTTCGGGGGCCAGGCTCAGCGGCGCGGGCGCGGGCACGGGCTCTGCTGGCTCGGCTGCCATCAGCGGCAGCTCGGGCAACAGCGGTTCGGATTCGGGCAACAGCGGTTCGGATTCGGGCAGCAGCGGTGCGGATTCGGGCAGCAGCGGCGTGACCTCGGCCAGCAGCGGTGCGGCTTCAGCCACCAATGCGGGCTGCGGCGCCTGCTCCCCGGGCGCATCGCCGGCGCGCCCGCGCTGGCGGCCCATGAGGATGCGCAGCTCGCCCAGCGTCTCGTCATAGACAAACAGCGTGCGCGCGAGGTTGCGCTGGTAGCTGAGCATGTCGATCAGGAACCCGAGCGCGCCCAGGTTGTTGCCCAGCCGCGCAAACACCTGCGGCTGCTCGCCCGCAGCCACCTCGCCGCGCATCAGCTGCTCGACGCAGTCGCGCATGCGCACCACCGCCAGGCAGGCCTGCTCCAGGCCCAGCACCGACAGCACGCCGCGCATCTGCGCCATGTGCCCGGCCACCGGCGCCAGCAGCTCGAGCTGCGCCGGCTGGCGAAAGAACTGGTCCAGCAGGTTTTCGGTTTCCGCCAGCGTCGCGCGCAGCTCGCCGACGACGCTGCCCATGGTCTGGCTGTCGCTCACCTGCCGGTACAGATCTTCCATCCACGGCTCGAGCGGCTGGGAATCCATGCCCTGGCGCACGCCATCCAGGCGCTGCGCGAGCTGCTCCGAATGCGCGGCCAGCGATTCATCGGCCAGCTCCGGCGAGGCCAGCGCGGCCTGCAGGTAGAGAATCGCGGTCGCCACTTCAAGCGCCAGCGCCGGGGCGGGCGGCTCGCCGCTGCGCGCCATCGCGTCGATCACGCGCTGCAGCGCGCGCGCCAGGCCGGTGCTGTCGGGGTACAGCTTGTTCAATGCGTCGCAGACCTGGCCGAACTGCTCGACCACCGGCTTGATCTTGCTGCGCTCCCCTCCGGCCAGCGCCGACCAGCACTCGGCCGCCCCGGCCACGCGCTTGCGCGCCTGCGCCAGCAGCGCGGGATCGAAGCGGCCAAAGCGCGGGCGCTCGTAATCGACGGGCACGTGGCGCGCGAGGCCAAAAGCGGCGCGTATCGCCTCCAGCGCGGGCGCCTGGGCGCCCTCGGCCTGCGCCTGCGCGCAGAAAAACAGCAGGTCCTGGGTCAGCCGATCGGGCAGCTGGCTGTCGCCCTTGGCCATTGCCGCGTATTGCATCAACACGCGCGAAGCCGCGCGCTTGGCGTAGACATCGGGCAAGAGCCGGCCCTGGGCCAATGCATCGAAGAACCCGGCCGCGATCTTCCAGAAGGTGCGCGTGCCCGGCTCGGTCTGCGCGGCCACGAAGCCCAGGCAGGCGGCACGCAGCTGGGCCGCGGCCTCGGGCTGGCCGGTCTTGACCAGCGCCAGCACGCCCGCGTCGAGCAGCGCGCGCGCCTGCGGGCCATAGGCCAGCGCGGGCGATCCATCCTCCCAGGCCGGCTCATGCAGGCGCCGCTCGGCGGGCCACAGATCCGCCGGATGCACTTTCTCGTTGCCGGCCAGCGCCTGCACCGCGCGGTATTGCGCAAACAGCGCCACGGCTGCCACCTGCCGGCCCGACAGCAAGGTCTCGAGGTATTCCAGCAATGCAAAGCAGGCGTTTTCCAGCAGGGCCGCGGCGTCTGGCGTGCAGCGCTCGGGCTCCTGCGCCAGCCGCAGCAGCGCGGCCTCCATGGCCTGCACCAGCAGCGCGGGCATGGGCATCTCCACCATCTGCAGCGCGCCGCCGGCCTGGTGCAGCGCCTGCTGCAGCGCCAGGGTGTCCAGCGCCGCGTGGCCCGGCTCCGGGTGCAGCTCGCTGCCGCGCGCAAACCGGGCAAATGCCTTGGCCGTGCCCTCGAGCGATTTGCGCAGCTCGTCGATGACCCACGCCAGCGGCCCGAGGTCCTGCTCGCCCGGCGCCGCGGGGGCCGGCGCTGCGGCGCCCGGGGTCTCGGGTGAAAAAATGGCATCAGTGGAAGACATGCGCAACTCCCCGGCAGTCAAGCGCCGGTATGGGAAAGGGGAAGCCTCAGGCAATCTTGAAACGCGCCACCGACTGGCGCAGTTCCTCGGCCATGTGCGACAGCTCGCGCACCTGCTGCGCCGTGCTGCGCGTGCCCTCGCCGGTCTGCTCGGTCACCGCGAAAATATGCTGGATATTGTCGGCCACGCCATTGGCCAGGTCGGCCTCGCGCGAGGTCGACTGCGAGATCTGCTCGATCAGCTCGGCCAGGCGGCGCGACACGCTGTCGATCTCGCTGAGCGCGGTGCCCGCGGTATCGGACAGCTGCGCGCCCTGCACCACGCCCTGCGTCGAGCGCTCCATCGCGGCCACCGCATCCTGGGTGTCGGTCTGAATGGCTTTGACCAGCACCGCGATCTGGCGCGTCGCATCGGCCGAGCGTTCGGCCAGCCGCTGCACTTCCTCGGCCACGACCGAGAAGCCCCGGCCCGCTTCCCCGGCCGATGCGGCCTGGATGGCGGCGTTGAGCGCAAGCACGTTGGTCTGCTCGGTGATGTCGGAAATCAGCTCGGTGATCTCGCCGATCTCCTGCGACGACTCGCCCAGGCGCTTGATGCGCTTGGAGGTGTCCTGGATCTGGTCGCGGATCGCGTTCATGCCCCCAATGGTGTTCTGCACCGCCTTCAGGCCCTGGTCCGCGGCCTGCAGCGACTGGCGCGCCACCGCGGCCGATTCCTGCGCCTGGGCCGACACCTGGTTGATACGCGCCGCCATGTCGAGCACCGAGCGGCCGGTTTCGCGGATCTCGCGCAGCTGCTCGGTCGAGGCCGCGAGCAGCTCGGTCGAAGTGCTGTCGACCTTGGCCGTGGTCTGCGCCACGCGCGTCGCGGTGTTCTGCACGCTACCCACCAGCAGACGCAGCTCTTCCACGGTGTAGTTCACCGAGTCGGCGATGGCGCCGGTGATGTCCTCGGTGACCGTCGCTTCCTGCGTCAGGTCGCCCTCGGCCACCGTCTGCAGCTCGTTCATCAACCGCAAAATAGCGGCCTGGTTGGCGTCGTTGACGCGCTTGGCTTCCTGCTCCTGCAGGCGCGCGTCGCGCTGCTGCAGCTCGGCCGTGCCCTGGCGGTTACGGCTGTCGGCGAGCTGCACGCGCGAGATACCCACGCCGCACAGCAGCACGAACAGGCCCACCAGCGCCAGCATCGCGACCTGCCCGGCATTGAGCCCGGCCGTATCGCGCAGCTGGCCCTGCAGCGCCTCGAGCGCGCGGCGCAGCGCCTCGCTGTCGTTGTTGATCGTCGTGTGGCCCTCGCGCGCCGCCACCAGGCCCTGCAGGTTGCCCAGGATGGCGCTGGCGCCGGTGCGCGTCTGCTCGTACAGCGCAATCAGCGCCTGCAGCTGCTCGCGCGTCTGCGGGTCACGCGTCGCGCCCAGGCGCAGCTCGCTGTTGCCGTCCAGCAGACTTTGCGCGATTTCCTTGAACGAATTCAGATCCTTGCCCAGCAGGAACACGGCCTCGGGGCTCACGCCTTCGGCGGTAAGGAACTCGTTGGCCGATTTGCCGATGCGCTGGGTCAGCATCACCAGCTGGCCCGCGGCCGAGATCTCGGCGGGCGACGCGCCCTGCTGCAGCTTGAGCGAAGCCACCGTTTCGGCGACTTCCAGCAGCTCCGGCGACTGGCGGTTGAGCGCGCGCAGCGCCTCGCCGACCTGCATCAGCACCGAGCGTTGCGCCAGCACCTTCTGCGCGCTGCTTTCGGCGCGCTCCATCAGTGCCACGATGCCCTGCAGCGCCGGCGCAGATTCGGCGCCCAGCGGCTGCACGCCCAGTTCGCCGTCGCCGCTGGCCAGCGCGCGCACGCTGCGCGCCAGCGCGGTCACGCTTTCCTGCACGCCCTCAAACGCCACCCGGTTGCCGGTCATGGCCTGCGAGGTCGACTTGGCCAGCCGCTGCGACTGCATCAGCGCCTGACCGTTGGCCGCGAGCTGCTGCGCCGAGCGCTCGGCCTGCTGCAGCACCCACGCCGCCATCAGCGCCAGCACGACCACGCCGATGGCGAGCAGCGTCAGCAGCCGGCGCTGGTGGCGCGCCGCGCTGGCGCGCCCGAGCAGTGGCAGCGCCACCAGCTCCTGGTCGTCCTTTTCAGAGCGAGCGCTCGGCGCGTCACCGGGGTGGTCCGCGACGCGGCGCGGGAACACTCTTCCAAATTTCTGGGCAAAAGACATGACGCAGCCTCAAGAGAAAAAGTCAGGCACGGATATGGAGAAAGTCAGGGTCGTGCGACAGCAGGCGCAGATCGATTTCCTGCCAGGAATCGCCCGCCGCGTCGAAATAGGTCGCACCCCGCCAGGCGGGAGCGTCGGCGGGCGCATCCTGCATGCCGGTGAAGTCCTGGGCGCCGCGCAGGCCCAGCAGGCGGTCCACGAGCAGCGCCGCATGCACTTCGAGCATTGGATTGAAAGCCAGCAGGCTGGCCCCGGCCAGCGCCATCTCGCTGCGCGCCGTCGACTGCCCGAGCAGGCCGGAGAAATCCACCACGGCCGCGAGCGTGCCACGCAGATTGGCCACGCCCAGCAGCCAGGGCCGGGTGTAGGGCACGCGCAGCACGCCCGACCAGGGAAAGATCTCACCGGCATGCACCAGCGGCATCAGATAGCGGCTGGCGCCGGCCTCGACGGCCAGCCAGCGCGCGGTGGTCACGCCTTCGCTGCGCGCCGCATGCAGCCGCGCGGCCAGCCGCGCGTGCAGTTGCCTCAGGGCTTCACGATTGGCCATGGGCGCCGCTCAGCCCAGCGCGGCGATCTTGGCCTGCAGCTCCGCCGGGTCCACGGGTTTGGTGATGTAGGCCCGCGCGCCCTGGCGCAAGCCCCAGACCCGGTCGGTTTCCTGGCTCTTGCTGGTGCACATGATGATCGGCACATCGGCGTACTGGGGGTCACGCGTGATGGAGCGCGTCAGCTGGAAGCCGTTTTGCCCGGGCATCACGACATCCATCAGGATCAGATCGGGTTTTTCCTCGGCCAGGCTGCGAAACGCCTGATCGGCATTCTCGGCGCAGCGCACCTGCATGCCTTGCTTTTGCAGCAGATCGGTCAGGAACATCAGCTCGGTCTTGGAGTCGTCCACTACCAGCACCTTCTGCACAGCCATCACATCGCTCCTTCGGGGATCTTGCCGAACTGCCGCACGGCCTGCAGCAACTGGTCTTTGGTAAAGGGTTTGGTCAGGTAGTCCTGGCAGCCAACCATGCGGCCGCGGGCCTTGTCAAACACACCGTCCTTGGACGAGAGCATGACCACCGGAATATCGGCATAGCGCGCATTGCGCTTGATGATGGCGCAGGTCTGATAGCCATCGAGCCGGGGCATCAGGATGTCGCAGAAGATCAGCTGCGGCTGGTGGTCGTTGACCTTGGCCAGAGCGTCATAGCCGTCTTCGGCAAGCAACACTTCATAGCCGCCCTGACGCAGGAATATTTCGGCGCTGCGCCGGATGGTGTTGCTGTCGTCCACCACCAGCACCTTCAGGGGTGCGTCTGCTGTCGTTGTCACTTGAGATCCTCCCAGTCAAACCACGGCACAGGTGCATCCTGTGCTCAAATTTCAACCATCTCGAAGTCTTCCTTGCGGGCAGCACATTCCGGGCAGGTCCAGTTCATCGGAACATCTTCCCAGCGCGTTTGCGCCGGAATGCCATGTTCAGGACAGCCAAGCTCTTCCTGGTACAGCCAGCCACAGATCAAACACATCCAAGTCTTAGGGTTGGTCACAGCTTAAAGGGCCTTCACATAGAATGCAACGATTGTATCCAGTCATCACCTTGGCCCAACCGGCTGCAGCGCCGGTGCACACTAAGGCCTACCATGGCAACCTCCCCCACCCCTCCCATTGCCTCGGGCACCCCAACGCCTGAAGAGCTCGATGTAGCGCAGCCGGTGTGCGTGCTGGTTTTCAATGCCAACGACCCCAGCGGCGCCGGCGGCCTCACCGCCGACATCACCACCATTGCATCGGTGGGCGGCCACCCGCTGGGCGTGGTCACCGGCACCTATGTGCGCGATACCGCGCGCATCTTCGAGCACCACAGCTTTGCCGACGACTGCATCGACGAGCAGGCCCGCGCCGTGCTCGAGGACCTTCCGGTGCGCGCCATCAAGGTCGGCTTCGCCGGCAGCCCAGAGAACCTGGCCGTCATTGCCGAGATCTCCTCAGACTATCCCGATCTGCCGATCATCAGCTACATGCCCGAGCTGTCGTGGTGGCGCGACGACCTGCTCGACCAGTACCTCGACGCTTTCCGCGAGCTGGTGCTGCCGCAGACCTCGGTGCTGATCGGCAACCACAGCACGCTGTGGCGCTGGCTGCTGCCCGACTGGGACGCCAGCCGCAGCCCGAGCGCCCGCGACCTGGCCATGGCCGCCGATGCGCTGGGCGTGCCCTATGTGCTCGTGACCGGCATTCCCTTGCCCGAGCAGTATCTCGACAACGTGCTGTCGACCCCGCAGGCGGTGCTTGCCAGCCACCGCTTCGAGATGTTCGACGGCACCTTCACCGGTGCCGGCGACACCCTGTCGGCGGCGCTCACGGCGCTGGTCGCGAGCGGCAACGACCTGATCAGCGCGACGCAGGAAGCGCTGGAATATCTGGACCACAGCCTGGACAATGGTTTCCGCCCGGGCATGGGCCATTTCCTGCCGGACCGCATGTTCTGGGCCCAGCCCGAGGACGACGAACTCGATGCCGAGGCCGAAGCCGAGGAATCGGCACCCGCGCCCGCGACCCTTGCCGGCCGCTCGGTGAATGAACCCCTGCCCCTCGAGGGCTTCGTGATGCCTCCCCATGACACCAAACACTGACCTGAATCTTCCCCTGTTCGAACGCGCCAAGGCCGTGATCCCCGGCGGCGTCAACTCTCCCGTGCGCGCCTTCAATGCCGTCGGCGGCACGCCGCGCTTCGTGCAGCGCGCCGAGGGCGCCCATTTCTGGGACGTCAACGGCCAGCAGTTCGTCGACTACATCGGCTCCTGGGGTCCGATGATCCTGGGCCATGGCCACCCCGAGGTGCTGGCCGCGGTGCAGCAGGCGGCGCTCGACGGCTTCAGCTTCGGCGCGCCCACCGAGCGCGAAGTCACGCTGGCCGAGAAGCTCATCGCGCTGCTGCCGTCCATGGAAATGGTGCGCCTGGTCAGCTCGGGCACCGAAGCCACGATGAGCGCCATTCGCCTGGCGCGCGGCTTCACCGGCCGCAGGAAGATCATCAAGTTCAACGGCTGCTACCACGGCCACTCCGACGCCTTGCTGGTCAAGGCCGGCTCGGGCCTGGCCACCTTCGGCAACGCCACCAGCGCCGGCGTCACGCCCGAGGCCGTGCAGGACACGCTGGTGCTCGAGTACAACGACGTTGCCCAGCTCGAGGAAGCCTTCGCCCTGTACGCGGACGACCTGGCCTGCGTGATGATCGAGCCGATTGCCGGCAACATGAATTTCGTGCGCGCCAGCGTCGCGTTCACGCGCCGCCTGCGCGAGCTGTGCACGCAGTACGGCGCGCTGCTGGTCTATGACGAAGTCATGACCGGCTTTCGCGTCGCGCTGGGCTGCGCCCAGGGCGTCTACGCCAAGCAGATCCCGGGCTTTGCGCCCGACATCACGGTGCTGGGCAAGGTCATTGGCGGCGGCATGCCGATGGCCGCCTTTGGCGCGCGCCGCGAGATCATGGAAAAGCTCTCGCCGCTGGGCCCGGTCTACCAGGCCGGCACGCTGTCGGGCAACCCGATTGCCACGGCCTGCGGCCTGAAGACGCTGGAGCTGATCAGCCAGGCGGGCTTCCACGACAAATTGCACCGCCAGGCCGGCCGCCTGATGACCGGCCTGTCCGAGGCCGCGCACGAAGCCGGCCTGCCGTTTTGCGCCGACCATGAAGGCGGCCTGTTCGGTTTCTTCTTCCTGCCCGAGCTGCCGACCACCTACGCCGAGGTCATGCGCACCGACGGCCAGCGCTTCAACAAGTTCTACCATGGCATGCTCGAGCGCGGGCATTACTTCGCGCCGGCGTTGTACGAGGCGGGATTCGTGAGCGCGGCGCATACGGATGCGGATATCGACCGGACGGTCGAGGCGGCGCGGGCGGTGTTCAAGACGTTGTGAGCGGGCCCAAAAACCGTTCGTCCTGATCCTGAGCTTGCCGAAGGATCGAAGGATGAACGGCCTGCGCGCAAGTGAGGACCGCTCGCGTCGGGAAGGCACTGCCGGATTTTTCGTGCAGGCCCGTTACCCTTCGACGGGCTCAGGGCGAACGGATCAAATCGGTGAGACCCTGCGCGCCGATCTGAGCCTTTCGAAGGATGGACTTTCTATCACCGTTCGTCCTGAGCTTGTCGAAGGATGGACGGCCTGCCCACAAGTTTGGGGCATGCACTTCGGTAACGCTCAGCGGGATTTTTCGCACAGGCCCTTGACCCTTCGACGGGCTCAGGGCGAACGGAAAAAACCAGTGGGTCCTGCGTCCTGCAACCTTTAGCCCGTCGAATCGCGCCTGCCCCCCAGCCGCGAATGCCTTGCCCCATAGGCAAAGTACACCACCACCCCCAGCCCCAGCCAGACCACGAAGCGCACCCAGGTCAGCGTTGTCAGGTTGAGCATCAGATAGAAGCACAGCGCGGCCGACAGCCACGGCACCAGCGGTACGAGCGGCACGCGATAGTGCTGGGCCTGCTCCAGGTCGGGGCGCTTCCTGCGCAGCAGTGGCACCGCCAGGCTGACCATCACGAACGCCGACAGCGTGCCGATGTTGATCATCTCCTCGAGCAGCCCGACATTCGTGAAGCCGGCGAGAAACGCCACCACCGCGCCGCACATCAGCTGCAGCCGCACCGGCGTCTTGCGCTTGACTGACGTGGTGCCCCAGGAGCGCGGCAGCAGGCCGTCGCGGCACAGCGCGAGCAGCACGCGCGAGGTGCCCATCAGCAGCACCATCACAACCGTGGTCAGGCCGGCGAGCACGCCCACGGCAATGACCTGCGCGGCCCATTCGGCGCCGACCAGCACGAAGGCGGTGGACAGCGACGGGTGCTCGGCCTTGGCCAGCTCGGTGTAGGGCACCATGCCGGTGAGCGCCAGCGTCACCAGGATGTACAGCAGCGTGACCAGCGCCAGCCCGCCAAAGATGCCGCGCGGCAGATTGCGCTGCGGGTCGCGCACTTCCTCGGCCGAGGTCGCGACCACGTCGAAGCCGATGAACGCGAAGAACACCAGCGCCGCGCCCGAGATCACGCCCGTCAGGCCGTACTGGCTGGGGGTCGCGCCCGTGAGCCACGACAGCAGCGGCTGGCTCCAGGCATCCGCCCCGACGCTGCCCGGGCCGGCGATCGGCGGCTGCGCGGGCGGCACGAAAGGCGAGAAGTTCGCGGTATCCATGTAGCTGAAGCCCACGGCAATCACGAACAGCGTGATGGCCACCTTGATCAGCGTGAACACATTGTTGACCTTGGCCGAGACCTCGGTGCCGGCGATCAGCAGCGCGGTGAACAGGCTGACGATCAGCAGCGGGCCCCAGTCCATGGCCACCGGCCCGAGGTACACCGTGCTCGGCACGTCCCAGCCGCCGAGGCGGAACACCGTGCTGAGGTAGATGCCCCAGTACTTCGCCACCACGGCCGCGGCCGCGACCATCTCCAGCAGCAGGTTCCAGCCAATGATCCAGGCCAGGCCCTCGCCCATCGTCAGATAGGTATAGGTATAGGCGCTGCCCGTGACCGGAATGCTGGAGGCGAACTCGGCGTAGCACATCATTGCCAGCGCGCAGGTCATTGCGGCCAGCACGAAGGAGAAGATCACCGCCGGGCCCGCGAAGCTGCCCGCGGCGCGCGCGCCGACCGAGAAGATACCCGCGCCCACGGCCACCGCGACGCCCAGGATCATCAGATCGAACACCCCGAGACTGCGCTTGAGCTGGCGCCCGGGCTCATCGGAGTCGGCCACCGCCTGTTCTATGGATTTGGTTCTGAGCCACTGCATGCGCTTGCCTTGCAAAATGACGGCGCCGCTTGTGGACGCTGCCCTGTGCAGCCGCCGGTTGCGCCGTGGAAAACGCGCAAGCATAGTGATTTGCGCATATCCCCACACGAGACATGCGCCAAGGGCAACAAAAACGTCGGTTTATTGCGCTGCAGTCCCAGTGGCCCGCGGTTTCGGATGGCACCGCCATCACAGACCGCGATGTCAGCGCTAGGGTTGACCGGGATCGGGCTGCGCCAGCACCCAGGCAGCCAGCAGCTGCGCCTCTTCAGGACCGATATTCGGCTGGCGCGGCATCAGCTTGCGGCCCCAGCGGCCCGCGCTGCCATGCTGGATGCGCTCGGCCAGCTGCGCGGGCGCGCTGGCATCGCCGCGGTAGCGCTGGGCAATCTGCGCGAAGTCCGGGCCGACACGGGCCATGCCGTGGCAGCGCAGGCAGTAGTGGCTTTGCACCAGCATCGCGCCGGTGCGCAGCATCTGCTGCGCGCCCGATGCCCCGCTCGGCACGACCGGGGCGGTCAATGTGCGAAATGCCAGCACCAGCACCGCCGCCAGCAGCGCCACGGCGCCCGCGGCCAGCCAGCGCCAGGCATGGGAAGCGGGGCGCGCCATCGTCAGCGTCGATCAGTGGCGGAAGTGGCGCACGCCGGTGAAGACCATCGCCACGCCGCGCTCGTTGGCGGCGTCGATGACTTCCTGGTCGCGCATCGAGCCGCCGGGCTGGGCCACGCAGGTCGCACCCGCGTCCACCACGACGTCGAGGCCGTCGCGGAACGGGAAGAAGGCATCGCTGGCGACCACGGTCTGCTGCAGCGACAGCTTGGCGGCCTCGGCCTTGATCGAGGCGATGCGCGCCGAGTCGAGGCGGCTCATCTGGCCCGCGCCCACGCCCATCGTCATGCCGCCCTTGCAGAACACGATCGCGTTGCTCTTGACGTATTTGGCGACCTTCCAGGCAAACAGCAGGTCCTGCAGTTCTTCGGGGGTCGGCTGCTTGACGGTCACGATCTTCAGGTCGGCGAGCTGCAGCTCATGGTTGTCGGCGGTCTGCAGCAGCATGCCCGAACCCACGCGCTTGGACTCGATCACGTTGCGCACCTGGTTGTAGTCGGCGGGCAGCGTGATCTTCATCAGGCGCACATTGGCCTTGGACTTGAAGACTTCGAGCGCCTCGGGCGTGAAGTCGGGGGCCATCAGCACCTCGGTGAACTGCTTGGCCACGGCCTGGGCCGCGGCCAGATCCACGGTGCGGTTGAAGGCAATGATGCCGCCAAACGCGCTGGTCGGGTCGGTCTGGAAGGCCTTGGCATAGGCGTCATGCGCATTGCCAGCCACGGCCACGCCGCAGGGGTTGGCATGCTTGACGATCACGCAAGCCGGCGCTTCGAAGCTCTTGACGCATTCCCAGGCCGCATCGGCGTCGGCGATGTTGTTGTACGACAGCTCCTTGCCCTGCAGCTGCACGCCGGTGGCCAGCGAGCCCGCGGCGGGCGCGAGATCGCGGTACCAGGCGGCCTGCTGGTGGCTGTTCTCGCCATAGCGCAGGTCCTGCACCTTGATGAACTGGCTGTTGGCCTGGCCGGGGAAGGCCGCGCGCGTGGGCACGTATTCCTCGGCGAGCTTTTCTTCCTCGAAGTTCACGCTCGACAGGTAGTCGCTGATCGCGCCGTCGTACTGCGCGATGCGGTTGAAAGCCGCCACCGACAGCTCGAAGCGCAGCTTGTGCGAGAGCCGGCCAGAGGCCTGCAGCTCGGCCAGCACGGCCGGGTATTGCGAGGCGTCTGTGATCACGCCGACGTCGGCCCAGTTCTTGGCCGCCGAGCGCACCATGGCCGGGCCGCCGATGTCGATGTTCTCGATCGCGTCGGCCAGCGTGCAGCCGGGCTTGGCGACGGTGGCCTCAAACGGGTACAGGTTCACGACCAGCAGGTCGATGGTGTCGATGCCGTGTTCCTTGAGCGCCGCCATGTGCGCAGGCAGTTCGCGGCGCGCGAGCAGGCCGCCGTGCACCTTGGGGTGCAGGGTCTTGACGCGGCCGTCGAGCATCTCCGGGAACTGGGTCACTTCGGCGACTTCGGTCACGGGCAGGCCCTGGTCTGCCAGCAGCTTGGCGGTGCCGCCGGTCGAGAGCAGCTTGATGCCCATGGCGTGCAGCGCCTGGGCGAATTCAACGATGCCGGTCTTGTCGGAGACGGAAAGAAGTGCGTTCATGGTGGAGATTTTCAAAAGGAAATGGGAAGGCGCGCGCGGTCGACGGCCGATGGTCAGAGCAGCTGGTGCTCGACGAGCTTCTTGCGCAGCGTGTTGCGGTTCAGGCCCAGCCATTCGGCGGCGCGCGACTGGTTGTGGTCGGCCTGGCTCATCACGACTTCGAGCAGCGGTTTCTCGACGACGCGCAGCAGCATGTCATACATGCCGTTGGGCGCCTCGCCATCCAGGTCGCGGAAATAGCTCTCGAGGCTGTCGCGCACGGTTTGTTCGATATTCTGGTTGCTCATGCAGTCTGTCCTGCGGATTCTTCCTGAGGCTGGGCGTGGCCGGACGCGGCCGCCACCGGCAGCCGGTCCATCTGCGTGGCCAGCTGATCCAGGTAGTCGGCCACGGCCTGCGACTGCACGCCGCAGTCCTCGATGGTGTTGATATGTTGGCGCAATGCCTCCCCCCCGGGCAGGCTGCGCAGGTACCAGGCGATGTGCTTGCGCGCGCTGCGCACGCCCGTGCCCTCGCCGTAGAGACTGTAGTGGTCCTGCAGGTGGTCCAGCAGCAGCCGGCGCAGCTCGGCCACCAGCGGCGGCGCCATGTGCTCCCCAGTGGCCAGGAAATGGCCGATCTCGCGGAAGATCCCGGGCCGGCCCTGGGCCGCGCGGCCGACCATGTTCGCATCGGCGCCGGTATAGGCCAGCACGTCGCGCGCCTTCTCGGGCGTGGTGATGTCGCCGTTGGCCACCACCGGCACGCGCACCGCGGCCTTCACCGCGGCAATCGTGTCGTATTCGGCAAAGCCCTTGTAGCCCTGCTCGCGCGTGCGTCCGTGCACCGTGAGCATCTGGATGCCCACGCCCTCGAACGCGCGCGCCAGCACCTCGGCGTTCCTGTGGTCGTCGCTCCAGCCGGTGCGCATCTTCAGCGTCACCGGCACGTTGGCCGGGGCGCAGGCCTCGACCACCGCCTCGGCGATCTCCACCGCCAGCTTCTCGTTTTGCATCAGCGCCGAGCCGGCCCACTTGTTGCAGACCTTCTTGGCCGGGCAACCCATGTTGATGTCGATGATCTGCGCGCCGCGGTCGACGTTGTAGCGCGCGGCATCGGCCATCATGGCGGCATCGGTGCCCGCGATCTGCACCGCGATCGGCCCGGGCTCGCCCTCATGGTTGGCCCGGCGCGAGGTCTTGAGGCTGTTCCACAGGTCCCGGCGCGAGGTCACCATTTCGCTGACTGCATAGCCCGCGCCCAGCGCCTTGCACAGCTGGCGAAACGGCCGGTCCGTCACCCCGGCCATGGGGGCGACAAACAGGCGGTTATCCAGCGGAATGTGACCAATGCGCAGCGCAGCCATGAGGAGGATGGGGGTGGGGAAAGGAGGCGGGAAAAAGAGGCAAGATTGTAGCTGCTTAATTTTTCAGCAAAAAGAAACCCGGTCAAAGCCAACAGGGGCGCATCAACTACCCGCAAGGTGCCGCTGCACGGCCAGCACCGCCGACCAAGCAAATGCATTCATCCCATGTAGGAGGCGTTCCCGTTAGCGCCGCATCCATGGCCTTGAAAGGAGGCAAGCCACCCACTTGCCGCATAATCCTCGGAAGTTAAAGAAGTTACATTCAGAGAGGGTTGCCGTGAATACAAGTTATGACACTTTGGCGATTTTGTTGCAGCGCGAGCAACCAGCGATCCTGGAGGGCTGGGGTACGGCCGCAGGAGGAATAAGCACTTCCCCCAAGGCACGCGCCGAAGCCACCAGCATTCTGGCGGCTTTGCTGCCAGCCATTGAGTCCGGTGCCGCGTACGGCTCGGGCGCGGGCGCCTGGCAACCCGTCAAGGCGGCCCTCGAAGAGCTGTCTGCCTCGCGCGCAGCGCAGGGCACTACGGCCGGAAGCACCAGTGCCTTCATCCTCGCCTTGAAGCAGCCTATCTTCGTGGTGTTGCAAAAGGAACTGTCGGCCGACACCCAGGCATTGGTGCAAGCCATCTCCGAGGTATCGGCACTGGTCGACACGCTGGCCCAATGGACCGTCGATGCCTACCAGCGCACCCGCGAGCAGCTGATCACGCGCCAGCAGGAAGAATTGCTCGAGCTGTCGACACCCGTGATCAAGCTCTGGGACGGCATTCTGGCCGTGCCGATGATCGGCACGCTCGACTCGAACCGCACCCAGCTGGTGATGGAAGCATTGCTGCAGCGCATCGTGGAAACCGAAGCGACGCTGGCCATCATCGACATCACCGGTGTGCCCACCGTCGACACGCTGGTGGCCCAGCATCTGCTCAAGACCGTTACGGCCATTCGGCTGATGGGTGCGGACTGCATCATCAGCGGCATCCGTCCGCAGATCGCGCAGACCATCGTGCATCTGGGCATCGACCTCCAATCCGTGACCTCGAAAGCCACGCTGGCCGACGCGCTGGCCCTGGCACTCAAACGCAACGGCTATACCTTCACCAAGACAAAGTAGGCACGAGGCTATGTACCGCATCCCGATTTTGCGCATGGGGCGTTCCTTGCTCGTGACCATCCAGGTCGACATGGAAGACCAGACCGCAATGGCCCTGCAGGATGACCTTGCAGAGCAGATTGCCAAGACCAGCGCCAACGGCGTGCTGATCGACATTTCCGCCCTGGAAATCGTCGATTCGTTCGTCGGCCGCATGCTGGCGTCCATCTCGGGAATCGGACGCATTCTCGACGCCACGACGGTGGTCGTCGGCATGCAGCCTGCCGTGGCCATCACACTGGTGGAGCTGGGGCTGTCGCTTGACGGCGTGAAAACCGCCCTCAATGTCAGCCGCGGAATGGCTCTTCTTGAGGCATGCGCCGAGGGAGATTTAATTGTCGAATGACACCCAGGGTGTGGAGCCGCTGCGCAGCGAGGCCGATATCATCTCGTGTCGCCAGGTGGTGAGAAGGCTTGCGATCGCGTTGAAATTTACCCTGGTGGACCAGACCAAGATGATCACAGCGGCCAGCGAGCTGGCGCGCAACACCGTGGTCTATGGCGGCGGCGGCGAGATGCAGTGGGAAATCCTGACCGACATGCTCAAGCAGGGCCTGCGTCTGCGCTTCAAGGACCAGGGCCCGGGCATTCCGGACATGGGCCTGGCGCTCAAGGACGGCTGGACCTCGGGCAAGGGCATGGGCCTGGGTCTGTCCGGCAGCAAGCGGCTGGTCCATGAGTTTGAAATTGAATCGGCCGTGGGTGCTGGCACCTGCGTCAGCGTGACCCGGTGGAAGTAATCAAAGGTTCCAGCCATGTCGCCTTTGCCATAGACGATCCCAGCTGTGTGGGGCAGGCGCGCCGCCATGTGGCGGCCCTCTGCCGTGACCTTGGCTTCGGCGAGGTGAGCAGCGGCCAGGCTGCCATCCTTATCAACGAACTCGGCAGCAATCTCTGCAAGCATGCGCGCCAGGGTCAGCTGTGGATTGCCGCGCGCCAGGGCGATGTGCCCGAGCTCGAAATCCTGTCGGTCGACCACGGCCCGGGCATCCACGACCTGCCGCGGGCCATGCGCGATGGCTTTTCCACTGCGGGCACGCCCGGCACGGGCCTGGGCGCGGTGCAGCGGCTGGCCACGGATTTCGACATCCATTCGGAAGTCGACAAGGGCACCGTCATCCTGGCCCGTTTGCGGCTTGGCCCGCCCAGAAAGCGTGCTTTCCAATGGGGCGTGGTGGCGCTGCCCGCACCGGGTGAAACCGTGTGCGGGGACAGCTGGGGCGTTGCGTTCGAAGACCACCGTGCCGCCCTGATGGTGGCCGATGGGCTGGGACACGGCCCCTATGCGGCAGAAGCGTCCCTCGCCGCAGTGGACCACTTTGCCAGCCAGCCGTTTGCCGAGATGAAAACGGCGCTGGAAGAGTCCCATTTCATCTTGCGCATGACGCGCGGGGCCGCCGTCACGCGCGCCCAGCTCGACGCCGAGGCCGACAGCTTGCTGATGGTGGGCGCGGGCAATGTCATGATCCGCGTCGTCAACGGGGTGTTCAACCGTTCCGTGCTGGCGCAAAACGGCACCGTGGGCGTACAGATGCGGCGCATCGAAGAAACAAAAAATCAATGGCCGGCGCATGCGCTGGTGGTCTGTCACAGCGATGGCCTGCAGTCGCGCTGGCCTCCCGAAGCCATCGCCGGGCTCATCGGGCGCGACCCCACGTTGGCCGCGGCCGTGCTGGTGCGGGATTTTGGCCGCGGGCGGGACGATGTGACCGTGCTGGTGGTCCGTAGAGGCGATTAGGAGGCACCATGGATAACGCGATGGAAATTGACCGTGCTGCCGGGAGCGTCGAGGTTGCCGACCTGGTGCTTGCTCTGGCTGCGGCCCGGGCCCAGGTGGAGGCCTTGCAGTCCGAGCTGGAGGAAACCAACCACGGCGTACTTGCACTCTATGCGGAACTCGATACCCAGGCCGACCATCTGCGCCAGGCCACCGAGCTCAAGAGCCGCTTCCTGGCCTATATGAGCCATGAGTTCAGAACCCCGATCGGCGCGATCCAGAGCATTGCACGCATCCTGCTGGACCGTATGGACGGACCTCTGACCGAGGAGCAGGAAAAGCAGGTGCGCTTCATCCAGACCACCTCGGCCGAGTTTGCCGATATGGTCAACGACCTGCTGGACCTGGCCAAGGTCGAGGCCGGGCGCATCGATGTCTCGCCCGACTGGTTCGAGATGGTCGATGTGTTCTCGGCGCTGCGCGGGATGTTCAAGCCGATGGGCGTCAATCCGGACGTCACCCTGATTTTCGAGGAACCGGTGAACGTGCCCAAGCTGTTTTCCGATGACCGCAAGCTCGCGCAGATCCTGCGCAATTTCATCAGCAACGCGCTGAAATTCACGCTGCGTGGCGAGATCCGGGTCAGCGCCCGACGGTTCTCGGAAGACTCCGTGCAGTTTGCGGTGAGCGATACCGGCATCGGCATTGCGGCCGAGTTCCATGACGCCATATTCCAGGACTACACGCAGATCGACTCGCCGATCCAGAAGCGCCTGCGCGGCACGGGCCTGGGCCTGTCGCTGAGCAAGCGTCTGGCCGAACTGCTGGGCGGCACCGTGGCCGTCGAGAGCGAATCTCAAAAGGGTTCGACCTTCTACGTCACCATTCCCATCAGCGTGGCGCCAGCCGCTGCGCAAGTCGCGAATCAGCAGTGCTCATCCTAAGCAACATGCAACCCACCTCCGCCAGACTCAACGTCAGCATCGATCGGTCCGAACACACGGTCTTGGTCGTCGATGACAACCCGGTCACCTGTTATGCAACCGCTCGTTCGCTGCGCGCGGCGGGGTTTCGCACGATTGAAGCCGGCACGGGCCAAAGCGGGCTCGATCTGTCGCTGGGCGACATCTCCGCGGTCGTGCTGGACGTGCACCTGCCGGATATCGACGGCTTCGAGGTCTGCCGGATGATGCGCGAGCGCGAGGACACCAGCTCGCTGCCCATCGTGCATTTGTCGGCCGCGTTCATTACCGAGACCGACAAGGTCGCCGGGCTGGACGCCGGAGCGGATGCCTACCTCACGCATCCGGCCGAGCCGGCGATGCTCGTGGCGACCATCCAGGCGCTGGTGCGGGCCCGCCTGGCCGAGGAACGGGTGCGCGACAGCGAAGCCAAGTTCCGCTCGATCTACGAGCAGGCGCAAAGCGGCATTGCGTTGATTGACGATGGCGGTCGGTTCGTGGACGCCAACCCGGCCATGCTCGAGATGATGGGGCGCAGCGCCGAAGAGGTGCTGGGTCACCCGGTCGCGGACTTTTCCGCCCCGGGACACGAGCCGCACATCCTGGCGATCAGCGCCGCGCAGAACGTCGAGTCCCTGTGGCGCGAGGAAGTCGTGTTCCTCGACGCCGACGGCAAGCTGCTGCATCTCGAGTGGAGCATGGCGCCCAGCGTGGGCGGCGAGCTGCGCGTGGCCGCGGTGTCGAATGTCTCGAACCGTATCCAGCTGGAGCAGGAACGCAAGCTGCTGCTCGAGCGCGAACAGGCGGCGCGCGCTGCCGCCGAGCGCTACAGCCGCTCCAAGGACGACTTCGTGGCGGTGCTTTCCCATGAGCTGCGCAACCCGCTGAGCGCGATCATGATGAACGTGCACCAGCTGCTGCGCAAGGCGCCGCCCCCGGAGTTCGCGCGCAGCCTTGACGCCATCAAACGCAATGCCAGCACCCAGGCGCGCATCATCAGCGACATTCTCGATGTCTCGCGCATCAACTCCGGCAAGCTCGCGCTCGAGCGCGAATGGATCGAGCCGGACGCGCTGATCTCCTCGTCGCTCGACTCGCTCAAGACGATGATGGAGGCCAAGCAGCTGGCGCTGCGCCTGGATACCCAGACCCGCGGCGTCAAGGCATTTGTCGATCCGGCGCGCTTCCAGCAGATTTTCTGGAACATCCTGAACAACGCGATCAAGTTCTCCAGCGAGGGGGGGCTGATCGAGGTCAGCCTGTCGGCCAAGGACAGCCAGCTGCTGCTGACGGTGCGCGACCACGGCAAAGGCATCGAAGCGAGTTTCATCGACCGCATCTTCGAGAAGTTCACACAGGCCGCCACGCCCGGCAGCCGCCCGACCGGCGGCCTGGGTCTCGGGCTGTCGATCGTCAAGCACCTCGTCGACCTGCATTCCGGAGAAGTCACCGTCTCGAGCCCCGGCCTGGGACAGGGCACCACCGTCACGGTGATGCTGCCCCAGAGCCCGACCTTGGAAGGACAGTCACCCGACCAGGACACCGATGCGGCCAGCCTGGTGGATGGTTCGGAAGAACTGCAGGACCTGCGCATCCTGGTCGTGGAAGACGACACCGAGGCAGCCGACCTGCTGGTATTGATTTTGCAGGAGCGCGGCGCCACGGTCTCGATGGCCGGTGACTACGACGCGGCCGTGGCTTTTCTTGCGGAGCATGGCGCCGACATCCTGGTCAGCGACATCGGGCTGCCGGGCAAGGACGGCTACGAGCTCATCCGCCATGTGCGCGCGTCGGGCAGCAGCCATGCAAAGCTTCCAGCCATTGCACTGACTGCTTTTGGTCGCGCCACGGACAAGCAGCTGGCCATGGACGCAGGCTTTGACTTCCACCTCGCCAAACCGCTGCAACCGCAAAGGCTGCTGGATGCCATCAAGCTGCTGAGCGCCAAGCCTGCGCGCCCGGGCGAACCCCAGGCCTGAGGATCAGCTAGGCCATGCGCGCGGGCAAGGCACTCTCGATGCTCAGCAGCGCCGCCTCGAGCTCCTCGGGCTCGGCGCTCTTGAGCAGGGCCCGCACATTGGGGCCGATCGTGCCCAGGCCATGGGTGAACTCATAACCCGAGAGCAGCAGCACATGCCGGCCCGGGTCGTGCGCGAGCCAGTGCTTGGCCAGATCCATGCCCGAGATACCTGGCAGGCTGATGTCTGTGATGAGCACATCGAAGCGCGCCAGATCAGCCAATGCCAGCGCAGCTTCTGCATGCGGCAACGACACGATCTCGCGGTACTCGGCTTCCATGACCATTGCCACGCCCTCCCGGATATCGGCGTCGTCTTCTACGTATAAATAGGAAATCATTCTTTGGCGGCTCTGCGGCGAAGCAACCGCTGCGCCGGACGCATGCGGTTGGATGCCTGATTTGTAGGCACTGAAGAAGAAACTTGTACCCTATTTCTGATTTTCGTGCAGGACGGCGCGCCGTTTTTCACTTTCCCGTTCAACGCGGCGAAAATGCCCACCAGACATCCGCGACCGGACGCAGCCCCTGCGCCGCCATGAGCTTGCGCAGCCAGGCGCGGTTGTAGAGCACATCGGGCGACAGACTGTCCTTGCGCGGCTGCGCCAGGCTGGCGGTGCTCACGCGCTGCAATCTGCCCGAGGCCGCCTGGGGTGCGGCGCTGCCCATGTCGAGCAGCTCGCCGTCGGCCAGCGGCCCGCGCACGGCGGCGGCAGCGCGTTCACCGTCAACCACCAACACGGCCGCCGCAATCACCTGCGCGCCCGTCGCTGCGCCCGCTGCGCCGGGCAACTGCGGGCAGCCCAGCACCCGCAAGGCCATGCCCTCGCGCGCCAGCGCCGTGTGCACGGCCAGCAGGCGCGCGCGCTGGCCCGCCATGGCCCGGCATTCGGGATCGGCAAGGGCCGCCAGCGCGGCACCCGGGCCGGCTTCGGTGCCGCGGCTGGCCGCGCCCTGTGGCGGCACCACCGCGCAACCGGCCAACCCCAGCGCCAGCACGCCAACGCAACTTGGTACCCATCGAAGTCGTGGCATGCTTGTTACCTTCTGGAATCTTTTCATGATCCAACCTTAACCCTGGTCCTGAGAAAGACAAGCCGGTCCACGCCTACACTTGGAGTCACATGGAAATCTGGATGCATCAGTTGCTGGAATGGTTGTCGCTGCCGCAATTCGGGCTGAGCACGGTGTTCATCGTCGCCCTGATTTCGGCCACGCTGCTGCCGCTGGGCTCCGAGCCCGCCGTGGCCGGGCTGCTGCAGCTCAACCCGGATCTGTTCTGGCAGGCGATTTTTGTCGCCACGGCCGGCAACACGCTGGGCGGCGCTATCAGCTGGTGGATGGGGCTGGGCGCGCACAAGGCTTGGCACAAGGCCAGGCAGGCCCGCCTGATCGACGGCAGCACTCCGGGCAAGGCACCGCGCCAGCCGTCGCGCCATGAACGCAAGGCGCGCATCTGGCTGCGCCGCTTTGGCGCCAAGGCCTGCCTGCTGAGCTGGCTGCCGCTGGTCGGCGACCCGCTGTGCGCCGTGGCCGGCTGGCTGCGCCTGCCGTTCTGGCCCTGCGTGTTCTACATGGCGATCGGCAAGTTTTTCCGCTACCTGATCATGACCAGCGCTTTCGTGTGGATGTGGCCGGCCTGAATGGAAGCACCCCCTGAGCGACTTCGTCGCTTCCCCCTCTCAACCTTCGGTGGAGGGGGAGCGGGGCGGCCCTGGCTCGGTGGCCCCTGGCCTGGAACATGCCATTTTTACCGCCTTCAACTGTAGACACGCTCCTGGCTGCAGGAGTGAAAGCCTACATTTCGCGCCGGATCAGCGCCCCGGTGAACAGCACCGGCCCCGTGGGCCCGGTGGCGCCCGGCACCCCCCCCTTGGGCTCCAGGCTGATGGCCAGCGTGGGCACGGCCTGCACCTGGGCTTCGCGGGCCGGCAGCTGCGCGATGCGGCCCTCGCCCAGCACGCCCAGCGAGCGCGGCGCGCCCTGGGGCGGCAAGGCCCATAGCTGAAGCGACTGATCGGCGCCTTCGTGAAAGCCGCCGACGCGCTGCAGCACCAGGCGGTTATGGCGCGGATCGAACGTCACCAGCATCGAGGGGTCCTGCCGGCCGTCGGCCAGCACCGCCACGTACTGGATCTGCGGCGTCGCCTGCAACGCCGCCTGCGCGGTCTGCACCTGGCCTTGCAGCAGCGCCAGTTGCTGCCCGCTGGCCTGGCGCAGCGCCTGGTGCGACCACAGGCCCACCGTCACCGCGGCCAGCGTGGCAAACGCACCGGCCCAGGCGGCATTGCGCCACCAGGAAAGCCGGCGCTCTGGCGCTGTGTGCGCGCTGCGTGCCTTGTCGGCTTGCAGCAGATTGTCGATGCGGATCCACACCGCGGCATCGGGCTGCACCGGCGCCTGCACTTCGGCAAAAGCGCTCCAGCGGCCCTGCCACAGCAAGGCCGCGGCACGCACCTGCGTAAATTCCCGCGCCAGCGCTTCAAAGCGCCGACGCGCGCCGCCGCGCAGCGTGCCCAGCGCATAGGCCGAGGCCAGGCGGTCGAGAAGTTCGGGGTTGCGGGTCAGATTCATGATGAAGATTTCTCGCGTTCAGACATGACGCGACATGCATTTGCGCAATTGTTCCAGGCTGCGGCGCATCCAGGTCTTGACGGTGCCCAGCGGGAGCTTGAGCTGGCTGGCCAGTTCGCTATGGCTCAGATCGCGCATATAGGCCAGGCTCACCACCTCGCGCTGCGCCTGCTCCAGCCGCTGCATGCACTGGTGCAGCACCACGGCCTGCTCGCTGGCCTGCGCCAGCTGCATGGGGCCCAGCGCATCGCTGGACGGCAGAAAGTCTTCGGCATCGTCCAGCGGCACATTGGCATGCAGGCGCTCGGCGCGGCGCCGGCGCATGAAGTCCAGGCCCCGGCCACGCACCACCATCCCCATCCAGGCCAGCGGCGGACTCAGCGAGGCGCGGTAACTCCCGGCATTGCGCCAGATGCCAAGAAAGCTGTCCTGCAGCACATCCTCGGCCCATTCCCGGTTGCCGACGATGCGCAGCGCCAGCCCGTACAGGCGCGCGGCCGTGTGCTCGTACAGCTGCTTGAGCGCGGCCTCCTCCCGCGCGGCGATACGGTCTAAAAGGTCCATCAGTTCGCTGTCCGGTGTATTGGCGCTCATCCTCACATTGTGCGGAGAAGTGCCGACTTGCAGACGCGCTGTTGGTTTGTCGCCAACCCAGGTAATCATGCCTTGCATGCCAGGTTATACGCAGGCAATGGGCAACTGGATTCAATATGGATGACAGCGAACAGGGCTTTGCGAGGCCTGCGCTGCAGCAGGCAAAGCGGTCTCAATCCGCCTTCAAGCCAATGCTCTTGACCAGTTCCCCAAAGCGCTCCGCCTCGACCGCATGGTGGTCGATGAACTGCTTGCGCGTCATCACCGCCGGGGTGGCGCCCAGGCTGGCCACGATGTCGCGCACGTTCTTTTGCTCCATCGCCTTGGCAATGCCATCGCGCACCTTGTTGACCACCGCCTCGGGCACGCCCGTGGGCGCGTAGATACCGAACAGCGTGTCGGCATCGAACCCCGGCAGGCCGCTTTCGGCCAGCGTCGGCACGTTCGGGTACTGGGGCGAGCGCTGCGGGCTGCCCACGGCCAGCAGGCGCAGCTTGCCGGCATCGACATGCTTGAGGCCCGGGCCCGGGTCGAACCAGTACTGCAGCTGGCCGCTGACCACATCGTTGAGCGCGGGCGCCGCGCCGCGGTACGGCGCATGGACCGCCTCGACCTTGGCCATGCGCTTGAACATCTCGCCGGCGAGGTGCGGCGAGCTGCCCTGCCCGGGCGAGCCGTAGCTGACCTTGCCCGGGTTGGCCTTGAGGTACTGGATGAACTCGGCAACATTCCTGGCCGGCACATCGGGATGGGTCTCGAGATAGACATGGACGCGCGCCACCGCGGCCACCGGCGTGAGGTCGCGCGCGGGGTCGTAGGGCAGCTTCTCGTAGATCATCGGGTTGATCGTGATGGCGCCGCCCGAGCTCAGCAGCAGCGTGTAGCCATCCTTGGCCGCGCGCACCGTCTCGGCGATGCCGATGTTGCCGCCCGCACCGGGCTTGTTCTCGATCACCACCGGCTGGCCCAGCGTCTTCGACAGCTGCGGCAGGAGGGCGCGCGCCAGCACATCGGCCGCCCCGCCGGGCGCGAAATTGACAATCAGGCGCACCGGCTTTTCAGGCCAGTTCTGCGCCATGGCTGGCAGCGCCAGCGCGGCCAGGGCCAGCGCGGAGCACAGTTTGAGGCCCTGGCGGCGCGCGGCTTGGGAGGGGGATGTCATGATGGTTTGTCTCCTTGGTGAATTTATTGTTGTTTCCAGCCGGTCTCAGGCGACTTCGACTTCCACGAGTATCGGCCGCGGCGAGGCAATGGCGGCTTCGAGCACGCCGCGCAGCTGCAGCGCATCCTCCACATGCACGCCGTCGCAGCCCTGCGCCTTGGCCAGGCCGACGAAATCGATGTCGGGCAGCTGCGTGCCTTCGACCTTCTCGCCATCGCGGTAGCCAAACACCTTGGCGAATTCCTGCAGCGCCGCATAGCGCCGGTTCTTCAGGATCACGAAGGTGATCGGCAAGCGCAGCTGCGCCGCGCTCCACAGCGCCTGGATCGCGTACATGCTCGAGCCGTCGCCAATGACCGCGATGATCTTCTTCGCCGGCTCGGCCAGCGCCACGCCCACGGCCGCGGGCATGCTGTGGCCCAGGCCGCCGCTGCACATGGTGTAGAAAGTGCCCGAATGGAAGATCGGCAGATGCGCCTGGATGGTCGAGCGCGAGCTCGGCGCTTCCTCGACGATGATGCTGCGCGGATCGCGCAGCTCGGCCAGCGTCTGCATTGCCCAGGCCACCGACATGCGCTGCCCGGCCTGGGGCGGCTGCGCAGGCGCCGCAGGCACGCGTCGCGCGGGTTCTTCACGCAGCGCCGGCGCGGTGCGCGCCAGCAGCTCCTGCACGCCCAGCCGGATGTTGCCGATCGCCGCCGTGCCCACGGGCGACCAGGCGGCAATGGCCGGGTCCTCGATCAGCTGGAAGAGCTGCGCGCCTTCGGGGATATGCGGGCCCTGGCCCTCGACGTGGTAGGTGAAGGTGGCCGCGCCCAGCGCCAGCACCACGTCGTGGCCGCCGAGCAGCTGTACGATGCGCTCGCGCATGGCCGGCAGGAACCCGGCAAACAGCGCATGGTCCTCGGGAAAACTGCAGCGCCCCGACATCGGCGCGACATAGACCCGCGCCTGGTGGCGCTCGGCCCGCCCCACCACCGCGTCCCAGGCCGCGCCGCGGTCCACGGCAGCGCCCACGACCAGCGCCGGCGCGCGCGCGCCGTCGAGCGCCGCGCCGATCAACTCGAGCACGCGCGGATCGGGCCGGCTTTCAAAGCCGACGTCGCGCACCGCGATCGGCGCGGCCGGATGGTCCCAGTCATCGGCCGGAATCGACACCAGCACCGGGCCGCGCGGCTCCTGCATCGCGATGTAATAGGCGCGCGCCAGCGCCTGCGGCACGTCCTCGGCGCGCGCCGGCTCGCAGCTCCACTTGACATAGGGCTTGGGCAGCTCGGCGGCCTGGTTCGAGTGCAGGAACGGGTCGAACTGCAGGATCGAGCGCGCCTGCTGGCCCGCGGTGATCACCATCGGCGTGCGGTTCTTGAAGGCGGTGAAGATGTTGGCCATCGCATGGCCCACGCCCGCGGCCGAATGCAGGTTCACGAAACTCGCGCGCCGCGTGGCCTGCGCATAGCCGTCGGCCATGCCCACCACCACGGCCTCCTGCAGGCCCAGCACATAGGAAAAATCTTCCGGGTAGTCGCGAAACAGCGGCAGCTCGGTCGAGCCGGGATTGCCGAAAATGCGCGTCATGCCGAGCTGGCGCAACAGGTCGATGACGGCATGGCGCACGGTGAAGGTGGAAGGGGGGAGGTTCTCTTGCATCGGGGGTTCCTTGGCGTACAGCGCATCGTGCCCGCGGCGATAATTTCCAGCAATTGAATAAACCATCTAAGAGATATTCATCCCATGGATATAAACCGGCTGGATTTGAACCTGCTGCGCGTGTTCGATGCGGTCTACCGCCACCGCAGCGTGAGCCGCGCGGCCGAGGAACTGGGCCTGTCGCAGCCCGCGGCCAGCCAGGCCGTCACGCGGCTGCGCCTGCTGCTGGGCAACGCGCTGTTCGAGCGCATGCATGGCGGCGTGCGCCCCACCCCGCGCGCCGAGCGCCTGGCGCTGGTGGTGCGCGAGGCGCTGGCGGCGCTGGAGGTCGGCCTGGGCGAGGCCCGTGCGTTTGACCCGCGGGCCGCGCAGCAGCTGTTTCGCATCCACCTGAGCGATATTGGCGAGGCGCGTTTCCTGCCGGCGCTGATGGCGGCGCTGCGCGAGCGCGCGCCCGGCGTGCGCATTGAAACGCTGCCCCTGCCGATGGCCGAAATTCCCGAGGCCCTGGACCGCGGCACGCTGGACGCGGCCATCGGTTTCCTGCCCGGCGTGCTGAGCACCGAGCGCAGCGTGCTGCTGCATGACCACTACTGCGTGCTGCTGCGCAGCCAGCACCCGCTGCTGGCCACCGCCCGGGGCCGGCGGCTGGGCCCGAAGGCGCTGCGCCAGCTCGAATTCGTCGCCGTGCGTTCGCATTCCGAAACGCTGCGCATCCTGCAGGCGCTGGAACTCACCGACCGCATCCGGCTCTCCGCCGCGCACTTCCTGGCCGTGCCCTCGATCGTCAGCCAGACCGATCTGGCCGTGGTCATGCCCCATGAAATCGCCGCGGGCTTCGTGCGCGCCGGCGGCTACGCGCTGCTCGACGCCGGCCTGCCCGACAACCGCTTTGCGGTGTCGCTGCACTGGAGCCGGCGCTTTGCCCAGGAGCCGGGCAAGGTGTGGCTGCGCGAGTGCATCGGGTCGTTGTTTGCACAGCGCAAGGCGCCGGCCCCTGCAGCATGAGCCGGGGATAATGCGGGACTTTTTCCACTGCAGCCGAATCCATGGACCTGAGCAGAAGACTGATTTCCAAAGCGGCGCTGGCCAGCGCATTTGTCCCCATGGGCCATTGCCTTGCGGCGCAGCCTCAGACGCACACCAGCGCGCAGCTCGGTGACGCGGTAGCGCAGGCGATGCGCGCGCACGGCGTGCCCGGAATGGCCATTGCCGTCTCCCGCCAGGGCCGCCATGCGTTCCACAATTTCGGCGTGGCCTCCAGGGCGACGAACGCCGCGGTATCCAGCGACACGCTGTTTGAAATCGGCTCGGTCAGCAAGACCTTCACCGCCACGCTTGCGGCCTTGGCCCAGAGCACGGGCCGCCTGGCATTGACCGACAGCCCCGCAAAATTCCTGCCTGAACTGCGCGGCACGCCGATTGCAGAGGTGGACCTGCTCGCCCTGGCCACCCATACCGCGGGCGGCTTCCCCCTGCAGGTGCCCGATGGCATCGACACCGCCGAACAGCTGACGGCCTACCTGCGCGCCTGGCAGCCCAGCCATGCGCCCGGCACCGCGCGCAGCTATGCCAACCCCAGCATCGGCTTGCTGGGCATGGCCACCGCCAGGGCCTGGGGCATGCCATTCGATGAAGCGCTGCAAAGGATGTTTGCGGCGCTGGGGCTGCGCGACACCTATATCGACGTGCCTGAGGCCGCCATGAGCCGGTATGCCCAGGGCTACAACAAGGCGGATGCGCCCGTCCGGGTGAATCCGGGCATGCTCTCGGCCGAAGCCTATGGCGTCAAGACCAGCGCCCGGGACCTGATCCGTTTCATCGACCTGAACCTCGATCCCTCGAGGCTCGAAAAGCCGCTGGCGCAAGCGCTTGAATCCACCCGCACCGGATACTTCCAGCTCGGCGCCATGACCCAGGGCCTGGTCTGGGAACAGTACGCCGCACCGCCCGCGCTGGATGCGCTGCTCGAAGGAAACTCCAGCCAGGTGGCGTACGAGACCCATGCCGTCAAACGCCTGGCGCCGGCACGCGCGCCGCAGCCCGATGCCTGGGTCAACAAGACCGGCTCGACCAATGGATTTGGCGCCTACGTTGCCTTCGTGCCCGCAAGGCAGGCCGGCGTCGTCATCCTGGCCAACCGGAATTTCCCGATCGAGGCCCGGGTGCGGCTGGCGGTTTTGCTGCTGCAGGGGCAGGAACGCTGAGGCACGGGGGCTGGCTGCTGCGCGGCGCCACTGGATGAACCAGGGGATTTTTGGATCGCCGTGCCGGTCTCAGGCATTACTAGACTTTCAGCGCCCATGTCCGCGCGAAGGGGAAGAACGGCTGACACGAACCACTGGATCATCCAGGTCCAGACAGTGTCGTACCTGGGCCACCAGCGCAGGCAGGTCCAGCTTCACTGCGCCCCACAGCAACCGATAATCGAGATCTTCATAGCCATGGCTGATTTTGGAGCGCAAGCCGTACCAGGCGCGCACATCCAATTGATGGCGCTTCGCATATTCGGAATCTGCAGTCTGGATGTTGTGCAAAGCCTGGCCAATGATTTCCAACCGGCGCACCACGCTGTCGCGCACCAAGGTGAGTTGGATAGAAGGTGCATCCTCACTTGCAAAATCTTCCCGGGTATATGGCCGCAGATAGCTTTGCAGCAATGCGGCCGAATCCAGAACATCCTGCAGATAGCTTGGGATGCGTTCCGGATATGGGCGTCTCATAGCGCAACGGCCTGCTCCAATACTTCATCGCGCCATTTGCGCGGCAGCCCCGCGAGGGTATTTACCTCGAAAGGCAGACCCAGTTCGCGCTGCAGCTGCTGCTCCATGCGCACGATATCGAGCATGGTTGCACCTGGCAGGGTGTCGACCAGCAGGTCCACGTCGCTCGCGTGGGTCTGCTGCCCCTTGGCCACCGAGCCAAACAGGCGTGGATTGTCCCCCTTGTGCAGGGCCACAATGCGCCGTATCGAATCCTTGTGGCGCAGGATTTCAGCGTAAGTGTTCATACTGAATCTCCCAACTTAAAGTCGCGTATGTACGGTGCCATTCTTGCACCGTGGGCCAGAACCAGCAGGATCCCCATGGGCTACTGAGTGCTTTTAGATATCGCTCCACCTGCGCGGGCCACAGTTTAAACAACCCACCGAGATGCGTGACTTTCATTGGATAGGCAACTGTCGTTGCAAGCAATGGATGCCCCAGCTTCAAACGCCCGGCAAGGAATAGGCAGCATCCAATGAGTGGCCATTTCTGCGCCTGAAGTGGAATGCGGCGCCGGCTGACGGCGCCGCGCTCCGAATATGCGCAAGATCGACCTCGATCCAATCCGATAAAAGGGCGCGCACCACGATGGCCACGCTGATCTATGTCGACGAGCAGACCGAAGGCTGGCGGCGCGTGCGCCGCGGCAAGGGCTTTTCCTATCTGGCGCACGACGGCAGCCCGATGCGCGACCCCGAGCAGCTGGCGCGCATCCGCCAGCTGGCCATTCCCCCGGCCTATACCGATGTCTGGATCTGCCCCGATGCGCGCGGGCACCTGCAGGCCACCGGGCGCGATGCCCGCGGGCGCAAGCAGTACCGTTACCACGCGCTGTGGCAGGAGCAGCGCACGCAGGCCAAGTTCGAGCGCATGCGTGAATTCGGCCACCGCCTGCCGGCGATCCGCCGCGCCGTCGAGCGCGATCTCGCGCAGCGCCGCCCCGGGCTGGAGCTCGTGGCCGCCACCGTCGTGCGGCTGCTCGACCGCACCGGCATGCGCATCGGCAATGATGAGTACTCGGAGCAAAACGGCTCCTACGGGCTGACCACGCTGAAGAACCGCCATGCCAAGGCCAGCGCCGATGCGCTCACGCTGCAATTCAAGGGCAAGAGCGGCGTGATGCAGAAGGTATCGGTCGTGGACCGGCGCGTCGCGCGCATCGTGCAGCGCTGCCAGGAGCTGCCGGGCCAGCGGCTGTTCCAGTTTCTCGATGAACAGGGCGACTTGCAGCATCTGCGCTCGGACCATGTCAACGACTACCTGCGCACGCTGTGCGAAGAAGACTTCACGGCCAAGGATTTCCGCACCTGGCACGCGAGCGTCAGCGCGATGGAGCTGGCGCTGCAGGCGCGCCAGGCCGATGCCGAGGCCGGGCGCCTGGCCGAGCCGGCCATCGCCGATATCGTCAAGCAGGTCGCGCAGCGCCTGGGCAACACCAGCGCGGTGTGCCGCAAGTTCTATATCCACCCCGAGGTGCTGAGCTATTGCGCCCGCAAGGCCGAGGACGGCACGCGCGCCTCGCGCAAGGCCGGGCTGAGCGCGCCGGAGTGCGCGCTGCTGCAGTTGCTGGGCAGCTGCAAGCCCGCGCTGCGCAAGACGCCCGCCAAGACGCCGATGCCTGCATGAAATGCGCGGCCTGCGCCATGGCTTTCCGTCCTATGGCGCCAGGCGCGCAGACGCGCTAGGCTGCGATCATCCCAAGACCAACCAGAGGAGCAATGCAATGGATCCAGCCGATCACCGCGCCTATGGCGTGTTCAAGCCCGTGGGCCACATGGTGGTTTCCTTCCCCGATGCGGCCAGCGCCGCCAAGGGCAAGGAAGCCTTGGCGGCATTGGGCTTCGAGCGCGCGGACATCCACCCCTATACCGCCGAGCAGATGGTCACGCAGTGCGATGAAGACATCGCGCGCGCCAGCCCTATGGCCTCGATCGGCCAGGAGCTCAATCTCGTCAAGGCCTACCGCGAGCTGGCCGAACGCGGTTTCCACTGGCTGGTCGTGCGTGTGGGTGATGACGACCGGGCCCGCCGCGCCGCCGATGCGCTGCATGCGCAAGGCGCGGAGCGCGCCCAGCTCTACGGCCGCGTCATCATCGAGGAGATGATCACGCGCTCCGCCGACCTGCCCCAGGTCAAGGAGTCACCGGACACCGGGCTCGATCCGCAGACCCCCTCGGGCCAGGAAAAGGAACGGGCGCAGATGCGCCCGTCGGAGGAGTCTGATCGTAAACGTTGAAGCACCCCCTGCGCGGGCCGTCCTGCGCGGGCCGCCTGAGCGGCGTCGCGGCAGGCGCCGAGCCCCTGGGCGGGCCCCCGCTTCCCCTCTCAACCTTCGGTGGTGGAGGAGGCCCGCTCAGGGGCGCCTGGCCAGGGACCGCAGTCTCGGTGCGGGGGGCCCGCCGAGGGGCGGCCCTTCCTCGCTGCCCCTCAATGGAGTCAACCAGGCCCGCTGTACGTTTACGCCTTGTCGGCGGCTCTGGCCGCGTCGCGCAGCGTGCGGATCTCGACGTGGTTGCGCTTGGCGCCTTCATATTGGCGTTGCACCACAGTGCGCACGTCGGCCGGCAGGTCTTCTTCCAGCGCCTTGCGGTAGCGCTCGAGCGCCGTATCCTCACCGCGCTCGGCTTCCTCGAGCATGTTCAGATCGCTGTAACCGGCCAGCGTGCCCTTGACCGCCACCCAGCCGCGGTGCGCGGCGCCGGCAAGGGTGCCGCCATCGGGCGACGACTTGCCGCCGAGCTGGGCTACCAGGCCGCGCAGCTCCTCGGCTGCCTGGCGACAGTCCTGCGAGCGCGCCAGGAAGGTCCTCTTGAGGCTATCGGTGCGCGCATGTTCGGCACTGCTCTGGAAGCCGAATTCGCCATCCTTGCAGTTTTCAATCAGATCGTGAAGGGTATCGATGACTTTCTTGTTGTCCATGGTGATGTTTCCTGTTGGATGAATGAAACGCCCGCGCTGCAGGAGCGGGGCTGCGCTCTGGCGGTAGCCATGCCCGCTGCCATGTCGGTGGCGGGAGAACATCCATTTGACGGCACCCCTGGTCACGCTGAAGTCGGTCGAGTGCCCATGTCCGACACGTCCGTCGCCTACAAGAATCCCGGGCAGCGCTTCAGAACCGGTGCTTCCATTTCAGCTTCAGGCGCCAGCGTTTCACCCCAAATGAGCGTCCGGTGGTGCACAGGGAGGTCGCGCCGGAACGCCGGTCATAGCCGTCGAAACCCTGTAGCGTGAATCTGGTGTCGGCGCTGGTCTGCCAGTGCAGCGCGACCTCGGCGCGGGTATAGGCCGGCAGGCTCCAGATATGGGCGCGGTCCGCATAGCGCCGGCCGGCGTGCTGCAGCCCGGCGTACAGCGTCCAGTCGGGCTGCAGCTTCCAGCCGACCCAGGCCATGGCGACACGCCCGGGCACCTGCTCGGGCGCCATGCCTTCCCGCTGCCGCAGCGCGACCGTCGCGCCAGCACGCAGCGTGGCCGCGAGATGCAGGGCCAGCGTGCCTTCGACCTGCTCATCGGCCTGCACGCCCAGGGTCCAGCGCGGGGTCACCCACAGTGGATAGGGCGTCGGGGCTGCCGGCTGGGCCCACGCGGGCATTGCCAACAGGGCCAGCGCTGCCAGCCAGGACAGCCGCCGCGCCACACAGATCAGTGAGAAAGCGCCACGCCATCGATTCATAGCTCAAGATTATTACAAAATCTTATTCAGTAGTTAACAGCTAATTACCCGCAAGGCATCCGTGCAACGCCCGAGCCTTCGAATGCCCCGTCGCCGCCTCCCCCGCGCTTGATCCAATGGGCCAATGGCCACAACTCTGGCTATCCGGCCGGCGTGCGCGTGCAGGTGCCGATGTCGCAGCTGCGGCTGGCCGATGGCGGGACGACGCCCTGGTCGCTGCAGCAGGCGCGGGTGCCGGAATCCGGACATGAGGGCCATGAGGGCCATGACGGGCACAGGCCACGACGGCCACGAAGGGCACACCGCCCACGCCGGCCATGCGATGCCCGATGCGCGGCCCCTGCCCTCGGCGCTCGATCTCGACCAGGCGGTTGCCGCCTTCGAGCGCCTGGGCCTGGCGCCCGGCTATGCGGTGCAGATGCCGCGCGGCCCGCGGGGCGTCTATTCGGGATCGGTCTACCCGGCGGATCTGTCGCAGCAGCGCGTCGTGCATCTGGACCAGTACAGCGGCACGCCGCTGCTGGACATGTCCTATGCCCACTATGGCCCGATGGGCCGGGCGCTCGAATGGGGCATCAATGTGCATCTGGGCATGGAGTGGGGCGTGTTCAACCAGGCGCTGCTGGTCGTGGCCTGCCTGGGCATCGCATTGCTGTGCGTCAGCGCCGCCGTGATGTGGTGGAAGCGCCGGCCCGCGGGCCGCCTGGGCGTGCCGCCGGCACCGGCCAACCGCCGCCTGCAGGCCGGCGTGCTGGCGCTGCTGCTGGTGGGCGGCGCGGTCTTTCCGCTGGTGGGCGCATCGATGCTGGTGATGGCGCTGGCGTTTGCGCGGCGCGGCGGGCAAGCCCCGGCCTGAGGCCGGCGACCCTGGTCGAGGCCGTGCAGGCCATCGGCATGTACGGACTGTCGCTGTCCATCAGCATCGGCTGGCCGAGCGCAGCCCCGGCGAAGCCACCGCTGCCTGGATGCAGCGCGCCGATGCCGCGCTGTACCAGGCCAAGCGGGACGGCAAGAACCGCTACGCGGTGGACCGCAGCGTCAAGGCACGAAGCGCCGCAGGATCAGCGAGGCATTGACGCCGCCAAAGCCCAAGCCATTGGGCAGCGCGTGCTCGATGTCCCGGGCGCGGCGCTGCGGGTGTGCCTGTTGCCCGGGCACTGGGCCCGGGACTGACTCAGCCGAAGACCTTGGCGCTCAGGCAGTCGATGAACACCCGCAGCTTGGGCGACAGATCGCGGCTTGCCGGCCACAGTATCCACATCGTGCCGCTGTCGCCGCTGCAGTCGTCGAGCACGGTCTGCAGGCGCCCCGCGCGCAGGTGCGCGGCGACGATGAAGTCCGGCAAGCAGGCTATGCCCTGGCCATGCAGCGCGAGATGGATGCGCATTTCAACGCTGTTGCAGACCAGCGACTGCGGCAGCTCGGGTGGGGCTTCGTCCAGTGTCGGCGGCAGCGGCCAGGCCTCGAGCCGGCCGGTGCTGGGAAAGCGGTAGTGCAGGCAGACATGCGCGCGCAGCTCGGCGGGGCTGCGCGGGCGGCCGTGCGCCGCGAAGTACCCGGGTGAGCCGACCAGCACGCGGCGAAAGCTGCCCAGGCGGCGGCGCTTGAGGCCCGAGTCCACCAGCACGCCGGTGCGCACGACGGCATCGAAGCCGTCGCCGATCACATCGACCATGCGGTCGGAGAAGTCCAGGTCCAGTTCCACCGCCGGATAGCGGCGCATGAACTCGGCGATCGCCGGTTCGAACAAGCCGCTGTGGCGCGGCAGGCTCACGCGCAGCTTGCCGCGCGGCGCTTCGCTGGCCTGGGTCATTTCAAGTTCCGCGGCCTCGACTTCGCACAGGATGCGCCGGCAGCGCTCGAGAAACTGCGCGCCTTCGGCCGTCAGCGCCAGCGTGCGCGTGCTGCGGTGGAACAGGCGCACACCCAGGCGCGCCTCGAGCCGCGCCACGGCCTTGCCCACGGCCGACGGCGTCACGCCCAGTTCACGCGCCACCGCGGAGAAGCCCAGGCGCTCGGCCACACGCACGAAGATGCCGATGCTGCCCAGGTTTTCCATCATCACGCGGCTCCATTCAAGACATTCATGTCCCAAGTATTGATCAATGCAGCCGGTTTTTCTTTTTCCCTTGCACGCCTAACCTGCTGATCCCCCCTGCCGCAGCGCCTGCGCGATGCCGGCAATCCTTGCAAACCCTCTGGCGAATCCCTTCCATGTCTTCGATTTCCACCTCCCCCGCGCGGCGCTGGCTGCAGCTGCTGGCCGCGTGCCTCACCGGCCTGCTGATTCCGCTGTGCTTCACCGGCCCAGCCGTCGTGCTGTCCGCGATCAGCCATGACCTGGGCGGCAGCCCCGCGCAGCTGGCCTGGATCATGAACGGCTACATCCTGAGCTACGGCGGCGCGATGATGGTCGCCGGCAGTCTGACCGATCTGCATGGCCGCCGGCGCATCTGGCTGATCGGCCTGGCATGGTTCTGCGCCTGCACTTTCGCCATCCCGTTCGCGCCCGGCGTGGCCTGGATCGACCTGCTGCGGCTGCTGCAGGGGCTGGGCGGCGCGGCGGCGTTCGCGGCCGCCATGTCATCGCTGGCGCCGCTGTTCGAGGGCCGGGCCCGCGCGCGCGCATTCAGCCTTCTGGGCACGACGTTCGGCCTGGGGCTGGCGTTTGGCCCGCTGATCGCCGGCTGGCTGGTGGAGATCAGCAGCTGGCAAGGCGTGTTCCACGTGACCGGCGCGGTCGGCGTGATCGGCTGGCTGCTGGTCGCCGCGACCACTTCGCGCGAACGTCCACAGGCCCAAGGCGGGCTGGACTGGCCTGGCGCGATCAGCTTCACGCTGGCGCTGGGACTGTTCACCTACGGCATGCTGCTGGTGCCCGAAAAGGGCTGGCGCGACACCACGGTCATTGCCTGCCTGCTGGCCTGCGCCGCGATGTTCGCCGCCTTCGCGGCCATCGAGCGGCGCGCCGCGCGCCCCATGCTCGACCTGGACTTTGTGCGCGACCCCGGTGTTCTCGGCGTGCAGGCGCTGGCCGCGTCGCCGGCCTTTCTGTTCATCGTGCTGATCGTGCTGCTGCCCGGGCGCTTCATCGGCATCGACGGCTACGGCGCCTTGCAGGCCGGGCAGATGATGGTCTGGCTCGCGGCGCCGCTGCTGGTGGTGCCATTGGCCGCGGCGCTGCTCACGCGCTGGTTTTCGCCGGGCGCGCTGTCGGGAGCGGGCCTGCTGCTGGTCGCGGCGGGCCTGGCCTGGCTGGCCCATGCCTTCGCCCACGGCGCGGGGCCGGCGCTGCGTGGCCCGCTGCTGCTGATCGGCGTGGGCATCGGCCTGCCCTGGGGACTGATGGACGGGCTCGCGGTCAGCGGCGTGGCGCCGCAGCGCGTCGGCATGGCCACGGGCCTGTTCAACACCGTGCGCGTGAGCGCCGATGGCGTGGCCATCGCCGTGGTCAGCGCCCTGCTGGCCGGACTGATCGAGCACCGCCTGGGCGCGCAGATCGGCGCTGCGCTGTCTGCCCAGACCCTGCTCGAGGCCTCGGGCCGCGCGGCGCTGGGCGAGCTGCAGTCCGGCGCGGCGCTGCTCGCCGACCATGCGGGGCTGCTCGCGCCCAGCTATGCCGACGCCTTCAACCGCGTACTGCACCTGCTGGCCGGCCTGGCCGCGGTGACCGCCGGCGCCGTCACCTGGCTGCTGCGCCGCCATGCGCAGGCGCCCGGCGTGGAGGCGATCAGCCCGGGTAGCGCCGCAGGATCAGCGAGGCATTGACGCCGCCAAAGCCAAAGCCATTGAGCATCGCGTGCTCGATGTCCTGCGCCCGGGCTTCGCCGCGCACCATGTCCAGCCCCTCGGCCAACGCATCGGGGTGCTCGAGGTTGAGCACGGGCGGCACCTTCTGGTCGCGCAGTGCCAGCACGGTGAAGATCGCCGCCGCGCCACCGGCGGCACCCAGCATGTGGCCCAGCGCCGATTTCGTCGCCGTGATCGAAGGCCCGCGCCCCGTGCCAAACACCTTGCGGATGGCAGCGAGCTCGCCCCGGTCGCCCACCGGCGTCGAGGTCGCATGGGCGTTCAGATGCTGGATGTCCTGCGGCTGCAGCCCGGCCTGGCGCAACGCGCTGAGCATCGAGCGCGCCGCGCCCGAGCCATCCTCGGGCCCGGACGTCACATGGTAGGCATCGGCCGAGGTGCCATAGCCCACCACTTCGGCCAAGGGCACGGCCCCGCGCGCCAGCGCATGCTCCAGCGACTCGAGCACCAGCAGGCCCGCGCCTTCGGCCATCACGAAGCCATCGCGCGCCGCGTCGAACGGACGGGAGGCAGTCGCAGGGTTGTCGCCGCCGGAATTCGACAGCGCCTTGGCCGCGGCAAAGCTGCCCAGGGCCACGCGGTCGATCGTGGCTTCGCTGCCCCCGCACAGCGCCATGTCGGCTTCATCGTTGCGAATCAAGCGGGCCGCATCGCCCATGGCCTGGATGCTCGCGGCGCAGGCCGTGACGGGCGCGCCGATCGGGCCCTGGAGTTCATGGCGTATCGACACCTGCCCTGCGGCCAGGTTGGCGAGAAACGCCGGCACCGTGAACGGCGACAGGCGCTGCGGCCCCTTGCCGTCCGTCGTGCGCACCGCGTCGACAATGGTGCCGAAGCCCCCCACGCCCGAGCCGATGATGGTCGCGGCGCGCTCCTTTTGCACGGCGGTGGGCAGCTGCCACTGCGCATGCACGAGGGCCTGGTCGGCGGCGCCCAGCGCAAACGCGGCAAAGCGGTCCAGGCGGCGCAGTTCCTTGGGCGAAACCACGTTTTCCGGGTTCCAGCCGGCCTCGGGGTCTTCCTCCAGCGAAGGCACGCGGCCCGCCACGGCCGCGCCGGTGCCGGCGCTGATTGCCGGGTCCAGCGCACGCACGCCCGATTGCCCCGCGAGCAGCCGTTGCCAGGCCAGTTCCACATTGCAGCCCAGGGGAGAAACCAGCCCCAGGCCGGTAATGACGACACGTCGATTCATGGTGCACCTTTCACGCGCCATGCCCCGTTCATGCAGGGCAAGGCTCTATTGATGATGGAGGTCATCATAAGTGACTTTTTTGATGACGGTTATCATCTAACCCATGAAAGTCAGCAAGACCCAAGCTGCCCGCAACCGCGCCGGCATTGTCGACGCCGCCGCCCGCCTCTACCGTGAAAAGGGGCTGGACGGCGTGGGTGTCGCCGAGATCACGCGCGATGCCGGGCTCACCCATGGCGGACTGTACCGCCACTTCGCGTCCAAGGATGCGCTGGCGCGCGAGGCCTGCCTGCGCGCTTTCGAATGGACCATCACGCCGCTCGACGGCCTCGCGCACCCAGACGGTGAGACATCCACCGCCAGGCTCCAGGCGCTGGTCGACAGCTACCTGTCCACCAGCCACCGCGACCACCCGGGCGAAGGCTGCCCCGCAGCCGCGCTGGCCACCGATGCGGCGCGCGCCGGCCCGGAAATGTCCGAAGTGTTTGCCCAGGGCGTGGAGCGCAATATCCAGCGCTTCATGCGGGTGCGCGAAGGCGGGCCCGCGGAAAACCGCGCGCAGACCATCGTCATGCTCAGCAGCATGGTCGGCGCGCTGGCGCTCGCGCGTGCCACCGCGGCAGGCAATCCAGCGCTGTCGGAAGAGATCCTGCGGACCCTGCGCGAACACCTGGCGCCGGACGTACCGCCCTGAGCCCCGGCGCCTACTTCGCCCAAAGCCACAGCAGCGCCGCGCAGGGCGCGCCCACCGCAGCCAGGCCGGCCCAGGCCCGCGTCGCCGAGCGCGTGGCAAACACCCACAGCGCAGCAAAGGTGTAGACCGCGAAACTGGCAAAGCTGGCCCACAGCACCGCATCGGCGCGCGCCATCAGCGACATGCGCACCATCAGCAGCGTGAACGCGGAAGCGCCCAGCGCCGCGACCGCATAGCCGCCGAGACCAGCGGCCAGCACGCGGCTGGCCACGCTCCAGCGCCAGGCCGCGCTTTTGCGCACTGCCCGGCTCATGCGCGCGCCTCGCCGGCACTGCGGCGCGGCTGTGCCGCGGCTTTCCCCCGCCACCCCCGCTGCGTGCGCCAGGCGGCGCAGCCCAGTGCCAGCCCCAGGCCGAGCGCCACCAGTTCCACCGACATGCGCTGCCAGTCCGCCGCCAGCGCATAACCCAGCAGATGCTGGCCCGTCGTCGCCGCGTTCAGCGCGGGCAGCGCCAGGCACAGCACGGCCGCCGCGCCCAGCTGCTCCACCCAGGCGCGCCGCGTCGGGCGCAGCGCCGCATGGATCAGCGTGGCCAGCCAGGTCCAGAGGAAGCAACGGATCTCCCATTGCGGGCGCGCGTCCAGCTCCACGGGCAGCAGCCGGTTGGCATGGAAGAAAGCAATGCAGGCCACGCAGATGCCCGCGATCGAAGCCACGCCCAGCGCTTCCATGCAGCGGTAGACGGCCGCAGTGGCCCTGCCGAACTCCTGCCCGCTTTTTTGCCGCCGCTTGACGGCAAACAGCACCGTGCCGGTGGCCACCATCACCGTGCCGACGAGCCCGCTGAAAAAGTAGAGCCAGCGCATGGTCCAGCCGCCAAAGCGCGCGAAATGCAGCGACTCCATCACGCCATGCACCTGTTCGGTGGCAAACGGCGCATCGGGCTCGTGGCGCTGCAACTGCAGCAGGGCGCCGGTCACGCCATCGAAGGCCACGCTGCCCGCGGGATTGAGCAGGGTGCGCGCCGGATGCTCCTCATCGTCGACGCGCCCGAGCACGCGCACCGTCGCATGGCGGTCGCCGGGCTGCTCCACCACCAAGGCGCGGGCGCTGCGCCCCAGCAGCGCGCTGGCCTGCGCCAGCAGCGGCGCGAGCGGCACCAGCGCCGCCGGCTCACCCGAGCGCGAGCGGTCGGGCGGCTCGGCGGCTTGGTGCAGCAGCTCTCCCTGGAAGCGCGTGTAGGCCTGGCCATCGGTGCCATAGACGGTGCGCAGCGGCCACGGCATGTAGGAGCTGTAGAAGATGAACAGCCCCGTGTAGACGATCATCAGCAGGAAGGGCAGCGTGGTCACGGCCGTGGCGTTGTGCGCGTCGAGCCAGGAGCGCTGGCCCTTGCCCGGGCGGAAGGTGAAGAAGTCCTGGAAGATGCGCCGGTGCACGACCACGCCCGATACCAGCGCCACCAGCATGCACATCGACACCCAGCCCACGAGCCAGTAGCCGGGCATGCCCGCGTGCAGCAGGTAGTGGAAGGACATGAAATGCCGCCCGCCCTCCGTGGCCCGCCCCCACGGCGCGGGCAGCAGCGCGCCCGTGACCGGATGCAGCGCGGCTTGCGCGTTGGTGCGCCCGCTGCGCCAGATCAAGAGCAGCGCATCGCCCGGGTGCGCGGGAAACTCGATGCGCCAGAGCCGCGCGCCGGGCGCGTGCTGCGCCAGATGGCGCACCGCCTGCTCCAGCGGCACGGCCATGCCGGAGTTCACCGCCGGCGCCTGCTGCACCGCCGGACGCGCCTGCATCCAGCGCGTGATCGGCTCGCGGAACACGCTCAGCGTGCCCGTGAGCATGATCGCGCACAGCAGCCAGCCGCAGGTCAGGCCGCACCAGGTGTGCAGCCAGGCCATCGATTGGCGCAACCCGTTCTTCATCGCCGCGCGATCAGAACGCGCCGCGCAGCGTCAGCATCACATTGCGCGGGTCGCCGTAGTAGTTGCCGTTGACCAGCGCCGTGCTCGAGCTGAAATAGCGCTTGTCGAACAGGTTGTTGACATTGAGCGCCGCCGTCCAGTTGCGGTCGATCTGGTACTTGAGCAGCGCGCTCCACACCGCGCGCCCGCCATTGGCGGCGCGCACGGCGCCGATCTGCCGCCAGCTCGCGCTTTGCGCGTTGACACCGCCGCCGAGCGTGAAGGCATTGAGCTCGCCAGGCAGCTGGTAGGTGCTCCACAGACGCAGCAGGTGCTTGGGCGTGTAGCTGTTGAAGGACTGGCCCTCGCTGGCCACGTCCTTGACGTACCTGGTGCGGTTGAAGGTGTAGCCCGCAAACAGGTTCCAGCCGCGCGCCACCTCGCCGCTGACTTCGGCGTCCAGGCCCTGGCTGCGCACCTCGCCGCTGTCGGTGTAGCAGTAGTAGTCACTGCGGCAGGTCGGGCCGCTGCTGAAATCCTCCTGCGCGCGGTTTTTTTGCTCGACGCGGAACAGCGCCAGCGTCGTGTTGAGCCGACCTTGCAGCAGCTCGCCCTTGATGCCGGCCTCGTAGTTGGTGCCGACCATGGGCTTGAGCAGCGCACCGCCCGCGTTCAACTCGGTCTGGGGCTTGAAGATGTCGGCATAGCTCACATAGGCCGACCATTGCGGGTCGAGCGCATAGATCAGGCCGGCGTAGGGGTTGAGCTTGGCGTTGTCGCGGCTGCGCGTCGCGCCCGTCGAAGGGGTCGCGCCCGTCGTGACGGTGTCCCAGTCGGTGCGAAACCAGCTCACGCGCGCGCCGACGACCAGCTTGAGCGGATCGCTCAGCTGCAGGCGCAGCGCGTTGTAGAAGCCCAGCTGGCGCGCATTGCCGCGGCGGTCTTCGCGCGTGCCGGTGTAGATCTCGGCATCGAGCGGCTCGCGGATCGCCGGGTCGTAGCTGCCCAGGCCGAAGATGTTGTAGTTGGTCTTGAAACCGTACGTGGTGTCGTTGGTCGTGCGCGTGTAGTTCATGCCGCTGACCAGTTCGTGGCGGCGGCCGAACGCATCGAAGCGGCCCGTCAGATGGGCGTCGATGCCCGCGGTCTCCAGGTCGGCAATGGAGCGCGCGACGATATTGGCGCTTTGCATCAGCGCCGGGTTCACGGCGCGGTTGACGCCGGCGTACTTCATGTCGTGCTCTTCCGTCAGGTACAGGCCCGCCACCTGCAGCTTCCAGTCGTCGTTGAACTGGTGGCCGACATCGAAATGCAGGCCGCGGTTGCTGGTCTTCTGGCGGTTCCAGCCCGCGCCGAAATAGGTCGAGCGCGGCAGGCCCAGATCGGCGCCCGCGGTGCTGCGCGGCAGGCCGTTGAGAAAGGGCCGGCCCTTGATTTCCTCGGCGCTCACGGCAACGTTGATGCGCGTGGCCGGCGACAGGTCGTATTCCAGCGTGCCGTAGGCCGTGGTGTTGCGGCGGTTCACATGGTCGACGAAGGAATGCTGGTCCTCATGGTCAATCAGCGCGCGCCCGCGCAGCGTGCCTTCCTCGTTGAGCACGCGCGAGATATCCACCTGCGCGCCATAACGGTCCCAGGATCCCGCGCGCGCCTCCACCGTTGCGGCATTGCCGGTCAGCGGGCGCTTGCGCACCAGGTTCACCGCGCCGCCGGGGCTGCCTTCGCCTTGCAGCAGGCCGGCCGCGCCGCGCAGCACTTCGGCGCGGTCGATGCTGGCCATGTTCGACGAGTAGTTGCTCGCGCGCCCATAGATGCCGCGGTTGAGCGGCACGCCGTCGTACTGCACCGTCGTCAGATCGAAGCCGCGCGAATAGATGTACTTGCCGCCCTGCGGGCTTTGCGCCAGCGTGATGCCGGTGGTGCTGGCCAGCACGTCGTAGACCGAGGTGAGGTTCTGCTCATCCATCAGCTGGCGCGTGACCACGCTGATCGACTGGGGGATGTCCTTGATCGCCTGCGTGCCCCGGCCGACGGTGACGGCGGGTGTGGTGTAGGAGCCGGTGTGCTCGGTCACCGCGCTGCGCTCGGCCAGCGCCGAGACGGTCACCGGCGCCAGCGTGGCGCTGCCCGCGCCCTGGGGCACGCGGCGCACGACCACCGCGTTGCCGTCGATCTCGGCATACAGCCCGCTGCCCGCGAGCACGCGGTTCAATGCCTCGGAAGGCGTGAGGCGCCCCTGCACGGCGGGGGCCGCCTTGCCGTCCACCAGGGCCGGCTGCACCATCAGCTCGAGGCGCGCCTGCCGGGCCAGCGCATCGAGCGCCTGCGCCAGCGGCTGCGCGGCAATGCGGATCTCCAGGGGCGCGAGCGCGGCGCCGGCAGTTTGGGCCTGGGCCGGCACGGCAGCCAGCAGGGCGACAGCCACCGCCAGCGGAGCGGGATGGAAACGAAAACGGGACATGCGGGCAAACTCCAGAACTGAAATGAATAAGAATCCTTCTCAGGTAGACGCATGGCAGCGCAAAACCCCAACCTGGCGCGCACAACTTTTTGCAGCGTTGCGCAAAACAGCCTGCGCAGTGGCGCGCGGTTTGCCCTTGAAGAGGATGCGGTCGTCGAAATCCGGCAGAAGCATCAGGGTTTTCCCTTGATAAACTGCGGTCCAACTTCTCCTCTTCTCTTGGATCACCGGTCCCGGCCACTGCATCCCGGCTGGCTCCTGCATTGCCCATGGTCAGTCCTCTCATCCCCTCCCCGTCCAGCCCCGCCCCCGCCGCCAGCACTTCCCACCCGTCCTTTCTCAAGGCCCTGTTGGCGCTGGGCGTGGGCGGCTTCAGCATCGGCACGGGTGAATTCGTCATCATGGGATTGCTGCCCGATGCCGCGCAGGACCTGGGCGTGTCCATTCCTTCGGCCGGCCATCTGATCAGCTCCTACGCGCTGGGCGTGGTGATCGGCGCGCCGGTGCTCGCCGTGCTGGGCGCGCGCATGCAGCGCCGGGCGCTGCTGATGGCGCTGATGGTGCTGTACGCCCTCGGCAATTTCGCCAGCGCCATCGCGCCGGACTATGCGGCCATGGCGCTGATGCGGTTCCTCAGCGGCCTGCCGCACGGCACCTATTTCGGCGTGGCGGCGCTGGTGGCCGCGCATCTGGCGCCGCCCGGGCGGCGGGCGCAGGCCGTGGGCTATGTGATGCTGGGCCTCACGATTGCCACGCTCGTGGGCGTGCCGATCGCGGCCGGGCTGGGCCAATGGCTGGGCTGGCGCGCGGCGTTCACGCTGGTCGGCGCCATTGCGGTGCTCGCGGTGGCGCTGGTGTGGCGCTGGATCCCCAAGTTGCCCGCGCCCGCGGGTGCGAGCCCCTGGAAGGAGTTGAGCGCGCTGCGCAGCAAGCAGGTCTGGCTCACGCTGGGCATTGCGGCCATTGGTTTTGGCGGCATGTTCTCGGTGTTCAGCTACGTCAAGCCAACGCTGATGAACCTCGCGGGCCTGCCCGAAGCCGGTGTGCCGCTGGTGCTGGCGCTGTTTGGCGTCGGCATGGTGGCCGGCAATCTGGTGGGCTCGCGCCTGGCAGACAAGGCGCTGATGCCGACCATCGGCTGCCTGCTGCTGTGGTCGGGCGCCGTGCTGGCCTTGTTCACCTTCACCGCCCACCACCTGTGGCTCGGCGCTTTCAATGTGCTGCTGGTGGGCACCGCCGTGGCGCTGGGCCCGGCGCTGCAGATCCGGCTGATGGACGTGGCGGGCGAGGCCCAGACCCTGGCCGCCGCGCTCAACCATTCGGCTTTCAACCTGGCCAATGCGCTGGGCGCCTGGCTGGGCGGCATCACCATCTCGATGGGCCTGGGCTGGGAATCGACCGGCTGGGTCGGCATGCTGCTGGCGCTCGGCGGGTTGCTGATCTTCGGCTGGGCCTGCGCCGACATGAAGCGCCGGGACTGAAAGCGTATGCCGACCCGCCGGCACAGGCGGGCCGGCACGGCCATCAGGCGAAGCCGCTGCTCATCACCAGCGAACCATTGACCCCTGCAGGGAAGAACCCGCCCTTGGACGTTGCCTCCTTGTTCAGGTAAACGATGTTCAGCACGTCGCCCGGCGAGCGGCTGTAGGCGATGCCGTTGGCATCGAGCGGCACGATGTTGGAGGTCGTGGCGTCGCCCGTGATGCCCTGGTCCACGTCCGCCGCGCCATCGAGGCTGTCGCGCGCGTCCGATATCGCTCCCGCCGCGGTGCGCAGCGCCGGCGTGGCCAGCCCCTTGGAATAGAGCACGGTGCGCACCAGCCCGGCGTGATAGGCCTCGGCCGCCAGGATGCCGGCCGCGGCTTCGAGGTAGGTCTTGTTGTTGATCAGCGGCGCGGCGCCCTTGTACGCCGTCACGCCCACGTCCTCGAAGATGAAGGCGCCAAGCAGGAAGTTCTCGTCATTGGCATAGGGATCGAAGGCCACGCCGGGGCCGACCAGGCCCGCCGCACGCGCCGCCAGGGAGAAGGCGCCGTTGGGATCGGTGCCGCCAATGTCGATCTGCGGCTGCGCGACGGCTGCCGTCCCCAGCGCCTTGCGCAGGAAGGCCACATGCGCGATCTCGTCCTGGGCGATTTCCTTGGCGTACTGGGCCACCACGGGATCGCGAAAGGACACGGCCCGGCCGCCAATGACGGCGCCCTGGCGACCCATGCCACCTTGCAGATCAGCCGGCAGGCCGGTGCCGAACACCGCGTAGTGATAGAACTGCGACTCCAGATATTCCAGGTTGAGCGCGAAGTTCAGGATCTCCTCATCGGTCGGCCCCGAAGCCTGGGCAATCGCGTCGCCCCCACCGCCGCCGCAGGCGGTCAATATCGCGCCGCCGGCCATGCCCACGGCCACACCTGTGGTTTTGCGGAAGAACTGGCGCCGGTCTTCGAGTTTCGCGGCGCGTTTTTGCAGGACACCCATCAACACTGATTCGTCGGACATGAAATTCCTCTCGATTCGCGCCTGGCGCGAGTACCAACGTGAGAATGCGCGTTCGGATGAAAGCACATGGTGTGGCAAGACCGCCTCTTCCCGCAGAGGTTGGTACCCGAATCAGAAGCCGGCATCTCTTGCTATGAGGAAGTACGCGCCAGGCAGCGCCACCGGATTCACGTTTCTTTGCAAAGATGTAACCGAATGAACAATCAGCAGCACGAGACCCGAACGCGAAATTTCTGAATCCAGTGCCTGGCCTGCTGCGTATTCATCTCAACCGAGCATTTCGGTTGCCTACGCAAATCAGGAGCATTCCATGACATCGATTCAAACCACCCGCAAGCTCGCCTCGTTCAGCCTGGCCCTCGTGATGTCCGCCGTTTCCGTGGCCGCCATGGCCGATGTGATGGTGGGCGGCGCGCCCATGCTGGCCTCCAAGGACATCATCGACAACGCGGTCAACTCCAAGGACCACACGACGCTGGTGGCCGCCGTCAAGGCCGCCGGCCTGGTCGACACGCTCAAGGGCCCGGGCCCGTTCACGGTGTTTGCGCCCACCAACGCCGCATTTGCCGCCCTGCCCGCCGGCACCGTCGACAACCTGCTCAAGCCCGAGAACAAGAGCATGCTGTCCACGGTGTTGACGTACCACGTCGTGGCCGGCAAGTGGGATGCCGCGGCGCTCTCCAAGATGATCAAGGATGGCAAGGGCATGGCCAGCATCAAGACCGTCAGCGGCGGTACGCTGGTCGCCAAGGCCAATGGCAACAAGATCATGCTGGGCGATGAAAAAGGCGGCATGGCCACGGTGACGATCGCCGATGTCTACCAGTCCAACGGCGTGATCCATGTGATCGACAAGGTGCTGCTGCCCAAGTAATCCGGCAGGGGTGGCGCAGCTGCGGGAGGTCACTGCGGCCGCTGCGTGGCCCGGGACCAATGAAAAAGGCCCCGCAAATCGAGAATTTGCGGGGCCTTGGCATTTCATCTCAGTGGCACGAGGCCACGGTCCGAGCTCAGACGTTGAACAGGAAGTTCAGCACATCCCCATCCTTGACCACATATTCCTTGCCTTCGGAGCGCATCTTGCCCGCGTCCTTGGCGGGCTGCTCGCCCTTGAGCGCGATGTAGTCGTCAAATGCAATGGTCTGCGCGCGAATGAAGCCGCGCTCGAAGTCGCCGTGAATGACGCCCGCGGCCTGGGGCGCGGTGGCGCCGACGGGCACGGTCCAGGCGCGCACTTCCTTCACGCCGGCGGTGAAGTAGGTCTGCAGGCCCAGCAGGCTGAAGCCGGCGCGGATCAGGCGGTTCAGACCGGGTTCATCCTGGCCCATCTCGGCCAGGAACATGTCGCGGTCTTCGTCGCTCATCTCCGACATTTCGGCTTCCATCTTGGCGCAGATGGCAACGACGGGCGCGCCCTGGGCGGCCGCGTATTCCTGGAGGCGGTCGAGCAGCGGGTTGTTCTCGAAGCCGTCATCGCTGACGTTGCCGACAAACATCGCGGGCTTGGCGGTGATCAGGCAGAACTGCTTGAGCAGCAGCGCGTCTTCCTTGGAGACCGGCACCACGCGCGCGGGCTTGCCTTCGTTGAGCGCGGCCAGGATCGGCGTGAGCAGCGACACCAGCTTGGCGGCTTCCTTGTCGTTGCCCGACTTGGCGGCCTTGCTGTGGCGGTTGAGCGCTTTTTCCACGGTGGCCATGTCGGCCAGGCACAGCTCGGTCTGGATGACCTCGATGTCCGAGATCGGGTCGACGCGACCCGCGACGTGAATCACGTTGTCGTCTTCGAAGCAGCGCACCACGTTGACGATGGCGTCGGTTTCGCGGATGTGGGCCAGGAACTGGTTGCCCAGGCCTTCACCCTTGCTCGCGCCCGCGACCAGGCCGGCAATGTCGACGAACTCGACGATGGCCGGGACGATGCGCTCGGGGCTGATGATCGCCGCGAGCTGCTGCAGCCGCGGATC
>JBEVDH010000271.1:0-34775 GCA_040514115.1 Comamonas sp. | reverse complement strand
AGCCCCCCCCCCTCCCCCGCCGCCTCCTCCTCCGCCCTCGGCTCCTGCTCCTCCGGCGCCGCCCGCTGCTGCTCCGCCTCCTGCACCCCCCGGTGCTCCGCCGCCTCCTGCGCCGCCCGGTGCTCTGCCGCCTCCTGCGCCGCCCGCTGCTCCGCCACCGCCTGCGCTGCTCGCCGCTCTGCCGCCTCCTGCGCCGCCCGGTGCTCCGCCGCCTCCTGCGCCGCCCGGTGCTCCGCCGCCTCCTGCGCCGCCCACCGCTCCGCCGCCTCCGGCGCCGCCCACTGCTCCGCCGCCTCCTGCGCCGCCCACTGCTCCGCCGCCTCCTGCGCCGCCCGCTGCTCCGCCGCCCGCGCGCCCTGCGCTACCGCCTCCTGCGCTGCCACCCGTGCCCTCTCTCGCGTCGCATCCAGTTCCGCCCGCTGTTCCGCCTGGCGTTGCACCTGCTGTTGCGCCCACCGTACCTCGTGCTGTTGCCGCCCAAACAAGAGCTGCGGGGGGGGCTGTTGCTCCTGGACACGGCGTGCCCGGGAGGGCGGCACCAGGGGTTCCTGTCTTGAGAAACCAGGCCGCAACACGTGCGTAGCCACGGCACCCAACGCTGTTACGGCCCCCTTGAGTAAACTCCCCGTCCCAGGTTTCCCCGCCGCCGCAACGCCGCTGTATCCCAGCAATGCCAAGGTCACAGCGACTGCTATGGAACTTTTCTTGAAACCAAAAAACTCTACCTTCGACATAGTCATACCCAAAAGATCAAGGGGCGCATGCCGAGAGGTTCCAGGAGCTGAAACCCATCAAGGATGGCCGAAATTAAAATAAACTATACATATAATAAGATTGATAGTTTATAGCTATTTAAAGTCTTTGGCAAATGCCTTGGATGCTTGCGCGCCGGCTGCTTGCCAGTGTGGAGGTGGCATATGCAACCCAATGCGTTGCATGACAAGCCCGGTCTTGCAGCAGCGCCGTGTCACAAATCCCTGTTGTCCACTTCACGAATCTGTCACCGTCCATGGTGTACCCTCGGGCCACGGCGAGTGCCAAGCTGCACTCGCCGTCTCTCTTTGCATAAACCCAGGCGCAGAATGACCTCTCAGAACCTGTTCGCCGCCATCGATCTTGGATCCAACAGCTTTCGGCTGGAGATTGGCAACTTTTCCCACCACCACTTTCAACGCGTGGAATACCTCAAGGAAACGGTGCGCCAGGGCGGGGGCCTTGATGCCGATCGCTTTCTTTCCGAGGAAGCCATGCAGCGTGGCTGGGACTGCCTGGCGCGCTTTGGCGAGCGGCTGGCCGGGTTTCCCGCAACCCAGGTGCGCGCGGTGGCCACGCAGACGCTGCGCGAAGCGCGCAACCGCGAAGCCTTCGTGCGCCGCGGCGCCGAGCTGCTCGGCTACCCGATCGAAATCATTGGTGGCGAGGAAGAGGCCCGGCTGATCTACCGCGGCGTGAGCAGCCTGCTGCCGGCCTCGGAAGAACGCCGCCTGGTCATCGACATCGGCGGGCGCTCGACCGAGCTGGTGCTCGGGCGCCAGCAGGAGACACAGCAGGCGCTGTCGCTGCGCCTGGGCAGCGTTGCCTGGTCGCAGCGCTACTTCCCCAAGGGAGAATTGAGCCGCTCGGCGTTCTCGCTGGCGGCCGTGGCGGCGCGTGCAGTGCTCGATGAAGCGCTGGACAGCATCCACGTAGGCGACTGGGACGCGGTCTACGCCTCGTCAGGCACGGCAGCGGCCATTGGCGACATCCTGGCCGCCAACGGCCGCAGCAGCGGCACCATCGATGCCGATGGGCTCGAATGGCTGCACGACTGCCTGGTGCGCGCCCAGACCACCGACCAGATCCGGCTTGCCGGCCTCAAGGAAGATCGGCGCGCGGTGATTGCCGGCGGCGTGAGCATCATGCAGGCGCTGTTCGACCTGCTGCAGCTGCGCTCGCTGCAGGTGGCCGAAGGGGCGCTGCGCCAGGGCGTGCTCTATACCCTGGTCGAACAGGCCCCGCCCTGCACCGACCTGCGCACGGCCGCCGTTCAGGGCCTGATGCAGAAATTCTGCGTCGATGCGGACCAGGCCCAGCGCGTGGCCGGCGTGGCGCGCAACCTGCTCGAGCAGCTCGCGCCGCACACCCCGCCCGCGCAGCACGAGCCGCTGCGCCATGCGGCCCTGCTGCACGAGATCGGCAGCCACATTGCCCACAGCAACTACCACCGCCACGGCTCCTATGTGCTGCAAAACACCTCGGCCGCGGGTTTCACCCAGACCGAGCGCGAACTGCTGGCCCAGCTGGTCTGCGGTCAACGCGGCAAGCTGCGCAAGCTCGAGCCCGACATGCTGACCGAGGCGCAGCATGTCTACCCCCTGCTGGCCCTGCGCCTGGCCGTGCTGCTGTGCCATGCGCGGCGCCCGCCCGAGCTCGCGAGCCTGCAGATCGCGGTCGACGGCCCACGCTTCAAGCTCAGCGCGAGCGAAGACTGGTCACAAACCTATCCGCAGTCGGCGTTCTTGCTGCAGGAAGAACAGCAGGCCTGGCTGAAGACCGGCTGGCAACTGGACCTGGACTGGCAATGAAAAAAGCACCCGCTGCGCGCGGGTGCTGAATCACTCTCCCAGGGTGAGCATAGGGGGGCCGTAGCGCCCCATCAGCGCGTTCTGCGCGCCGTTGCCATCGAAGGGGCGCGGTGCGCGCGTATAGGTGCCGTCCGGGTTCAGCGTCCAGGCATCGCGGTCGTCATGCAGATAGGCCACCAGGCATTCGTCGATGATCTGCTGGCGCAGCGCCGCGTCGCGCACCGGCCAGGCCAGCTCGATGCGCCGCATCATGTTGCGATTCATCCAGTCGGCGCTCGACAGATAGAGATTCTCTTTCTCGCCCTGGCGGAAGTAGAACACCCGGGGATGCTCCAGAAACCGGCCGATCACCGAGCGCACGCGGATGTTGTCCGTCAGCCCGGGAACCTGCGGCGCCAGCATGCAGGCACCGCGCATGATCAGGTCGATCTGCACGCCTTTCTGGCCGGCCGCGATCAGCGCATGGATCAGCCCCTCGTCGGTCAGCGCATTCATCTTGACGACGATGCGCGCGGGCTGGCCCTTGGCGGCGGCTTCGCCGGTCTGGGCAATCAAGGCCAGCATGCGGCTGTGCAGATGGAACGGCGCCATGATCAGGCATTGCAGCTGCGGCAGACGGTTGTGGCTTGCCAGGTGGTTGAATACCTCGTCCATATCGGCCGTCACGGTGGGATCCGAGGTCATGTAGCCCAGATCGGTGTAAAGCCGCGCGCTGCGCAGGTTGTAGTTGCCCGTCGACAGATGCCCGTAGCGGCGCAGCCGCCGGCCTTCGCGCCGCGTGATCAGCATCATCTTGGCGTGGGTCTTCAGGCCCACCACGCCATAGACCACCTGGGCGCCGACCCGCTCGAGCGCCTCGGCCCAGTTGATGTTGGCTTCCTCGTCAAAGCGTGCCTTGAGTTCGACGACGGCCATGACCTCCTTGCCGCGGCGCACGGCCTCGGCCAGCAGGTCCATCAACTCCGAGTCCGAGCCCGTGCGGTAGATGGTCTGCTTGATCACCAGCACCTGCGGGTCGTTCACGGCCTCGCGCAGCAGCGCCAGCACGCCCTCGAAGCTCTCGAAGGGCTGGTGGATCAGTACATCGCGCTGGCGCAGCTGGGCCATCACCGACACGCCGCGCTGGAGCTGGCGCGGCCACACCGGCTGCCAGGGCGGGAACAGCAGCGAGGCATCGTTGACCAGATCCACCAGCTGCCCCAGGCGCACCAGGTTGACCGGGCCAGGCACGCGAAACAGCGCCTGCTGCGGCAGATGGAACTGCGCGAGCAACAGGTCGGCAAGAAACGGGGAGCAGCCCGCAGAAACCTCCAGGCGCACGGCCTGGCCGTAATGGCGATGGTGCAGCCCCTGACGCAAAGCCATGCGCAGATTGCTCACATCTTCCTCGTCCACGGCCAGCTCCGAATGGCGCGTGGCCCGGAACTGCGAGAACTCCACCACCTCGCGCCCGGGAAACAGCTCCTTGAGGTGGGCCCGCACAATGCTCGTGATGCTCACGAACAGGCGCTGCTTGCCCGCGACCTTGGCCGGCAGCGGCACCAGCCGCGGCAGGGCCCGCGGCACCTTCACGATCGCCACCTCGTTGGTACGGCCAAAAGCATCCGGCCCCTTGAGCCGGACAATGAAATTCAATGCCTTGTTGGCAACCTGGGGAAACGGGTGCGAGGGATCGAGCCCCAGCGGTATCAGCAGCGGCCGGACTTCGGACAGGAAGTACTCGCGCACCCAGCGGCGCTGGGCGCCCGAGCGCTCGCCATGCGAGATGATGCGTATGCCCTGGCGCGCGAATGCCGGCACCAGTGCCTTGTTGTAGAGCGCATATTGGCGTGCCACGAGGTCGTGGGCCTGCTCCATCAGAGCCTGGAACGTGGTGGTCGTGTACACACCGTGGCCATCGCCGCTGAGTTCTGCGGTGATGTGCGGCGCCGCTCGCACTTCGAAGAATTCATCGAGGTTGGACGAGACGATGCACAGGTAGCGCAGGCGCTCGAGCAGCGGCACATCGTCTCGCACCGCCCAGTCCAGGACCCGGTCATTGAAAGCCAGGATGCAGTGGTCACGGTCCAGCAGCACGTCGACGAAAGGACTTGGCGCCGCGGGCGCCGCAGGGGATGGGACATCGCCCGGCTCGGACTCGCGCGTGACAGGCATCGGGCCGATGGGCAACAGCTCGACGGGCAAAGACGAACTCAGGCCTGTAATCTCGGCTTCGATGGTTGCGGCGCGCTCCGGCTGGGTAGAGGTCATAGTGGTCACAAACAATCCTACAACGTGCAAAAGACGCAGCGCAGCAAAGTATTGACCGCCTTTGTGTCAGCCAGATGACAACGACACTCAACCCGGGGCAGCATGTCTTGCACACGCGGCGCGCAACAACCTCTCACATAGATGCGCCAAGGTGCTAAGCTGCGCGATTTTTGAGCCCTCTTCCATGCACGACATCAGCGAGCTTGCCGCCATCGACATCGGCTCCAACAGCTGCCTGCTGGAGCTTGGGCATTTTGTCGGCGATCGCCTGGTGTCACAAACCTGTCGCAAGGAGACCATCCGCCTGGGCGGGTCGCTCGATGCCCAGGGCCGGCTCAGCAGCGAGGCAATGGAACGCGGCTGGGCCTGCCTGGAGCGCTTCGCCCCGCTCATCGCCGAGCTGCCGCGCCACCATGTGCGCGCCGTGGCCACGCAGACGCTGCGTGAAGCGACCAACCGCGCGCTGTTCCTGGAGCGCGGCAGCGACATCCTGGGCGTGCCCATCGAGGTCATCGATGGCGAGGAGGAAGCCCGGTTGATCTACCAGGGCGTGGCGCGGCTGCTCGCGCCCTCATCACGGCGGCGCCTGGTGGTCGACATCGGTGGTCGCTCGACCGAACTGTGCCTGGGGCAGGGCTTCGAGGCACAGCGCACGCGCTCCGTGGAAATCGGCAGCGTTGCCTGGTCGCTGCGGCATTTTTCCGACGGCGGCCTGCGCCCCGAACAGTTTGCCGCGGCCCGGGCCAGCGCCTGCGCCCGGCTGCAGCCGCTGGCCGACGCGTTTTCGCCGGCACGCTGGGAGCAGGCCTATGGTGCGTCGGGCACGGCGGGCGCCATCAGCCGGGTGCTGGCGGCCCAGGCCGGCGGGCCCCAGCGCCATGCGCCCGGCCTGATCACGCGCCCGGGCCTGCACTGGCTGCAGGCCCAACTGGAGCAGTCGGGGCACAGCAGCCAGGTGCAGCTGGGCGGCCTGCGGGAAGAATTGCGGCCGGTGATCGGTGGCGGCGTCAGCGTGATGCAGGCCGTGTTCCAGCTCTTTGGCATCGAGGAAATGCGCGTCACGCAGGGCTCGCTGCGCCATGGCCTGCTGTATGGATTGCGGCCTTTGGCGCCGGGCGCACCGCACTTGCCACCAGCACCCGATTCCTAGCTGCCGCATGCCAGTGCGGGTTTGCCGCGTGGACCAAAAAGAGTGTCAAATGCTACACTTCATAACATTTTTTTGCGTGCCTGCCTACGCGCGCCATGCCCCTCCCCATCCCTTTGCCAGAGCGCCCCTTCGTGCCCTCCTCCACTACCGTCGCGCCTGACGCAATTGAGCGCATCCTGCGCGAGCAGCAGACCCTGCTGACCAGCGCCGGCGTGGGCATTGCCTTCATGCGGCGCCAGGAGATCGTGCGCTGCAACGAGCGATTTGCCGAGATCTTCGACCATGATTCGGCCGACGAGATGCTCGGGCACCATGGCGTCTCGTTCCATCCCGATGCAAGAAGCTTGCGCCGCCTGGGCAAGGCGGCGCGGTTGCGCATGGCCCAGGGGCTGACGTTTCGCACCGAATGCCAGCTGCGCCGCCGTGACGGCACGCTGTTCTGGGGCGACGTCACCGGCCGGCTGATCGACCCCGACGCGCCTGAGGATGGCTCGATCTGGACCCTTGATGACATCGACGCGCAGCGCCAGGCCCAGGTCCTGCTCAATACCGCGTTGCGCGAGCGCCAGCTGCTGTTCGACCATGCCAGCGTGGGCATCATCTTCATGCGCCGCGGCCACCTCACGCGCTGCAACGGCCATTTCGAGACCATGCTGGGCTATGGACCGGGCGAGCTGATCGGCACCAGCGCACACCACTGGTTTGCCAGCGCTGCCGAATGGGAGCGCCTGGAGCTCAATTTCACGCGCCAGCTCACGGTGGGACTGAGCTTCGAGGGCGAAATGATGCTCGCGCGCAAGGACGGCAGCACCGTGATCTGCGAGGTGCGCTGCAAGCTCATCGATGCGGCCGATCCCGACCAGGGCACGATCTGGATCACCGTCGACATCACCGAGCGCACGCAGGCCCAGGCCGCGCTGTCCAAGGTGCACGAGCAACTCGAACAACAGGTGCGCGACCGCACGCGCGAGCTCAGCGCCACCGTCGAGGACCTGCACCGCGAGATGGCCGACCGCAAGCGCGACCAGGACCGCATCTACTGGCTCGCGCATTACGATCCTCTGACCGGCCTGCCCAACCGCACGCTGCTCGCCGAGCGCAGCACCCAGGCGATCCAGCTGGCACGCGACAACGGCACGCCGCTGGCCGCGATTTTTCTCGATCTGGACCACTTCAAGCATGTCAACGATTCGCTGGGCCACCGCGTCGGCGACACCCTGCTGGTGCAGATCGCCAAGCGGTTGCGCTCGGTGGTGCGCGAGAAGGACACGGTCTCGCGCATTGGCGGCGACGAGTTCGTGCTGCTGCTGCCGGGCGCCAATGCCCATGGCGCGGCGCGCGTGGCCGACAAGCTGCTCGAGGCCTCGCGCCAGCCCTACCAGATCGACCACCACGAGCTGACCATGGCGCCGTCGATGGGCATTGCGCTGTACCCGCAAGACGGCATGGACTTCGACACGCTGACGCAGTCGGCCGACGTCGCGATGTACCACGCCAAGCTCGACGGCCGCAACACCTTCCGCTTTTTCACGCCCGAGATGCGCGCCAAGTCGCTGCGCGCGCTGCAGCTGGAAAACGCGCTGCGCCGGGCGCTCGAACGCGACGAGCTGCAGCTGCACTACCAGCCCCAGGTGCGCATCCGCACGGGGCGCGTGCACAGCGTCGAAGCCCTGCTGCGCTGGAACCACCCCAAGCTCGGTCCGATCTCGCCCTCCGAGTTCATTCCCGTGGCCGAGGACACCGGCCAGATCCTGCAGATCGGCGAATGGGTGCTGCGCACCGCGATCCAGCAGCTCAAGGCCTGGCGCAGCGCGGGTCTGCCGGAGCTCAAGGTCGCGGTCAACCTGTCAGCCATCCAGTTCCACCAGCCACAGCTGCCCGACCTGGTCAGCCAGATATTGCATGCGGCCGCGGTGCCGCCCGATGCGCTGGAGCTGGAGCTGACCGAAGGGGTGGCCGTCAACGACCCGCGCACCGCCACCGATACGATGGACCAGCTGCGCTCGCGCGGCGTGCGGCTGTCGATCGATGACTTCGGCACGGGCTATTCATCGCTCAGCCAGCTCAAGCGCTTCCAGATCTACAAGCTCAAGATCGACCAGTCCTTCGTGCAGGATCTGGACCATGACGGCAACGACCGCGCGATTGTCAGCGCCATCATCCGCATGGCCCAGGCACTGGGCATGCAGACCACCGCCGAGGGTGTCGAGACCGAGGCCCAGCTGCAGTTCCTGCGCGACATGGGCTGCGACGAGGCCCAGGGCTATTACTTCAGCCGGCCGCTGCCGCCGGGTGAAGATCTGCTGCAGTTCCTGCACAGCCGCCAGCCCCCGGTTCTGGCGCGAATCTGAGCATCCCGCAGGCGACACAAACACAGCGGCTTCATCCGTCGCCCCGCCAGGCCAGCTTGCAGCGTCCGCGCGGGCCATGCCCGCATCCGGCGCCAGGCTTCACCCGGCGCTGACCGCCTCGGCAAGCCGCAGCGCGCAGCGGCTCGCCTGCTGCGCATCACGCGCCTCGACCATGACCCGCAGCAGCGGCTCGGTGCCGCTGGCGCGGATCAGCACCCGCCCGGTGTCACCCAGCTCGGCCTGCACCGCCTGCAGGGTCTGCTCGAGCAGCGCGTTGCTCTTCCAGTCCTGGCCCGGCGCCAGGCGCACGTTGATCAGCTCCTGGGGGTACAGCGGCACGGCTTCAAGCCACTGCGCCATCGTCCTGCCACCGCGCACGCAGGCCTGCAGCACCTGCAGCGCGCTGACCAGGCCATCACCCGTGGTGTGGCGGTCCAGCGCCAGCAGATGGCCAGAGCCCTCGCCGCCGAGCAACCAGCCATGGCGGGTCAACTCCTCGAGCACATAGCGGTCGCCGACCTTGGCGCGCACAAATCCCACGCCCTGGGCCTTGAGCGCCGACTCGACCGCGAGATTGGTCATCAGCGTGCCGACCACGCCGGGCACGGCTTCGCCGCGCGCCAGCCGGTCGGCGGCCAGCAGATACAGCAGCTCGTCGCCGTTGTAGAGGCGGCCCGCGGCGTCGACCATCTGCAGCCGGTCCGCGTCGCCGTCCAGCGCGATGCCGTAATCCGCGCCATGCGCCTGCACGGCCTGCACCATCGCTTCGGGGTGGGTCGCGCCCACACCGTCATTGATGTTCAGGCCATTGGGCGCGCAGCCCATGGCAATTACCTCGGCGCCCAGCTCATGGAACACCTTGGGCGCGATCTGATAGGCCGCGCCATGCGCCGCGTCCACGACGATCTTCAGGCCCTTGAGCGTGAGGTCGTGCGCAAAGGTGCTCTTGCAGAACTCGATGTAGCGGCCCGCGGCGTCATCGAGCCGCCGGGTCTTGCCCAGCGCCGCGGAATCGGCCCAGACCGGCTCTTCGGTCAACGCGCGCTCGACCTCCTCCTCCCAGCTGTCGGGCAGCTTGCTGCCCTGGGCGCTGAAGAACTTGATGCCGTTGTCAGGATAGGGGTTGTGGCTGGCGCTGATCACCACACCCAGGCTCGCGCGCTGGGCCCGCGTGAGATAGGCCACGCCGGGCGTCGGCAAGGGCCCGAGCAGCAGCACGTCGACGCCGGCGGAGTTGAAGCCCGACTCGAGCGCGCTTTCCAGCATGTAGCCCGAAATCCGCGTGTCCTTGCCGATCAATACCGTGGGGCGCTGTTCGGTGCGGCGCAGCACGCGTCCGACCGCATGCGCGAGCCGCAGCACGAAGTCCGGGGTGATGGGCGAGCACCCGACGGTGCCACGGATGCCGTCAGTGCCGAAATATTCACGAGCCATTGCAAGCCTTGAGAGAAAAATGAAAACGGCAGCCGCAACGATCAGCCGCCAAGGGCATCATTGTCGCGCATGGCCTGCCACACCTGCAGCGCCGCCGCCGTCTCGCGCACATCGTGCACGCGCACGATGCGCGCGCCACGCTCGACCGACAGCAGCGCCGCGGCCACGCTGGGCACCATGCGTTCGTTCACCGGCAGGCCCGTGACCTCACCCAGCGAGCCCTTGCGCGACCAGCCGGCGAGCAGCGGGTAGCCCAGCGCCGCGAGCTCGGCCTCGCGCGCCAGCAGCGCGAAATTCTGCGCCACGGTCTTGCCGAAGCCCGTGCCCGCGTCCAGCACGATGCGCTCGCGCGCCACACCCAGCGCCTGCAGGCCCTGCGCTGCGGCGGCGAGAAATTCGCGCACCTGGAGCACCACATCGCCGTGCATGTGCTCGCGGTGCATGCTTTGCGGCACGCTGTGCATGTGCATCAGGCAGACACCGCACTGCGCATGGCTTGCGACCACCTGCGCCGCGCCCGGCTGGCGCAGTGCCCAGATGTCGTTGATGATGTCCGCGCCCAGGTCCAGCACCGCCTGCATCACCTCGGTCTTGTAGGTGTCGACCGAAACCGGCACGCCCAGCTTCACGGCCTCGCGCACCAGCGGCAGCACGCGCGCGCGCTCCTCTTCGAGGCCCACGGCCGGACTGCCCGGGCGCGTCGACTCGCCGCCGATATCCAGGATCTGCGCACCGTCCTTGAGCAGCCGTTCGCAGTGCGCCAGGGCCGCATTCAGGCTGTCATGCCGTCCGCCATCGGAAAAGGAGTCGGGTGTGATGTTGACGATGCCCATCACCAGCGGACGCTCCAGGTCCAGCAGGAAGCGGCTGGTCTGCCATTGCTGCATGTTCAGTCTCTCGAATCAAAAAAACACCAAAGAAAACGGGGCCCTAGGGCCCCGCTGTCATGTCTGCGCCACGCGCGCCCGGTTCAGGCGGCCGTTGGCGCGGTATCCGCGCCCGGTGCGGCACCGGCCGCCGCGGCATCGGCCGCCACGGTGCCGGCCGCCACGGCGGGCGTGCCGCCGCTGGCATCGTCACCACCCGACGAAGGCGTGCGCGGCGTCCAGTCCTTGGGCGGACGCGGCGCCCGGCCGGCCATGATGTCATCGAGCTGCTCGGCATCGATGGTTTCCCATTCGAGCATGGCCTTGGCCATGGCATGCATCTTGTCGCTGTTGTCCTCGATCAGCTTGCGCGCCAGATGGTACTGCTCATCGATGATGCGCCGCACTTCCTCGTCCACCTTCTGCATCGTCTGCTCGCTCATGCTGTTGGTCTTGCTCATCGAGCGGCCCATGAACATTTCGCCTTCGTTCTCCGCATAGACCATCGGGCCCAAAGCATCGGTCATGCCATAGCGCGTGACCATGTCGCGGGCAATCTGCGTGGCACGCTCGAAGTCATTGCTGGCACCGGTGGTCATCTGGTGCATGAACACTTCTTCGGCAATCCGGCCACCGAACAGCATGGCGATCTGGTTGAGCATGAACTCCTTGTCGAAGGAGTAGCGGTCTTTCTCAGGCAGGCTCATGGTCACGCCCAGCGCACGGCCACGCGGGATGATCGTCACCTTGTGGACCGGATCGCACTTGGGCAGCAGCTTGCCGATCAACGCATGGCCCGCCTCGTGGTAGGCCGTGTTGCGGCGCTCTTCCTCGGGCATGACCATCGACTTGCGCTCGGGGCCCATGATGATCTTGTCCTTGGCCTTCTCGAAGTCCTGCATCTCGACGGTGCGCGCGTTGCGGCGCGCGGCCATCAGCGCCGCCTCGTTGCACAGGTTGGCCAGATCGGCGCCCGACATGCCGGGCGTGCCACGGGCGATGATGCCCGGCTTCACGTCCTGGCTCACCGGGATCTTGCGCATGTGCACATTGAGGATCTGCTCACGGCCGCGGATATCGGGCAGCGTCACATAGACCTGACGGTCGAAGCGGCCGGGGCGCAGCAGCGCGGCGTCGAGAATGTCGGGACGGTTCGTGGCAGCCACGACAATCACGCCCATGTTGGTCTCGAAACCATCCATCTCGACCAGCATCTGGTTGAGGGTCTGCTCGCGCTCGTCATTGCCGCCGCCGACGCCGGCGCCGCGCTGGCGGCCCACCGCGTCGATTTCATCGATGAAGATGATGCAGGGAGCATTCTTCTTGGCGTTGTCGAACATATCGCGCACGCGGGCCGCGCCCACGCCGACGAACATTTCCACGAAGTCCGAACCCGAGATGCTGAAGAACGGCACCTTGGCTTCGCCGGCAATCGACTTGGCCAGCAGCGTCTTGCCGGTGCCCGGAGGGCCGACCAGCAGCAGGCCGCGCGGAATGCGTCCGCCCAGCTTCTGGAACTTGGTCGGATCCTTGAGGAAGTCGACGACTTCCTTGACCTCTTCCTTGGCTTCGTCGCAGCCTGCGACGTCGGCAAAGGTCACGGTATTGTTGTTCTCGTCGAGCATGCGCGCCTTGCTCTTGCCGAAGCTGAAGGCGCCACCCTTGCCGCCGCCCTGCATCTGGCGCATGAAGTAGACCCACACGCCGATCAACAGCAGCATCGGGCCCCAGCTCACGAGCAGGGACATCAGCAGCGAGCCCTCTTCGCGCGGCTTGACGTCGAATTTGACGTTGTTGGCGATCAGGTCACCCACCAGACCGCGGTCCAGATAGGTGGCCGTCGTGCGCAGCTTGCGGTCATCCGTCGTGACAGCCGCGATCTCGGTGCCGCCCTGCCCTTCCTGGATGGTCGCACTCTTGATGCGGTTGTTGCGAACTTCTTCCAGAAATTCGGAATAGCCGATGGCACCGGACGCGGCGCTGCTACGGGTGTCAAATTGTTTGAACACCGTAAACAGCACCATGGCGATGACCAGCCACACGGCAATTTTTGAAAACCACTGATTGTTCAAGCGGGGCTCCAGATGGAATGCAGGGAAAGAGTCACGAAATCTTCATGGCCTATTTGGGGATCATTTTAGGTGCTTCAAGCCAAACACCCCATAAATCCCTTCATCTTGCCCCCAGGGGCATGGCCTTTCGTTGCGCAGCCGTCGTGACCGGCGGGTTTTATTTCAGACCCATGCCGACGAGAAAGGTTTCCGAAGACTTGACGCGCGAGGACTTGGGCTTGATCGGCTTGACGGTCTTGAAGTTCTGCTTGAACAGCTCCACCAGCTCGCTGTAGCCACTGCCGTGGAACAGTTTCACCACCAGCGCGCCCTCGGGCTTCATGTGCTGCTTGGTGAAATCCACCGCCAGCTCGACCAGCAGACAGATGCGCGCGGCGTCCGTCGCGTCGTTGCCCGACAGATTGGGCGCCATGTCGGACACTACCACATCGACCTTCTTGCCTTCGAGCAAGGCCTCGAGTTCGGCCAGCACCGCTTCCTCGCGGAAATCGCCCTGGATGAAATGTACGCCTTCGACCGGCTCCATGTGCAGCAGGTCCAGGCCGATGATGCGGCCGTTGAGTTCGCCCACGGCTGCACCCTTGGGCGAGAGCTTGCGGCGGATGTACTGGCTCCAGGCCCCGGGTGTGCAGCCCAGATCGACCACGAAATTGCCGGGCCGGATCAGGTTCAGCTGCTCGTCGATCTCCTTGAGCTTGTAGGCCGCGCGGGCCCGAAACCCCTCGATCTTGGCCAACTTGACATAGGTATCGTTGACATGGTCGTTGAGCCATGCCTTATTGACCTTCTTGCTTTTGGTCTTGGTTTTCATACTGATTACGTCCTGCCTAGATAATACGGGCCATGCCCCAAATTCAATTGACTCCCGCCGAGCGCCGGGAACACCGCGCCAACGCCCACCATCTCGACCCCGTGGTCATGATTGGTGGTGACGGCCTCACGCCCGCTGTGCAAAAAGAGATCCAAGCGGCTCTCAATGCGCACGGCCTGATCAAGGTCCGTGTCTTCAACGACGACCGCGCCGCGCGCGATCAGATTTACCAACAACTCGCCGACGAACTCGACGCCGCCCCGATCCAGCACATCGGCAAGCTGCTGGTGCTGTGGCGCCCGATTCCTGAAAAGGAAAAGACCGTCGACGAGGACCGCATGCCCGGCCCGCGCGACGTCAAGGTGCTCAAGTTCAGCTCGCGCGGCGGCCAGCGCCCCGAAGTCAAGCAGCTGCGCGTGCTGGGCAACCAGCGCCTCACGGCCGGCGGCATCGTCAAGCGCGCCAAGGTCAAGCTGAAATCCGTCAAGAAGCGCCAGCAAGGCGACTGAAGACGGGCTGCTGCATTGTCCATGACCGGCACTTCGAATCCTGCGGCGCGCGAGCGCCACATCATCTGCATGAAATGGGGCACGAAATACGGCCCCGAATATGTCAACCGGCTCTACGCCATGGTGCGACGCCACCTGCAGGGTGATTTTCGCTTTGTCTGCCTGACCGATGACAGCCAGGGGATTCGCGCCGAGGTGCAATGCCTGCCGATTCCCTCGCTGGACCTGCCGGCGGGCCTGCCCGAGCGCGGCTGGACCAAGCTGGCGACGTTCACCGAGGACCTGCATGGCTTGCGCGGCACGGCGCTGTTCCTTGACGTGGATGTGGTCGTGACCGGCCCGCTCGACGACTTCTTCACGCTGCCGGGCGAGTTCCGCATCATCCACGACTACAAGCGCCCTTGGCGGATCACGGGCAATTCGTCCGTCTACCGCTGGGAGCTGGGCGCGCATCCCGATGTACTGGCTTACTTTCGCAGCCACTTCGACGAGATCCGCGGCAAGTTCCGCAACGAGCAGGCCTATCTGTCGGACTTCCTGCACCGTCAGGGCAAGCTGCAGTACTGGCCTGTCGAATGGTATCCGAGCTTCAAGTACCACGGCATTCCGGCCTGGCCGACGAACTACTGGAAAGCGCCGTTTGTGCCCGCGGGCGCGCGCGTCGTGATCTTCCACGGCGAATGCAATCCGCCCGATGCACTGGCCGGCCGGCGCAACCGGCGCTTTCGCTTCATCCAGCCGGCCACCTGGGTCGCCGAGCACTGGCACGAATAGGCGCGGCGCAAAAAAGGCGGTATCAAACCGCCTTTTTCGTTTGCATGCCCAGAGTGGCACCGTCAACGCGCGCTCGCGCAGCAGCGCCACAGCACGCGCAGCGCGCAAAGCCACTGCACCCCATACATCGCGGTGCCGACGCCATGCCACAGGCGCAGGTCCTGCTTGGCCACGATGCGCGGCGACACGCCGAACTGCACCAGCAGCGCCAGCAGCATGCCGACAATCACCCAGACCAGCACATCGCGCGCCCACGGCTCCTCGGCCTCGGCGTGGCGCCGCTTGGCCAGCACCAGCAGCAGCGCCGTGCAGGCCACCGACACCCAGGTCTGGGCCGCGAACAGCGTGGCCGCCATGCGCCCGGCCATGGACGGGCTGGGCAGATGGGCAAACAGCAGCGGCACGGCAATGAAGCCGATGACGCTCAAGCCCCCCCACCACAGCGCGGCGGCCAGAGCCGGCAGACGCTCTTGCAGTTGCGACGCGAAGTTCGCCATGGCCTGGCTCAGATGTAGCGCACCGCCACCACTTCATAGCGGCGCGGGCCACTCGGGGCATGGACTTCGGCGGTGTCGCCCTCTTCCTTGCCGATCAGCGCGCGCGCGATCGGGCTGGAGATGTTGATCAGGCCTTGCTTCAGATCGGCTTCGTCCTCGCCGACGATCTGATAGGTCACGCTGTCGCCGGTCTTTTCGTCTTCGAGATCGACCGTGGCGCCAAACACCACGCGCCCGCCTGCATCGACGGTGGTGGGGTCGATGATCTGCGCGGCCGAGAGCTTGCTCTCGACTTCGAGGATGCGACCTTCGATGAAGCCCTGGCGGTCCTTGGCGGCTTCGTACTCGGCGTTTTCGCTCAGGTCGCCCTGGGCGCGCGCTTCGGCGATCGCCTGGATGACGCTCGGACGCTCGACGGTCTTGAGTCGGTGCAGCTCGGCCTTGAGTTTTTCCGCACCGCGCGTGGTAATAGGAATGGTGGTCATTGTTGAATCTCCACGTTCAGCATGCTCCGCGCCTGGCGCGGCAATTCGTAAAAAAACCAGCGGATGCCCGGGATCCGGGGCTGCGTTGCCATGGGACGGGAAATTTGCCGTCCCGATGGACAAGCCCTATGGGCAAGCCCAAAAGCAAACCGCCGCACGTTGCCGCGCGGCGGTTTCTGGTCATGGGGACATTATGCCGCGATTGGCGCGGCGTTCACTCGGCTATAACCCGCCCTGGCGCTCAAGCCTGGGCCAGCTGCGCATGCAGCTCCTGGAGGGAATAGACCTCCAGGTTGTTCATGCTCTTCATGCCTTCGACGGCGGCTTCGGCGCCAAAGATGGTCGTGAAGGTCGTCACGCGCGCCAGCAGCGAGCTGGTGCGGATGGCGCGCGAGTCGGCGATCGCGTTGCGGCGTTCTTCGACGGTGTTGATCACCATGGCGATGTCGCCCATCTTGATCATGTCGACGATGTGCGGGCGGCCTTCGGTGACCTTGTTGACCACCTGCACGGCAATGCCGGCTTCGGCAATGGCCGCGGCCGTGCCCTTGGTGGCCACCAGTTCGAAGCCCATCGCCGCCAGCTCGCGCGCGATCTGCACCGCACGCGCCTTGTCGTTGTTCTTCACGGTGAGGAACACACGGCCCGACTGGGGCAGCAGCGTGCCCGCGCCGATCTGGCTCTTGACGAAGGCCTCGCCAAAGGTCTTGCCCACGCCCATGACTTCGCCGGTCGACTTCATTTCCGGGCCGAGGATGGTGTCCACGCCGGGGAACTTGACGAACGGGAAAACGGCTTCCTTGACGCTGAAGTACGGCGGGGTCACTTCCTTGGTGATGCCCTGCGAAGCCAGCGTCTGGCCGACCATGCAGCGCGCCGCGACCTTGGCCAGCTGGATGCCCGTGGCCTTGGAGACGAAGGGCACCGTGCGCGAGGCGCGCGGGTTCACTTCGAGCACATAGATCACGTCTTTGCCGTCATGCTCCTGGATCGCGAACTGCACGTTCATCAGGCCCACCACGTTCAGGCCTTCGGCCATGGCCGCGGTCTGGCGCTTGATTTCCTCGACCGTGTCCTTGTTCAGGTAGTACGGCGGCAGCGAGCAGGCGGAGTCGCCCGAGTGCACGCCGGCTTGCTCGATGTGTTCCATCACGCCGCCGATGAACACCTTGCCTTCGACGTCACGGATGCAGTCGACGTCGCATTCGATGGCGTTGGACAGGAAGTGGTCCAGCAGCACCGGCGAGTCATGGCTGACCTTGACGGCTTCGCGCATGTAGCGCTCCAGGTCGCGCTGCTCGTGCACGATTTCCATCGCCCGGCCGCCAAGCACATAGCTTGGACGCACGACCAGCGGATAGCCCAGCGTGGCAGCCTTTTCCAGCGCTTCGGCGTCGGTGCGCGCGGTGGCATTGGGCGGCTGGCGCAGGCCCAGCGTGTGCAGCATCTTCTGGAAGCGCTCGCGGTCTTCGGCGGCGTCGATCATGTCGGGCGAGGTGCCGATGATCGGCACGCCGGCTTCTTCCAGGCCGAGTGCGAGCTTCAAGGGGGTCTGACCGCCGTACTGCACGATCACGCCCATGGGTTTTTCCACGGCGACGATCTCCAGCACGTCTTCCAGCGTCAGCGACTCGAAGTACAGGCGGTCCGAGGTGTCATAGTCGGTGGACACGGTTTCGGGGTTGCAGTTGACCATGATGGTCTCATAGCCGTCCTCGCGCATGGCGAGCGCGGCATGCACGCAGCAGTAGTCGAACTCGATGCCCTGGCCGATGCGGTTGGGACCGCCGCCAAGCACCATGATCTTCTTCTTGTCCGTGGGCGCGGCCTCGCACTCTTCGTCATACGTCGAGTACATGTAAGCGGTGTCGGTGGCGAATTCGCCGGCGCAGGTGTCCACGCGCTTGTACACGGGGCGCACGTTGTGCGCATGGCGCGCGGCACGCACCACATGTTCGGTGGTGTGCAGCAGCTTGGCCAGGCGGCGGTCGGAGAAGCCCTTTTGCTTGAGCGTGCGCAGCGTGGCGGCATCGATCGCGGCCAGCGCGCCCTCGCCCTTGGCGGCGTAGACCTCGTCGAGCTCGAGCTCGATCTTGACGATCTGCTCGATCTGCACCAGGAACCAGCGGTCGATCTTGGTCAGGTTGAACACCTCGTCCACCGACAGGCCCATGGCAAACGCGTCGCCCACGTACCAGATGCGGTCGGGACCGGGCTCGCCGAGTTCCTTTTCCAGCGTCTCGCGGTCCTGGGTCTTCTCGTTCATGCCGTCCACGCCGACCTCGAGGCCGCGCAGGGCCTTCTGGAACGATTCCTGGAAGGTACGGCCAATGGCCATGACTTCACCCACAGACTTCATCTGCGTGGTGAGGCGGTTGTCGGCCGTAGGGAACTTCTCGAAGGCAAAACGCGGGATCTTGGTGACCACGTAGTCGATCGAGGGCTCGAACGAGGCCGGGGTCGCGCCGCCGGTGATGTCGTTCTTGAGCTCGTCGAGCGTATAGCCCACGGCCAGCTTGGCCGCGACCTTGGCGATCGGGAAGCCCGTGGCCTTCGAGGCCAGCGCCGAGGAACGCGACACGCGCGGGTTCATCTCGATGACGATCATGCGGCCATCGTCGGGGTTGACCGAGAACTGCACGTTCGAGCCACCGGTGTCGACACCGATCTCGCGCAGCACCGCCAGCGAGGCGTTGCGCATGATCTGGTATTCCTTGTCGGTCAGCGTCTGCGCGGGCGCGACGGTGATCGAGTCGCCGGTGTGCACGCCCATCGGGTCCAGGTTCTCGATCGAGCAGATGATGATGCAGTTGTCCGCCTTGTCGCGCACCACTTCCATCTCGTACTCTTTCCAGCCCAGCAGCGACTCCTCGATCAGCAGCTCGTTGGTCGGCGAGGCTTCGAGGCCGCGCTTGCAGATGGTCTCGAACTCTTCGGGGTTGTAGGCAATGCCGCCGCCCGTGCCGCCGAGCGTGAAGCTCGGGCGGATGACAGTGGGGAAACCCATCTGCTTTTGCACGACCCAGGCTTCGTCCATGGTGTGGGCAATGCCCGAGCGCGCCGAACCCAGACCGATCTTGGTCATGGCGTCCTTGAACTTCAGGCGGTCCTCTGCCTTGTCGATGGCTTCGGGCGTCGCGCCGATCAGCTCGACGCTGTACTTGTCGAGCACACCGTTGCGCCACAGGTCGAGCGCGCAGTTCAGCGCGGTCTGGCCACCCATGGTCGGCAGGATGGCGTCGGGACGCTCCTTGGCAATGATCTTCTCGACCGTCTGCCAGGTGATGGGCTCGATGTAGGTGACGTCGGCCGTGGCCGGGTCGGTCATGATCGTCGCGGGGTTGCTGTTGATCAGGATGACCTTGTAACCCTCTTCGCGCAGCGCCTTGCAGGCCTGCACGCCGGAGTAGTCGAATTCGCAGGCCTGGCCGATGACGATGGGGCCGGCGCCGATGATCAGAATGCTTTTGAGGTCTGTGCGCTTTGGCATTATTTGTTCTCCTGGGCCTTGGCCATCAATGCCGTGAAGCGATCGAACATGTAGGCGATGTCATGGGGACCGGGCGATGCCTCGGGGTGTCCCTGGAAGCAGAACGCGGGCTTGTCGGTGCGCTCCAGGCCCTGCAGCGTGCCGTCGAACAGGCTCACGTGGGTCGGGCGCAGGTTGGCCGGCAGCGTGTCCATGTCCACCGCGAAGCCATGGTTCTGGCTGGTGATGCTGACGCGGCCGGTGTCGAGGTCCTTGACCGGGTGGTTCGCGCCGTGGTGGGTGTTGACCATCTTGAACGTGGTCGCGCCCGAAGCCAGCGCCATCAGCTGATGGCCCAGGCAGATGCCGAAAGTCGGCACACCGGCCTCGATCAGCTCGCGCGTCGCTTCGATCGCGTAGTCGCAGGGCTGCGGGTCGCCCGGGCCGTTCGACAGGAACACGCCATCGGGCTTGAGCGCCATCACGTCGGACGCGGACATCTGCGCCGGCACCACGGTGAGCTTGCAGCCGCGCTGCGCCAGCATGCGCAGGATGTTGAGCTTGACGCCATAGTCATAGGCCACGACATGAAAGCGCGGCTCGGTCAGCTTGCCGTAACCCCCGTCCAGCTGCCACTCGGTCTGGTCCCAGGTATAGGTCTCTTTGGTGGATACCAGCTTGGCCAGATCCAGCCCCTTCATCGACGGCGCGGCCTTGGCGGCGGCCAGCGCCGCGTCGATGCGCTCCTGCGTCACGCTCTCGCCCTCGGCCAGGCCGACGATCGCCCCGTTTTGCGCACCCTTGTCGCGCAGCAGGCGCGTGAGCTTGCGGGTATCGATATTGGCAATCGCAACAGTGTTCTCGCGCACCAGGTACTCGGGCAGAGTCAGCGTCTTGCGGAAGTTGCTTGCCAGCAGCGGCAGATCCTTGATGATCAGACCTGCGGCATGGACTTTTACAGCCTCGATGTCCTCGGCATTGACGCCATAGTTGCCGATGTGCGGATACGTGAGCGTCACGATCTGCTGGCAATAGCTTGGGTCGGTGAGGATTTCCTGATAGCCGGTGATCGCGGTGTTGAACACCACTTCGCCGACGGTGGTGCCGGTTGCACCAATCGAGTTGCCGATAAAGACCGTGCCGTCTGCGAGCGCCAGGATGGCTGGGGGGAAGGTTCCCTTGAGAGACAAAAGCACTGGGTTCTCCGGTTCTAATTACGGTTACGCCCAGCGAGCCTGGACGTGAGTCCGGCTGTAGCTTGTGTTGCGGGGGAAGGCTCGAAGCGGCGCTAGGCGTAGATGTGGAATGCTTGAAAGCCGCCCATTATAGCCGTGAGCCATGGCGGGACCGTGGCAGGCGAGGATTACCCGTGGAGCTTATATGGGGCTCTTCCCTGCTCGTTTTGCACCGCAGGTTTCCAGCTTCGTCACAGCGCTCACGGCTGCCCCAACCCCTTCTGGCTGCGCCTGCCGCGCGCAGGGCCCGGGCTGGGCCGGAGTGCCGAAGGACACGGAGGCTTCGTAAACTGACTCACCGCGGTTGTTCGAGCGGAGCGCCGCAGGCGCGTAGCGAGTTCTGCGGTGCAGCCCGGGACCGAGCACGGCAGGTTGCCCGGAGCGCAGCGGAGGGTCGCAGACAGCAGGGGCGCTTTCTTTTGCTTCGTTTTCTTGTGCGTACAAGAAAATGAAGTCGGCTGCCGGGCCGAGACCCGGCCCCTGCCCGTGGCAACGGCATGGCGCATACTTCAAGGCACTGACGTCGGCCGCAGCCTGCAAACCGCGTCTGTTAGCCATGTCCTTGAACCAATGCAGTGTCTCAAAATCGAGTGCAGTGCCCATTCATCCTCCGACAAGCTCAGGACGAACGGATAGATTAGCTGGCTGCCCCTAGCCAGCCGTGCTCAACGCACTCGCATGCAAACAAATCGCCGCCGCAGCCGCCACATTGAGCGACTCCTCGCCGCCCGGCTGCCCGATGCGCACCTGCAGCGCCGCCAGCGCCTCGACCGCGGGCCCCACGCCCTGCCCTTCGTGGCCCATGGCCCAGGCGCAGGGCCAGGGCAGGTCGGTATGCTGGATCAATTTGCCCTGGTGCGAGCTGGTCACGATCAGCGGCACCTGCAGCGCCTCGAGCGCCGATGCCTCGACGCCCTCGACCAGATGCAAGCCAAAGTGCGCGCCCATGCCCGCGCGCAGCACCTTCTGGCTCCACAGCGCGGCCGTGCCCTTGAGCGCGACCACCTGGGTGAAGCCGAAGGCCGCGGCGCTGCGCAGGATCGAGCCGACATTGCCCGCATCCTGCACCCGATCGAGTACTACCGTCGCATGGCCGGGCAGCGGCTCCAGGCCCGGCTGCCATTCGAGCAGATAGCCCATGCGCGCCGGCGACTCCAGCCCGCTGACATCGGCAAACAGCGCATCGGCCAGTACCACCACCTTCTCGGCCGCGGCGGCCCATTCGGCCGGCACCTGCGGCCAGAACGACTCGGCAAACACCGCGATCTGGGGACGCAGCCCGCGCGCGAGCGCCGCGCGGCACAGGTGGTCGCCTTCGAGCCAGACGCGGCCCTGCTTGCGGTAGGCCGTGCTGTCGTGCGACAGCTTGCGCAACTCCTTGACGAAGGAGTTGTCGCGCGAATGGATGGGGGTCACAGGAGAAGTCATAGCCGTTCAGACAAAAGAGGGCGCCAGCAGTTGGGAAACCGGCGAAAACGAGCGGCGGTGCTCAGGACAGGCGCCATGCGCCTGCAGCGCCGTCAGATGGGCCGGCGTGCCGTAGCCCTTGTGGCCGGCAAAGCCATAGGCCGGGTACTGTTCGTGCAGGCGCTCGCACCAGCGGTCGCGGTGCACCTTGGCCAGAATCGAGGCAGCCGAGATCGACTGCACCAGCGCATCGCCCTTGATGATCGCCTCGGCCTGCATGTCCAGCACCGGAATGCGGTTGCCGTCGATCAGCACCAGCACCGGCTTGAGGCGCAGCCCCAGCACCGCGCGGCGCATGGCGAGCATCGTGGCCTGCAGGATATTGAGCTCGTCGATCTCCTGCACGCTGGCCTCGGCGATCGAGCAGCACAGCGCCTTGGCGCGGATCTCGTCATACAGCGCCGCGCGGCGCGCGGGCGTGAGCTTCTTGGAGTCGGCCAGGCCGGCGATCGGGCGCAGGTCGTCGAGGATCACGGCGGCCGCCACCACCGGGCCGGCCAGAGGGCCTCGCCCCGCCTCGTCCACCCCGGCTACCAGGCCGGGCGGATGCCACGGCAAGCAGACCTGTTCAGGTGGAAGAGACAACTTTCTGGATTGCATCAGCGGCCAATCGGGCGGTATCGCGCTGCAGCACATGGTGCAGCGCCGTGAAGCGCTGCTCGAGCGCCTCAATGGTTGAAGGGGAATCATCGCGCGCGCGCAGCCAGCGCAGCACTTCGGCCGCCAGGGCCTCGGGGCTTGCAGCGTCCTGCAGCAGCTCCGGCACGACAAACTCGCCGCACAGGATATTGGGCAGGCCGACCCAGGGCTGCAGCTGCTTGCGCCGCATCAGGCGCCAGCTCAGCGACTGCATGCGGTAGCCGATCACCATCGGGCGCTTGAACAGCGCGGCCTCGAGCGTGGCCGTGCCGCTGGCAATCAAGGTGCAGTCGCAGGCCGCCAGCGCATCGTGCGACTGGCCCGCCAGAATGCGCACCCGGCCCTCGAGGCCGGCGGCCTTCGCGGCCTCGCGCACCTTGTCGATCAGCGAAGGCACGGTGGGCACGACGATTTCCACGGCGGGGCAGGCCTTGCGCACCAGGGCTGCGGCCGCGAAGAACGCGGGCGCGATGTAACGGATTTCGGAATTTCGGCTGCCGGGCAGCACGGCGAGCACCAGCGCATCGGCAGGCAATCCCAGCCGCTGGCGCGCGGCCTGGCGGTCGGGAGCGAGCGGGATCACACTGGCCAGCGGGTGACCGACATAGGTCGCATCGATGCCATGCGAAGCCAGCAGCGCGGGCTCGAACGGAAAGATGCACAGCACATGGTCCGCCGCGCGGCGGATCTTCTCGACCCGGTTGGCGCGCCAGGCCCAGATCGAGGGGCAGATGAAATGCACGGTCTTCACGCCCCGGGCGCGCAGATCGGCTTCAAGCCCGAGATTGAAGTCGGGCGCATCGACGCCAACGAACACGCTGGGCGGCGCGGCCAGCAGCCGATCGCGCAGCTGGCGGCGCGTGCGCAGCAACTCCGCCAGGCGCTGGAAGACTTCCCAGTTGTAGCCATGCACCGCCAGCCGCTGGCTGTCCCACCAGGCGTCGAAGCCGCGCGCCTGCATATGCGCGCCGCCAATGCCCATGCTTTGCAGCGCCGGCCATTGGGCCTTGAGGCCGTCGAGGATCAAGCCGGCCAACAGGTCGCCCGACGTCTCGCCGGCCACCATCGCCACGCGCGGTGCAGTCATCGGCCGTCCCGTTCAGCGCGCTATACCGCGCTTGGAGCCGTCAATGAACGCGCTCAGGGATTGAATGTCGCCGGCAGCTTCAGGATATTGCGCTGCCAGAGCGGCTATTGTTTGGCGCGCCGCTTCGAGCGTCAGCCCCTGGCGGTACAGCAGGCGGTGCATCTGCTTGACCGCGGCCAGGCGCTCGGGCGAAAAGCCGCGCCGGCGCAGCCCTTCGAGGTTGAAGCCGCGCACCGACAAGGGGTTGCCGTCCACCATCATGAAGGGCGGCACGTCCTGCGAGATATGGCTGGCAAAGCCCGCCATCACATGCGCGCCGATCTGCGTGAACTGGTGCACGCCGGTCAGCCCGCCCAGGATCGCGTGGTCGCCCACGGTGACATGGCCGGCCAGCGTGGCGTTGTTGGCCAGCACCGTGTGGTTGCCCACCACGCAGTCATGCGCGACATGGACATAGGCCATGATCCAGTTGTCATTGCCGACCTGTGTCAGCCCCTGGTCCTGCACGGTGCCGGTATTGAAGGTGCAGAACTCGCGGATGATGTTGCGCTCGCCGATCACCAGCCGTGTCGGCTCGTTGGCGTATTTCTTGTCCTGTGGCTGCGCGCCGAGCGAGGCGAACTGGAAAATCTGGTTGTCCTGCCCGATCGTCGTATGGCCCTCGATGACGCAGTGCGCGCCCACGGTGGTACCCGCGCCGATGCGGACATGGGGACCGATCACGGCATAGGGTCCCACGGCGACCGACGCGTCGAGCTCGGCCGCCGGATCGACCAGCGCGGTGGAGTGAATGCGGCTCACCGGTAGCCTTAACCCACGGCACGCATGGTGCACATCAGGTCGGCCTCGCAAGCCACCTCGTCGCCCACGCGAGCCACGCCCTTGAACTTCCAGATGCCGCCGCGCACGCGGTCGATGGTGATCTCCAGCACCAGCTGATCGCCGGGCTCGACCGGGCGCTTGAAGCGTGCGGCATCGATGCCGACAAAGTAATAGATGTTGTTCTCGTCCGGCACCTTGCCCATGGCGTCGAACGCCAGCAGGCCCGCGGCCTGGGCCAACGCTTCGAGCATCAGCACGCCGGGCATGACCGGACGGCCAGGAAAATGTCCCTGGAAATAAGGCTCGTTGAACGTGACGTTCTTGATCGCCTTGATGCGTTGGTTGCTCTCGAGCTCAATGACCCGGTCCACCAGCAAAAAGGGGTAGCGGTGGGGCAGTTGCTTGAGAATTGCGTGGATATCCATCATTGCGTTCCGATCTTGCTGTCCTGCGACTGCTGCTGCTCGAGTGCCTTGATGCGCTCGCGCAGACTGTGCAGCTGCTTCAGAGTGGCAGCATTTTTTTCCCATTTGTTGTTTTCATCGACAGGAAACATTCCTGTATAGACGCCGGGCTTGTTCAAAGAACGCGTCACCACCGTCGCCGCCGAGACATGCACATTTTCGGCCAATTGCAGATGGCCCAGCACGATGGCGCCGCCGCCCACGGTGCAGTGCGCCCCGATGCGCGCGCTGCCCGCAACCCCTACGCAGCCGGCCATGGCGACATGCTCGCCGACATGGACGTTGTGCCCGATCTGCACCAGATTATCCAGCTTGACGCCGTTCTCGATCACCGTATCGTCGAGCGCTCCGCGGTCAATGCAGGTGTTGGCACCGATTTCCACGTCATCGCCGATGCGCACCGCGCCCAGCTGCTCGATCTTCACCCAGGTGCCGTGCTCGGGCGCAAAGCCGAAGCCGTCGGAGCCCAGCACCACGCCCGCATGCAGGATGCAGCGTGCGCCGACGCTGCAATCCTCGCCCACCGTGACGCGCGACTTGAGCACCGTGCCCGCGCCAATGCGCGCGCCGCGCTCGATCACGCACAGCGGCCCTACCCAGGCCGTGGGATCGACCACCGCTTGCGCGTCGACCACCGCGCTGGGATGCACGCCGCAGCGTACCTGCTGCGCATGCCGCTGCTTCCACAACTGCGTCGCGCGCGCGAAATACACATAGGGATTGTCCGCGACGATGCAGGCACCGCGCTGCATCGCCGCTGCGCGCATCGCTGGCGCCACAATGACACAGGCCGCCTTGGAGGCGGCCAGTTGCTGCTGGTAGCGCGGATTGCTCAGGAAACTCAAGTCTCCGGGGCCGGCGGAGTCCAACGGCGCAATGCGGAAAATCTCCGTATCGCTGCCCGCCAGCTCCAGCGTTCCTCCCAGCGCACCCACAATTTGCCCGAGTAACAAGCTCACTGTCCGTACGTCTTCTGCAGCAATTACTTGGCGCCGTTGAGCGCCTTGATCACCTTGTCAGTGATGTCATGCTTGGGATTGATGTAGACCGCTTCCTGCAGGATCACGTCGTACTTCTCGGCTTCGGCCACGGTCTTGACCACGCGGTTGGCGCGCTCGAGCACTGCCGCGAGTTCCTCGTTCTTGCGCGTGTTCAGGTCTTCCTGGAACTCGCGGCGCTTGCGCTGGAATTCACGGTCCTGGTCGACGAGCTGGCGCTGGCGCGTGGTGCGCTGCGCTTCCGACAGCGTGGGCGCTTCGCGCTCGAACTTGTCCGAAGCCGTCTTCAGCGTATTGCCCGCGTCGACGAGTTCCTTTTCACGCTTGGCGAATTCGGTTTCGAGCTTGGCCTGGGCGGCCTTGGCCGTGCTTGCTTCGCGGAAGATCCGGTCCGTATTGACAAACCCGGCCTTGAATTCCTGCGCATGCGCAGCCAGAGCCATGGTGCTCATCAGCACGGCCAGAGAGATTTGGCGAGAGAGTGATTTCATTAGAAGGACGTTCCGATTTGGAATTGAAGTTTCTGGATTTTATCCCCAGCGAATTTCCGCACCGGGTGAGCATACGCCAAGCGCAATGGCCCCAGCGGGGAAATCCAGCTCAAGCCAATGCCAGCCGAAGCGCGCATCAGCGAGAAATCCACCGACTCGCTGTCGCCAAACACATTGCCGACGTCCACGAAGGTGAACACGCGCAAGGTCCGGTCGTTGCCGGCGCCGGGCAGCGGGGCCATGAACTCGGCATTCAGCGTGACCTTCTTCGGGCCGCCCAGCGAGGAGCCGATGACGTCGCGCGGGCCCAGCGTGCCCTGGTCGAAGCCACGCACCGAGCCCAGGCCGCCCGAGTAGAAATTCTTGAACACCGGGAACGGACGGCCGTTGAGGCCCTTGCCCCAGCCGAGCTCACCGTTGAAGGCCAGCGTGAACTTCTTGTTCAGCGGCACATATTGCTGGATCTGGTAGTTGGCGCGCACATAGCGGGCGTCGCCGGCCACCGACCAGTCGGTATTGAGGCGCTGGTAGCGCCCGGCATTGGGCGCGAGCGCGCTGTCGCGGCTGTCGCGCGACCAGCCAATGGTCAGCGGCACGGCCGTGCTGCTGTAGCCATAGGTGTCGCCATAGGCCAGGTAGGCCGCGGGAATGTTCGTGCCCGGCTTGATGCGCGTCTGCTCGATGCCACCACCGAAAAACACCGTGTCGAGCTCGCTGAACGGCACGCCGAAACGCACGCCGGTACCGGCCGTGACGAGTTCGTAGTTGCCGCCCTGGTCTTCATAGGGCTTGTCGGTGCGGTAGTACAGGTCGAGCGTGCGCGAGACGCCTTCCTTGGTGAAATACGGGTCGGTGGTGCTCAGTACCAGGGTCCGGCGGTATTTGCTGGTGTTTACATCAATACCCAGGTAGTTACCCGAACCAAACACGTTTTCCTGTTTGATACCAAAGGAAAGCGACACTTTCTCGGCGCTCGAGAAACCCGCGCCCAGCTGCAGCGAGCCCGTGGGCTTTTCGGCCACGGTCACCATCAGGTCGACCTGGTCGGGCGAGCCCGCGACTTCCTGTGTCTCGACGTTGACATCGGTGAAGAAGCCCAGGCGGTCGACGCGGTCGCGCGACAGCTTGATCTTGTCGCCGTCGTACCACGAGGCTTCGAACTGGCGGAACTCGCGGCGAATCACTTCGTCGCGCGTGCGGTTGTTGCCGCTGACCTGGATGCGGCGCACATAGGCGCGGCGCGAAGGCTCGGCCTTGACCACGATCGAGACACGGTTGTTCTCGCGATCGATTTCGGGCACGGCCTCGACGCGTGCAAATGCAAAGCCGAAGTTGCCGAAGTGGTCGGAAAAAGCCTTGGTGGTTTCCGTGACCTGGTCGGCGTTGTACGGCTCGCCCGGCTTGATCTTGACCATCGACTTGAACTCGTCGTCGCGCTCGAGGAAGTTGCCTTCGAGCTTGACGTCGGACACCACATAGCGCTCGCCCTCGTGGATGTTCACGGTGAGCGAAATCGTCTGCTTGTCCGGAGAGATCGCGACTTGCGTCGAGTCGATGCGGAACTCGAGATAGCCGCGCTGCAGGTAGTACGAGCGCAGCGTTTCCAGATCGGCGTTGAGCTTGGAGCGCGCATAGCGGTCGGACTTGGTGTACCAGCTGAGCCAGCCACCCGTGTCCTGGTCGAACAGGCCCTTGAGTGTGGACTCGCTGAACGCCTTGTTGCCCACCACATGGATCTCATTGATCTTGGCCGGCTCGCCTTCGGTCACGGTGAAGGTCAGGTTGACGCGGTTGCGCTCGATGGGCGTCACCGTGGTCACGACTTCCGCGCCATAGAGACTGCGGTTGATGTACTGGCGCTTGAGCTCCTGCTCGGCGCGGTCGGACAGCGCGTTATCGAAAGGCCGGCCTTCGGCCAGGCCCACGTCGCGCATGGCCTTCTTCAAGGTGTCCTTGTCGAATTCCTTGGTGCCGGCGAAATTGACGTCGGCAATGGTCGGACGCTCCTCGACAACCACCGTCAGCACATTGCCGTTGGCTTCCAGGCGCACGTCCTTGAACAGACCCAGCGCAAACAGCGCGCGGATCGCGGCCGAGCCTTTTTCGTCGTTGTAATCATCGCCCACGCGCAGGGGGATGGAGGCGAAAATGGTGCCGGCTTCCACCCGCTGCAGACCTTCGACGCGGATGTCCTGCACCTTGAAGGGCTCCAGCGCCCAGGCGGCGTTGGCCATGAGAACCATGGCGGTCAAGGCCGAAGCGGTACGCGCGCCTAAGCGATTGATGTGTTTTTTCATGAGTGAATTGCCGCCGACTTGCTTGGCAAATTCGGCAAGTATAGTTAGAGCCTGGTCTTAGCCCAAGAGCCGGTTGATATCGTTGAAAAAGGCGATGCCCATCATCAGCAGCAGCACAGCTACGCCAAGACGCTGCAATCTTTCCATCCAAGCTTCGGACACCTGCCGGCCCGTCACGCCTTCCCAAAGATAATACATCAGGTGCCCGCCGTCCAAAACCGGCAGTGGCAACAGGTTGAGCACACCCAGGCTGACGCTGATCAGCGCCAGGAACGCCAGGTACTGCGTGAGCCCCATGCTGGCCGACTTGCCGGCATAGTCGGCCATCGTCAGCGGGCCGCTGATATTCTTGAGCGAGGCCTCGCCGATCACCATGCGGCCCATCATGCGCAGCGTCAGGATCGACAGGTCCCAGGTGCGCTGCGCGCCGTTTTGCAGGCCTTCGAGGAAACCACGGCGCACCAGCGTCATCTCGGGCGCGGCGCCGACAAACGCGCCGATGCGCCCGACCCACTGGCCATCCTGCTCGACCGCATCCGGGCGCACCGTCAGCTGCATCGCCTGGCCATTGCGCTCGATGCGCCAGTCCTGCGCCACGCCCTGGGCGGCGTTCACCGAAGCGCGGATCAGCGCGCGCAGCTGCTGGCCGTCAACGATTGCCACCGGGCCCACGAACAGCACCTTGTCGCCCTCGCGCAGGCCCGCGCGGCTTGCCGCGCCATCGGCCAGCAGCTCGCCCATCACGGCCGGAGTCCATGGCGCGACCACGCCGATGCGCTCGAACAGACGCTCGTCGGCCTCGCGGGTTTCCAGCGTGCCCAGCGGCAGCGCCAGCACGGTAGCGGCGCTGGCGTGGGGCCGCATGATCTCCAGGCGCGCGTTCTCCCCTTCGAGCGCGGCGCGGGCCAGCGCCCAGCGCACTTCGTCAAAGGATTGCACGGGCTCCAGCGGCCCGTCGCCGCGCGCCACCGCCTGCACCCGCTCGCCGCCGCGCAGGCCCGCGGCCTGGGCCAGCGAGCCCGCAGCGGGGCTGGCGAGATAGGGCTGGGGCTCTTCGATGCCGATCCAGTTCACCCCCGCATAGAGCAGCACCGCGAGCAGCAGGTTGGCCGCAGGGCCGGCGGCGACGATGGCCGCGCGCGAACGCAGCGGCTTGTTGTTGAACGCCAGGTGGCGCTCCTCGGGCGCCACGGCCCCCTCGCGTTCGTCGAGCATGCGCACATAGCCGCCCAGCGGAAAGACCGCCAGCACGAACTCGGTGGGCGAGCCCTTGGGGGTCCAGCGCAGCAGCGGCTTGCCGAAGCCGACCGAAAACCGCAGCACCTTGACGCCGCAGGCCACCGCCACGCGGTAGTGGCCGTACTCGTGCACCGCAATCAGCACGCCCAGTGCAAGCACGAAGGCAAGGACAGTCATCAGCATCGATCAGGCCCGTTCGGAAAAAAATACGGCCGCAGCCGGCGGCTCAAGCCAGCGCCCAGCGCTGCACCGCGGCGCGCGCGCAGTCGCGCGCCCGGGCATCGACGGCCAGAAGATCTTCGAGCGAGCCCGGGACCTGGGGAAGCTGCATTTTCTCGAGCGTCTCGAGATTGACGGCGTGGATGCGGTCGAAGCTCAGGCGGCGCTGCAAGAAGGCGTCGACCGCCATCTCGTTGGCCGCATTGAGCACCGTGGTGGTGCCTTCGGTCGCGCGCAGCGCCTGCCACGACAGGTGCAGGCCCGGAAAGCGCTGTGCATCCGCCTCCTCGAAGGTCAGCGATGCCAGCTTGGAGAAGTCCAGGCGCGCCGCCCCGCTCTCGATGCGTTCGGGCCAGGCAAGACCACATGCAATCGGCACGCGCATGTCGGGCGTGCCCAGCTGCGCCAGCACCGAGGCATCATTGAACTGCACCATCGAATGCACGATCTGCTGCGGGTGGATCACCACCTGGATGCGTTCGGGCGCCATGTCGAACAGCCAGCGCGCCTCGATGACTTCGAGCGCCTTGTTCATCATCGTCGCGGAGTCGACGGAAATCTTGCGGCCCATGGAGAAATTCGGATGCGCGCAGGCCTGCTCGGGCGTGATCTGCGAGAGGCTCGCCGGATCGCGCGCGCGAAACGGGCCGCCCGAAGCGGTGAGCAGGATGCTGTCGACGCGCCGCGGCCAGCTGGCGCGGTCTTCGGGCAGACATTGAAAAATCGCCGAATGCTCGCTGTCGATGGGCAGCAGCGTCGCGCCATGGCGCTTGACGGTGTCCATGAACAGCGCGCCGCCCACGACGAGCGCCTCCTTGTTGGCCAGCAGCAGGCGCTTGCCGGCCTGGGCAGCCGCCAGGCACGGGCCCAGGCCGGCGGCGCCCACGATCGCCGCCATGACCACATCGACCTCTTCGTGCGCGGCAATCTGATCGAGCGCGTCGTCCGCCTGGAGAACCTGGGTCGCCAGGCCGTTGGCCGCGATCTTTTCGGCCAGCGCGCGCGCATGCGGGGCACTGGCCATGACCGCGAAACGCGGCTGGAACTGCGCGCACTGCGCCAGCATCAAGTCGACCTGGGTCGCGGCGCTGAGCGCGAACACCTCGTAGTCGCCGAGGTGGCGCGACACCACGTCCAGCGTGCTGGTGCCGATCGAGCCCGTGGAGCCCAGGATGGTGAGACGTTGTTTCATGGCTGTACGAAAGAGGAAAGCATCATGGCCAATGGCAGGGTCGGCAGCAGCGCGTCGACGCGGTCGAGCACGCCGCCATGGCCCGGCAGCAGCGCGCTGCTGTCCTTGAAGCCGACGCTGCGCTTGACCAGCGACTCGACGAGGTCACCGACCACGCTCATGGCCGCCATGAACACCAGGGCCAGCACCAGGAACCACAGGCCCTGGCGCAGCAAAAGAGAATAGAAGCTCGGCGAAGCCGCGCCGAAATGGCGGTCGGCCAGCACCCAGACCGTGGCCAGCACCAGCACGCCGGCCACGCCGCCCCAGACCCCTTCCCAGCTCTTGCCGGGGCTGATCGAGGGCGCGAGCTTGGCGCGCGTGAACTTCAGGCCGAAGGTGCGGCCCGCGGCATAGGCAAAGATGTCGGCAACCCAGACCAGCGCCAGCACCGACAGCAGGAAATTGACCCCCATGCGGTGCGCCTGCGCGACGGCCAGCCAGGCCAGCCACAGCGCCAGCACCCCGCCGACGAGGCGCAGCGCCAGCGGCACCCGCGCCCAGGCACCCACGCCCGCGCGCAGCAGCGCCGCGCCGACCAGCACCCAGAGCCCGCCGCCAATGATCCACAGCCCCGTCAAGGGACGCTCGAGCCAGCCCAGCGACCATGTCAGGCCGCACAGCAGCAGACAGCCGCCGGCCAGCGCGACGGCCGCGCCCTGCCCGAGACCCTGCATCCGGCCCCATTCCCAGGCCCCGGCCGTCATCAGCGCCAGCACCACCAGCGCAAACGGCAGCGGCCCCGGATAGAACAATGCGGGAAGAAGAATCGCCAGCAGGACCAAGGCGGTGATGACACGCTGCTTGAGCATGATTCCCTTTCTCAGACCGGCATCTTCGCGGGAGGGGCCGACTGTATTTGTGCAGAGGTTTTGCCAAAGCGCCGCTCGCGCGCGCCATAGGCAGCAAAGGCCTCGTCGAGCGCCGCTTCGTCGAAGTCGGGCCACAGGACAGGGCTGAAGAACAGTTCCGAGTATGCCAACTGCCACAGCAAGAAGTTGCTGATGCGCATTTCGCCGCCGGTGCGAATCAGCAGATCCGGGTCGGGCACATGCGCCAGCCCCATGGCGGCGTTCAGGCTGGACTCGGTGATGGGCTCGCCCTGCGCAGCCAGACGGGCCGCGGCCTGGGCAATATCCCAACGTCCACCGTAATTGAAACAGATATTGAGCACCAGCCGGCTGTTGTGCGCGGTTTGCTGCTCAGCGGCCTCGAGACCGGCGCACATGCGCTCGCTCAGGCCGCGGCGTTCGCCGACGAAGTGCAGCTGCACGCCTTCGCGTCCGAGCTCGGCCACCTCGCGGCCCAGCGCCGTGGTGAGCAGGCCCAGCAGGCCCGAGACTTCATCCTCGGGCCGCTGCCAGTTTTCCGAGGAAAACGCAAACACCGTCAGCACCGCCACACCTCGCTCGAGGCAGGCCTTGACACAGCGGCGCAGCGCCTTCACGCCCTGCGAGTGGCCCGTGAGCCGGGGCATGAAACGACGCTTGGCCCAGCGCCCGTTGCCATCCATGACGATGGCCACGTGCCGGGGCACGGAAATTTCGGTGTACAAGGTGTGACCTATCGAGGAGGCACCCGTCAGACCGCCATGATCTCTTGTTCCTTGGCCGCCACCAGGTGGTCGATTTCGGCGATATGTCGGTCGGTGACCTTCTGCACGTCGGTTTCTGCGCGCTTTTGGTCGTCTTCGGAAGCGAGCTTGTCCTTGACCAGCTTCTTCACCGAATCATTGGCATCGCGGCGCAGGTTGCGGATGGCGATCTTGGCGCCTTCGGATTCGTTGCGCGCGAGCTTGGTCATTTCCTTGCGGCGCTCTTCGCTCATCGGCGGCACGGGCACGCGGATCAGCTCGCCCAGCGAGGAAGGGTTCACGCCCAGCTCGCTTTCACGGATGGCTTTTTCGATCTTCGCAGCCATGGGCTTTTCCCAAGGCTGAACGCTCAGCGTGCGCGAATCGAGCAGCGCCACACTGGCCACCTGCGTCAGCGGCACCATCGAGCCGTAATACTCGACCTGGATGCTGTCGAGCATGCCGGCACTGGCGCGGCCGGTGCGGATCTTGCCCAGGTTGTTCTTGAACGCCGTGATGGACTGGTCCATCTTGGCTTCGGTGATTTTCTTGATGTCAGCAATCGTCATGTCTATTCCTCGGGATCGGCAATGCACCTGCGCGGTGCATAGTGCTCAAGCGTACACCAAGGTGCCTTCGTCTTCACCCATCACCACGCGCAGCAGCGCTCCATGCTTGACGATGGAAAACACGCGTACCGGCAGCTTCTGGTCGCGGCACAGCGCGAATGCCGTGGCATCCATGATGCCCAGATTGCGCGTGATGGCCTCGTCGAAGCTCAGCTTCGTGTAGCGGGTAGCTTCTGGGTCCTTGAACGGATCGGCCGTATATACGCCATCCACCTTGGTCGCCTTGAGCACGACTTCGGCACCGATTTCCGCGCCGCGCAGTGCGGCAGCGGTGTCGGTGGTGAAAAACGGGTTGCCCGTGCCGGCGGCAAACACCACGACCTTGCCCTCTTCGAGGTATTGCAGCGCCTTGGGGCGCACGTAGGGCTCGACCACCTGCTCGATGGCAATGGCCGACATCACGCGGGCTATCAGGCCCTGCTTGTCCATGGCGTCGGCCAGAGCCAGCGCATTCATGACCGTGGCCAGCATGCCCATGTAGTCGGCCGTGGCGCGGTCCATGCCCACGGAGCCTCCCGCGACACCGCGGAAGATGTTGCCGCCGCCGATCACGACGGCCACCTCGACGCCCATGTTCACCACCTCCGCCACCTCGCCGACCATGCGGACGATGGTTGCGCGGTTGATGCCGAAGGCGTCGTCACCCATCAATGCCTCACCCGACAGCTTCAACAAGATTCGCTTGTGGGCTGGGCGGGCTTCTTGCATGGGTCGTTCCTTTGGAGGTTGGCGGGGCGAGTGTAAAACGTGACAGTAAGGAAGCGGCAGCGCACCATGCGCCGCCGATCCGGGCGGCGTGACTTTACGCCGCAGCCTTGGCGGCAGCGACTTGCGCCGCCACTTCGGCCGCGAAGTCGTCGACCTTCTTCTCGATGCCTTCACCGACCACGTAGAGCGTGAAGCCCTTGATGGACGTGTTGGCAGCCTTCAGCATCTGCTCCACCGTCTGCTTGTCGTTCTTCACGAAAGCCTGGTTATGCAACGAGACCTCCTTGAGGTACTTCTGCACGCCGCCTTCGATGCGCTTGGCAACGATGTCGGCCGGCTGGGGCTTCTTGCCTTCGGCCTCGGCGGTCTTGCGATCTTCCTCGGCCTTGCCGGCAGCGACTGCGCGCTCCTTCTCGATCAGGTCCGCGGGCACATCCGCGCTCA
>JBEVDH010000236.1:0-6294 GCA_040514115.1 Comamonas sp. | reverse complement strand
CGCCCTCGAGCACGCCCTCGATGTAGTCGGGCTCGCCCTGCTCCTTGAGGTATTTGACGACGCGGTGCACTTCCTCGTCGCTCACGAACGCGCCATGCACGCGGATCGGCAGGCCCGTGCCGCTGGCCATGTAAAGCATGTCGCCCATGCCCAGCAGCGCCTCGGCGCCCATCTGGTCGAGCACGGTACGGCTGTCGATCTTGCTGCTGACCTGGAAGGCAATGCGCGTCGGGATGTTGGCCTTGATCAGGCCGGTGATCACGTCGACGCTGGGGCGCTGGGTGGCGAGGATCAGGTGGATCCCGGCCGCGCGCGCCTTCTGCGCCAGGCGCGCGATCAGCTCCTCGATCTTCTTGCCCACGACCATCATCAGGTCGGCCAGCTCGTCGATGACGATCACGATGTGCGGCAGGCGGTCGAGCGGCTCCGGCGACTCGGGCGTGAGGCTGAACGGGTTGTAGATGAAGCTTTCCTTGGCCTTGGCTTCATCTATTTTTGCGTTGTAGCCCGCGAGGTTGCGCACGCCGAGCTTGCTCATCAGCTTGTAGCGGCGCTCCATCTCGGCCACGCACCAGGTCAGGCCGTTGGCCGCCTGCTTCATGTCGGTGACCACCGGGCACAGCAGGTGCGGAATGCCTTCGTAGACCGACATCTCCAGCATCTTCGGGTCGATCATCAGCAGGCGCACGTCGCGCGCCTCGGCCTTGTAGAGCAGCGACAGGATCATGGCGTTGATCCCCACCGACTTGCCCGAGCCGGTCGTGCCCGCGACCAGCACATGCGGCATCTTGGCCAGATCGGCGACCACCGGGTTGCCGACGATGTCCTTGCCCAGGCCCATGGTCAGCATGCTCTTGGCATCGTGATAGACCTTCGAGCCCAGCACCTCGGACAGACGGATCGACTGGCGCTTGGCATTGGGCAGCTCGAGCGCCATGTAGTTCTTGCCGGGAATGGTTTCCACGACGCGCACCGAGACCAGCGACAGCGAGCGCGCGAGGTCCTTGCCCAGGCCCACCACCTGCGAGCCCTTGACACCCGTGGCCGGCTCGATTTCGTAACGCGTGATCACCGGGCCCGGCATGGCGGCCACGACGCGCACCTCGACGCCGAAGTCCTTGAGCTTCTTCTCGATCATGCGGCTGGTCATCTCCAGCGTATCGGCCGAGACGGTTTCCTGGCGCTGCTGCGGGGCGTCCAGCAGGTCCACCTGCGGCAGCTTGGTGTCCGGCAGATCGTGGAACAGGGGCTTTTGCTTTTCCTTGACCACGCGCTCGCTGGGCGCCAGCGCCTGCTCCACGACCGGCTCGATGATCTTGACCGGCAGCGGATGGCTTTCGACGTTTTCAATGCGCTCTTCCTGCACATCGACCTGGCGCGCGCGCGCCGCCTTGCGGCCCACGGCGACATCCTTGGCCTTTTCATGCTGGGCACGGCTGACGCGCACCATGGAATAGATGCGCTTGCCCAGGCGCTCGGCCAGATGCCCCCAGGAAAAGCCGAACACCAGCGCCGCGCCCAGCACCAGCAGCACGATGCCGGCCAGACCCGAGCCGGTGAAACCCAGCCACTGCATGCCATGCAGGCCAAACACATAGCCGACCACCCCGCCCGCATGCCCGGGCAGCAGCGACTCGAAACGGTACATGCGCGACCACTCCAGCGCGGTGCTGGCCAGCACCAGCAGGGCCAGCCCGCCCCAAAAGCGCAGGCGCCGCTGCCACAGCGGCTCGATGGGCGCGACGCCGCCGCGCGTCCAGCGCAGCAGCGAGCCCAGCCAGTTCGCGCAAGCCGCCAGCACCAGCCACCAGACCGAGAAGCCAAAACCGAAATAGCAGGTGTCTGCAAGCCAGGCACCCGAGCGCCCCACCCAGTTGTGTACCCAGTGGCCCTGCACGGCGCCCGAGGTCGACCAGGCCGCGTCCTGCGGCGAATAGCTCAGCAGCGACAGCAGCAGGAACACCAGCGCCAGCAACCCCACGATGAGGCTGACTTCATGGCCAAAGCGGGCCAGGCCAGTGCGGGAGGAGGATTTCCCTGCGGAACCATTCAGGGCATTCAATGTGTAAGTCATACGCAGGCGGAAGCTTACCCCACCGCCCACCCGTGCATGGGAAAGGCGGCGTAGGGCGAGGCAGACACTTGAAACAAGACGTTCTTATTTCAAGCGATTCAATGACTTTTTACAATATCGGTGATTGACCGGACGCGCGTACGCAAAGCCGCCGCGCGGTGGATACTCTCCTGCATTCCGTCCATTGATGAACCTTCGCATGCCGGCTGCCCGCATGCCTTTCAAGAGCGCAACCATGTCCATTACGCAACACGCAAAAGTCCTGATCCTTGGCTCTGGCCCTGCCGGTTACTCCGCCGCCATCTATGCCGCCCGCGCCAACCTCAAGCCACTGCTGGTGACCGGCATGGCCCAGGGCGGCCAGCTGATGACCACCACCGAAGTCGACAACTGGCCCGCCGACGTGATGGGCGTGCAGGGCCCCGAGCTGATGCAGCGCTTCCTGGAGCACGCCGAGCGCTTCCAGACGCAGATCGTGTTCGATCAGATCAGCAAGGTCGATTTCAGCCAGCGCCCGTTCACGCTGACCGGCGACTCCGGCACCTATACCTGCGACGCGCTGATCATTGCCACCGGTGCCTCGGCCAAGTACCTGGGCCTGCCCTCCGAGCAGGCCTTCATGGGCCGCGGCGTGTCGGGCTGCGCGACCTGCGACGGCTTCTTCTACCGCGAGCAGCCGGTCTGCGTGATCGGCGGCGGCAACACGGCCGTCGAGGAGGCGCTGTACCTGTCCAACATCGCCAGCAAGGTCACGCTGGTACACCGGCGCGACAAGTTCAAGGCCGAACCGATCCTCGTGGACAAGCTGCACGAGAAGGTCAAGGCTGGCAAGATCGAGCTCAAGACCCATTTCACGCTCGATGAAGTGCTCGGCGACCCATCCGGCGTGACCGGCATCCGCCTGCGCAGCACCCAGGACGGCCATACCGAGGACATCGCGCTGCAGGGCTGCTTCATTGCGATCGGCCACTCGCCCAACACCGATATCTTCCAGGGCCAGCTGGAGCTGGAAAACGGCTATATCGTCACCCAGGGCGGCCTCAAGGGTTTCGCCACCCAGACCAGCGTGCCCGGCGTTTTTGCCGCGGGCGACGTGCAGGACCATGTCTACCGCCAGGCCATCACCAGCGCCGGCACGGGCTGCATGGCCGCGCTGGATGCGCAGCGCTTCCTTGAACAGGAATAAGGTCTTTTGTCACAGGTGCTTCTCGGGCTCTGCCTATAATCTCAGGCTTTGCTGAATTTGAGTGCTTCCTGTGTGGGAGGCGCTAAGGCCTGCCACAGGTTCAGCGACGGGTTACCGCCACCCGAATTCTGGCGAGGTGAGGCCATGGGCACGACCGGCGCAACCTGTTTGCGCGGGGCCAGGTGACCACGGCTGTAGAAAACTATCGGAGTGTCCTCATGGCACGCGTATGTGATGTAACGGGCAAGAAGCCCATGGTGGGAAACAATGTTTCCCACGCCAACAACAAGACCAAGCGTCGTTTCCTGCCTAACCTGCAGTACCGTCGTTTCTGGGTGGAAACCGAGAACCGTTGGGTGCGCCTGCGCGTTTCCAGCGCTGCTCTGCGCCGGATCGACAAGAACGGCATCGACGCTGTGCTCGCAGACCTGCGTGCCCGTGGCCAAGCCTAAATCCCTGAAGGAGAAATACCATGGCATCTAAAGGCGGACGCGACAAGATCAAGCTGGAATCCACTGCGGGTACCGGTCACTTCTACACCACGACAAAGAACAAGAAGACAATGCCTGAAAAGATGTTGATCATGAAGTTCGATCCCAAGGCTCGCAAGCATGTCGAGTACAAGGAAATGAAGCTCAAGTAAGCGCTTCCCGAAGACCTCCGGCCTGCGCCGCGGTCTTCCCGCTTCTTGAAAAAAGGACACTCTGGTGTCCTTTTTTCGTTGGCGCTTCGCGCCATCGCTTCGAGCTATGTTGCCGCCCCATCCAAGTGAGCGCACACTATCGAAAGCAATGGCCACAGTCAGGATGGCTTCATTCTGCTGGTGCAGCCCGTGGAGCGCAGATGAAACGCTACATCACCCTGAAGTACGTCTACCAACGCCGCATCAACAAGCGCGAACTCGACACCGGCGTCCTCTCGCTGGAAAGTGCCCTCCCCATCGTGTCCACCGAGCAGATGTCCGAACGCGCGGTCCACGAACTCAAATCCGACCCCCAGGTGCAGCTGGTCGTACCAACCATGCCCACGCGGCTGATCAGGCCCGTGGAATCGAAAGCGCCCGACGGGCTCGCCACGCTGGCCGTTAGCTGGGGCATCAAGGCGGTGCGCGCGGACAAGACCCAGTACGACGGTGCCGGTGTCAGCGTGGCCGTGCTCGATACCGGCATCGACCGCGACCACCCGGCGTTTGCCGGCATTGCGCTGGTGGAAAAGGACTTCAGCGACCATGGCAACGGCGACCGCAACGGCCACGGCACGCACTGCGCGGGCACGATCTTCGGGCGCAATGACGGGCACCAGCGCGTGGGCATCGCGCGCGGCGTGGAGCGTGCGCTGATCGGCAAGGTGCTGGGCGACGACGGCATTGGGCAGTCCGAGATGATCTTCCACGCGCTGACCTGGGCCATGGAGCAGCAGGCCGACATCATCTCGATCTCGATGGGCTTCGACTTCCCTGGCATGGTCTCGCGCCTCACGAGCGATGGCTGGCCGCTGGACCTGGCCACCTCCACCGCGCTCGAAGCCTATGGCGGCAACCTGCGGATGTTCGATGCGATCATGGCCGTGCTCAAGGCGCAGGCGGCATTTGGCGTCGCGCCGCTGGTGATTGCCGCGGCCGGCAACGAAAGCCGGCGTGCCCTCAAGCACGACTACCGCATTGCGACCTCGCTGCCGGCCTCGGCAGAGGATGTGATCTCGGTGGCCGCCGTGGGCCGATCCAACAGCAAATACCGGGTGGCGGATTTCTCCAACATCCAGGCCCGGCTGGCCGCGCCCGGTGTCGACATCACCTCGGCCTGGCCTGGCGGCGGCCTGCGCACCATCAGCGGCACCAGCATGGCCTGCCCGCATGTGGCCGGGGTGGCGGCGCTGTGGTGGCAGTTCCTGCGCCAGGCGGGCATCAAGCCCACGGCACGCAACGTCACCGCGCGGCTGATCTCGAACGCACGCAAGAATGTGTTCGTTGCCGATACCGACGAAGCCGACATTGGCCAGGGACTGGTGACGGCGCCGCTGAATTAGGGCAGCTAGGGTCCGTCTGGCTGACGTCATTAGAGCCGAACCTTAACAAGGCGACAGTCACAGCAGCCAGAAGCTTGCGTCCCTCATATCCGTTCGTCCTGAGCTTGCCTGGGCGGCCCCGTCGAAGGAGGAAAGGGCTCTTTCTTTCGTGCAGGCCGTTCATGGTTCGACAGGCTCACCACGAACGGTTTGACTGACCGGTCTGAACTGATTGCCCGCTTCTCAGTCAGACAGACCCTCGCTAGAGGCGCTCGGCTAGAGGCGCTCGGCTAGAGGCGCACCGCGCGCAGCGCGATCGAAAACTCCTGCAGCACGCGGATATTGCTGGCTTCGGCCTTGCGGCACCAGGCGCGCAGCTCGGCCGTGAGCTGCTCGCGCGTGTGCGAGGTATCGAGCCACAGCTGGCGCAGTTCCTCGCGCATGGTCAGCATCTGGTCGAGAACGGGATGGGCCGCACGCACCTGCGCCAGCTGCGCCCGCGCGCCTTGCGGCAGCCGTTCGTGGTCGCGCACCAGCCAGCGCCGCACCTGCCGCAGCCGCGAGACCTCGTCGCGGTGCGCCTGGCGCGCCTTCAGGCACTGGACCTCTGCCCTGCAGGCCGCGCGCAGGCCCTGTGCATAGCGCGCCATCGCTTCGTAGCGGTGGGCGATCAGCGCCTCGAGCGTGGCTTCATCGGCCTCGGCACGCGGCGCGCCCTCGCGCCAGCGCGGCGGCGTTTTCCTCACGCGCGCCCAGCCCAGGCCCTGCAGCAGCCGGATATAGAGCCAGCCGATATCGAATTCGTGGCGGCGCACCGAGAACTTGGCCGCCGTCGGGTAAGTGTGATGATTGTTGTGCAGCTCCTCGCCGCCAATCAGCAGGCCCCAGGGCGAGATGTTGCGGCTTGCGTCCTGAACCTCGAAGTTGCGGTAGCCCCAGTAATGGCCGATGCCATTGACCACGCCCGCGGCCCAGAACGGAATCCAGGCCATCTGCACGGCCCAGAGCGCGAGACCAGCCAGGCCGAACA
>JBEVDH010000230.1:0-3044 GCA_040514115.1 Comamonas sp. | reverse complement strand
CGCCAGATACCGTCCGCAAGGCGCCAGCTGCGGATGCCTTGCCGCGAGCCGGCCCACACCGTGGTGGCGTCGATGAACCTGGCGCTGGCGCGGCCTGGGCCAGCCAGTACCGCTTCCAGCTGGGCTGCGCCGGGCTCGCGCACGCCGGCGCGCCAGATTTGCACCGGGCGCCCGTCGCCCGAGGTCACGATCCGCGCGCCTTCGGGGCTGAAGCGCGCATGGCCGACGGCAGCCTGGCGGGCGCCCGGCGCCGCGTTGCCATCCGCTTCCGGCGCCAGCCGCGCCGAACTGCCGCTGGCGAAATGCCAGACCCGCGCGCTGCCGTCCATGGCAGCGCTCAGCACCAGCGCCCCGTCCGGCGAAAACTCGACGCCGCGCACCGAGCCGCGGTGCTCGCGCATGGCGATAAACGGATATCCGAAGCCGGCCGCGAAGGCACGCGCCGCAGTCCCCGCGCCCTCGGTCAACAGCAGCATCCCGTCCGGCGAAAAGCGCACCTGGCCTACGCTGCCCCCATGGCCCGGCATGCTGGCGAGCGCGTGGCCGTCGCCGGCACTCCACAGGCGCGCCGTGCGGTCGTCGCCGCCGGTCGCCACGCGGCTGCCATCGGGGCTGAAGGCGACGCTCCTCACCGGGCCGCGATGGCCGCGCAGGATCAGCTGCAGCTGGCCTTGCGCGGCATCCCAGATGCGCGCGCTTTTGTCGTCGCCGGCGCTGGCCAGCCCCCCTCCCTCCGGGCTGAACGCCCGCCCCCCGATGCGCCAGGGGCTGTCGTCGGCGCTGCGCGGGGGCGGCAGCGGCACCGCCGTCGTCGCGTAGCGCCACAGGCCGGCGGCCTCGCCCGGCAGGGTGAGCGCCAGTACCGATCCGTCGGGACTGAACTGCGCGGGCCCGCCCGGATCGACCGCCACCGGCTGCGACAAGCGCTGCATGGCCGCGCCATCGCGCCCCACGCTCCATACTTCGAGCTGGCGGCCGGCGCGGCCGGTGGTGGCCAGCGCCACGCGCAGGCCGTCGGCGGACAAGGCCAGTGGCCGCGCGCCGGACACCAGCGGGCGCGCCACAGCGCCCGCGCCGCCGAGCATCAGTGCAGGCGCATCGCCGCTGCGCACGATGGCGGCCACCTCGCCGCCGCCGCTCGCCACCAGGTCGACGATCCAGCTGCCCGCCAGCGGCTCGCGGTAAGCCACGCGCAGGGAGCTGCCGTCGAACCGCCATACCTGTTTGCGCGACATCACGAACAAGCACTCGCCTCTCGGGTCGGCAACCAGCCGCGCACCCGGCCCAAGCCTGGCGCCGATGGCGCGGCAATCGGCGCCCGCGCCGCCGCACAGGCGCAGTACGCCGTCGCCGCCGAGGATCGCGGTACGGCCATCGGCCAGCACGGCGGCGCTGGCGCCGCCCTCGAACGCAGCCAGCGGCGCCGGAGCTGCCAGCGCGGTGCGCAGGGCGCCCAGCGCCTGCCCGGTAGGGGCGGCGCGCACCGCTTCCACGCTCTGCGCCAGCGCCTCGACCGGGTCGCTGGCCGCCAGCGCGGTGGCCGCCGCGGCCCATTCGCGGCTTTGCGCCACCCTGGCGGTGACCGTCACGGAAGTGGCGAGCAGCAGCATCGCCGCGGCCACCCCGCCGCGCACCACCAGGCTGTTGCGTTGGTAGGTGGCGCTGGCGGCCACGTACTCGCGCTGCGAGGGCGTTGCCAGCTGCTCGGCCGTGCAGCGCTGCAGCAGTGCGGCGGCCTCGGCCAGGTCGCACCCGCGCAGCAGCAGGCTGTTGCGGCGCCCCGCGCGGTGCCACTCGGCGGCCCTGGCCAGCAGTTCGCGGCGCTGCCGGTTGTAGTCGAAGTCGCGTTCGATGGCGGCGCGTACCAGTTCGGCGGTCGCGGCGACGTCGGCGCCGGGCCCGTGCGGAACCGCGCTGACGTGCATGACGGCGGCGGGAATGGTGGCGGCGTCATGCCACAGCACCTGGATGATCTTTTTCTTCAGCAGCCTGGCGTGCCGGGCCTCGGCCTCGCAGAACTCCGACTGCTGGAACGACGCCGAGACCAGGCACACCACGCAGGTGGAGCGTTCGATCGCGGCCAGGATGGTGGGCCACCACTCCTGGCCGTGTTCGATATAGTTGGTGTCCATCCAGCAGACCTTGCCGGCGCGCTGCAGGCAGTCCCGCAGTTGCCCGGCGAATCCGAGGTCCTTGCGGGAATACGAAATGAACACGTCGTAGCGGTCGGGGGCGTCCATCCAAAAAATTCCTGGCGAACGCCAATTGGACCACCGGATTCACAACTTTCCTTTAAGCAATCTCAGACAAAGGCGGGATATCTCCCCAGGCTGCGCTCCGGTTCGGGCGTGCGCGAACGCGGCGCCATCTTTTCCAGCCGCGCCCTGAGGCGCTCGCAGGCCTGCTGGTCCGCGTCGCTCAGGCGGCCGTCGCATTGCGACCCGACGAAGTCGATCTGGTCGCGCACCGAGTTCCACCAGCGCGGCGCCTGCACCTGGCGGTACAGGTCGTCGAACTGCGCCACCAGGCGGGCCTCCTCCGCGGCCAGCGTACCGGCGGCGAGGGCCAGGTAGAAATCCAGTTCGATGCCCGCCACCACGCTGTAGAAATCGGGGTCGGCATGCACCTTCTCTTCGATGCAGCAGCGGATCCCGGTGGCATCCACCGGCACCGGAACGGTCGCGCCGGCCGCCAGCTGGCGCACCAGTTGCGCGGCCAGCCGGTTGAGCGCCGGGTAATACCACTCAGGGTGCGCCTTGTCGCGCGCGGTTTTCTCGGCGTTGCAGTAATGCCGCTCCATGGCCTCCAGCGCCAGCGCTGCCTGTTGCGGCTGCTCGCCCAGGGTTTCCAGCATGGCCTGGCGCTTGAAGGCGGAGGCACACAGGCTTTCGCGCTCGGGACTGGACTGGATCGCATTGAGCTGGACCAGCATCTCCAGGCCGCCGAACAGCTGCTTGCGGGCGTCGGCGAGCGCGACGGCGAGCCTGGCCTTGCGATCGGCCTCCGCGGTGGCGCTCAAGTCGTCGTTCAGGTTCCTGACCCCT
>JBEVDH010000225.1:0-47037 GCA_040514115.1 Comamonas sp. | reverse complement strand
GACCGCGTTTGTCGAGCCTTCGCTGGCCCAGGCCGCGCCCGACACGCGCTTTCAGTTCGAGCGCCACGGCTATTTCGTCTCCGACCGTCTAGACCATGCGCCGGGCAAGCCGGTGTTCAACAAGATCACGGGGCTCAAGGACAGCTGGGGCAAGTAAGCCCCGCGTCCAACACCCGCAAAGGCTGCCGCTGGCAGCCTTTTTTTACACACTTTTCACGCTCGATCCCATGCAACCCCTGCTCCAAGCCATCGCCACGATGGACCTGCCCACCGATGCCCGGCGCATCTTCCACGGCCGCGGCGGCCTCCATCCGGGCTGCGAGCACTGGGTGCTCGATGCCTATCCACCCGTGCTGCTGCTGACCAGTTTCCAGCCCGTTGCCGAGGAGGAATTGGCGACCATCGGCGCGGCGCTGGCCGCGCGCTGGCAGGAGATCGGCGGCGGGCAAGCGCTGAACTGGGTCTTCCAATGCCGGCATGCAGGCAGCGAGACCCGGCTGATGGCCGGCAGCGTGCCCGATCCGCATGTCGTGACCGAGAACGGCTCGCACTACCGCGTGCATGTGCTCAAGGGCCAGAACCACGGCCTGTTTCTCGACATGGCCGAGGGCCGGCGCTGGGTGCGCGAGCATGTGGCAGCGCACCCCGAGCTGGAGCGCCCCGGCCTCAAGGTGCTGAACCTGTTTGCCTATACCTGCGCCTTTTCCGTCGTGGCGCGCCAGGCCGGCGCGAAACAGGTGCTCAATCTCGACATGAGCCAGGGCGCGTTGACCATCGGCCAGCAGAACCACCAGCTCAACGGGATCAGCGATGGCGCCAGCTTCCTGGCGCACGACATCTTCAGCACCTGGGGCAAGATCACGCGCGGCGGCCCCTATCACCTGATCATTGTCGACCCGCCGAGCTACCAGAAGGGCAGCTTCATCGCGACCAAGGACTATGCCAAGCTGATGCGCCGCCTGCCCGATCTGCTGCGCCCCGGCGGCCATGCGCTGCTGTGCCTCAATGCGCCAGAGCTCGGCGTGGACTTCCTGCGCGACCAGATGCGGGAACTCGCGCCGGAGCTGGAATTCACCGAGCGCGTGGCGAATCCGGCGGTATTTGCCGATATCTCGGACGAACGCTCGCTCAAGGTGCTGGTTTACCGCGCACCCGGCTGAGACCTACGCCAAGGGGCATGCGCCGACGGCACAATGCCTGGCTATGCAAATGTTCACTTCACTCCCGTCGCGCCGCATGGCGCTGCAAGCGGCCCTGTGCGCGCTGGCCAGCACGCCCGCGTGGGCCGCCCCGGCCAAAAAGGCCCCCGCCTTTGACGTCTGGCCCAACGAATCGCGCGTGCCCGGCGGCATTGCGCGGCTCTCGCTGGGCCCCGCGTCCCAGCGCCCCAAGGTCACCACGGGCGGGCTGCCGGTGCTGGTCGTGGGCGACATGATCGAGTGGACGGCCGTTGTCGGCATCCCGCTGTCGGCCAAGCCGGGCACGCACCGCCTGCAGGTCGAGGGCAGCGAAGGCCCGAAGACCCGTGAATACCAGGTGCGCGACAAGCGCTACGCGCAGCAGCAGCTCAAGGTCGCGCCCAAGACCGTGGATCTCGCGCCCGAGGACCTCGCGCGCCACGAACGCGAGCGCGCGCACCAGCAGGAGGTGATGGAGCTGTTCAGCACGCAGCGCAGCCAGGACCTGCGCATGCGCGTGCCGGTGCCGGGCCGGCGCTCGAGCTCGTTCGGCCTGCGCCGCGTGTTCAACGGCCAGCCGCGCAATCCGCACAGCGGCATGGACATCGCCGCGCCCACGGGCACCGCGGTGGTGGCGCCGCTGCCGGGCAAGGTCGTGGATGTGGGTGACTACTTCTTCAATGGCGGCACGGTCTGGCTGGACCATGGCGGCGGGCTGCTGAGCATGTACTGCCACCTGAGCCGCGTCGATGCCCGGCCCGGCGACATGCTGGCCACGGGCGAGGCGTTTGCCGCCGTGGGCGCCACGGGGCGCGTGACCGGCCCGCACCTGCACTGGGGCGTGATGCTCAACCAGACGATGGTGGATCCGGCGCTGTTCGTGCCCGCCTGATTATTCTTCGGGCAGCGCCTCCGACTGCAGGAAGCGCTTGACCAGATCGAAGAAGTTTTCATAGAAGGAGTCGACGGAAATCGTCTCGCTGCCCACCTTGACCATCGAATCATTGGTCGCGGCCAGCGGCAGCGACACCGACCCCAGCGCGCCCACGCCCAGGCTGGCCGAGTTGGCGCTTTTCTTCAGCGCATAACGGTCCTGCAGCGCGGTGACGAAGCCCAGGCTGATGCCATGGTCGGCGCTCTCGGGCACGCACACCACGCGGATCAGCATCTGCAAATGCACTTCGGGCTCGGGCTGGAAGCTTTTTTGCCCCTCGATCAGATCGGCGCGCGCGTTGTTGATCATGTAGCCCTGGCTCAGCAGCGCGCGGCGCGAGGCCTCGCAGGTCTGCGCGGGCGTTGCGTCAAACAGCCGCGAATAGGTCGCCGTCGAGGAGAAATCCTCCTGCGAGCGCACCTTTTTCATTGGCTCGCTGGCACAGGCCGACAATCCGCCGGCCAGCGCCAGCCATGCCACCGGCCAGAGGCTGCGGCGCCATCCGTGCATCCATGTCTGCTTCACCACCACGGGCTCCTTGCTCTGCGTAAACCGCAAAAATTGCTCTCAAATTTTATAGCACAGTTGCCGCCGAGCTTGCGTAGGGGCCGGCGCCATTTCCCGCATTTCGCATGGGCGCGAACGCGCATCGCGAGGCGCATTTGTCCCACGGCCACCCGCTTTGTGCAACTACGCTGGCGCATGCGGCGGCTGCGCCATGCTGGCAACTGTTGCACCTGTGGCAAATGAAGCTGCTGCCGAACGACATGTGGCTTGCATCGAAAGGACCCTGCAATGCAATTGCTCCCGACCCGCGCGCTGTGGACATGCCTTGCGGCATGCCTGGTTTCGCTGCCCGCCGCCAGCGCCGCGCAGGCGGATCCCGCGACGCTGACGGCCTACCATTGGCAATTGCGGGAAGTGCGCGATGCCCAGGGCGGCGTGCAGCCGGGCTGGAGTCTCCCGCCCGTGATACCGGGTGTCGGCGCCGGGCGCCCGGTGCTGCTGTCCTTCGCGCAGGAGCGGGTCACGGTGCGCCGGCTGTGCAACGCGCTTTCGGCCAATTACTGGCTGCAGGGCCAGAAGTTGCACATCGATACGCTGTACGGCACACGCCGGGCTTGCCCGGAAGCCGGGGTGATGGCGCTCGAGCAGAGGATCGGACCGCGACTTCCTGAGGTCAGCCAATGGCACATCGAAACGCAGGGGCTGCCGGCGCCGGTGCTGACGCTGGTGTTTGCGGATGGCGGCAAGTGGCTGCTCGATGGGGCGCCCACCGACGCCACGCGTTATGGCAGCCCGGGAGAGCGCATGTTCCTGGAAGTGGGGCCCGAGCGCGTGGCTTGCAGCCACCCGCTGATACCGAAGTACCGCTGCCTGCAGGTGCGCAAGCTCGAATATGACGCCCAGGGCCTCAAGACGCAGTTGGGTGCCTGGGAAAACTGGTATGGGGAAATCCAGGGCTATGTCCACGAGCCAGGCGTGCGCAATGTGCTGCGCATCCTGCGCTACCCCAATGCGAGCGCGCCGGCCGATGCGCCGGCTTTCAACTACGTGCTGGATATGACCGTGGAGACGGAAATCATGCGCTGATCACTGCAGCGCGTGCGGTCAGCGAAAGCGGAACTGGCCGTCGACAAACATCGAAGCGCGCTGGCCGCATTCGGTTCTTTCATCGGTGTACGACCAGAACGCCTTGACCGTGCCCTGGGCGGTATCGACCACCTGGCTCACGGTAAAGCCGCTCTTTTCTATCCAGTTGAGGAAGTGCAGGGTGTCGCTGAGCTGCAGGTAGCTCAGCCGCTCGCGGCCCTCGGAGGTGCTGCCCTTGCAGTCGGTCACCTTCCAGAACAGGACGCCTTGCGGCGAATAATGCACTTCCGCCCGGCTGTCGGGAAAATCAATGATGGCCTCGCGTCCCAGGAGAGAGCTGGTGTGGAGCAACGACATGGGCAGATCCTTCGCAGGTTGGTCAAGCACTTCACAGGCAAGCGTTGAAGCATTGTTGGATGCAAAGAGAAGCTCAAAATGTGGGAATAGGCGCCGTTCACCAGTCGGCTCAGTCGCATGCGCGAGGCCCCAGCAGCCCAGGCGGGTTTGGCGCACAATCTCGACGCACGCCGGGGTCGCCGTTCATGGCCCCGCGCCCTTCCAGACAGGTCCGCGCTTTGGCTTTCTCCTCTTTTTCTGCTTCTGGCGCGCTGCGCCAGCCCGGTTTTCTTCCCTTTATCACTGCCCGGCTGCTGGGCGTGTTTGCGCAGCAGATGCAGGCCGTGGTCGTGGCCTGGCAGGTCTATGACCTGACGCGCGATCCGCTGTCGCTGGCCTATGTGGGGCTGGCGCAGTTCCTGCCGATGCTGCTGCTGCTGATGCCTGCGGGCGATCTCAGCGACCGCATGAGCCGCAAGCGCATCCTGGCGGCAAGCTGGGGCGTGGCCGCGCTCAGCGCCGGGCTGCTGTTCTGGCTGTCGGCGCAGCACAGCACGCAGGTGCACTGGATCTACGCGGTGCTGGTGCTGTTTGGCTGCAGCCGCGCCTTCACCGGGCCGGCGCTGCAAAGCCTGCTGCCGCAGATCGTCGCGCGCGAGCACCTGGCGCAGGCGCTGGCCACCAACAGCATGCTGATGCGGACCGCCTCGATTGTCGCGCCGGTGCTCGGCGGCGTGCTCTATGCGCTGGGCGGCGGCATGCTGACCTATGGCTGCGCCTTCGCGGCCCTGGTGCTGGCGGTGCTGATGCTCACGCGCGTGCCGGTGCTGTTTGCCGCGCCGCGCGCCGCGCTGACCGGGCGCATGTGGCAGCGCTTTGGCGACGGCATTCAGTTCATCCGCAGCCGCCCGATCATCCTGGGCACGATCTCGCTGGATCTGTTCGCGGTGCTGCTCGGCGGCGTGATCGCGCTGCTGCCGATCTACGCGCACGAAGTGCTCAAGGTCGGCCCCGAGGGGCTGGGCATGCTGCGCAGCGCGATGGCCATTGGCGAGGTCGCGACCGGCCTGTGGCTCAGCGCCCGCCCGGTGCGCCGCCACGTGGGCCGCGTGATGTTTGCCGCGGTGGCCGTATTTGGCCTGGCGAACCTGGTTTTTGCGCTGTCGACCTGGTTCTGGCTGTCGGCAGCGGCGCTTATGCTCGCCGGTGCGGCCGATATGGTCAGCGTCTATATCCGTTCGGCGCTGGTGCAGTTTGCCACGCCAGACCCCATGCGCGGGCGCGTCAATGCGGTGAACATGCTGTTTGTCGGCTCGTCCAATGAACTCGGTGAATTCCGCGCGGGCAGCAGCGCCGCGCTGCTGGGCGCCGTGCCCGCGGCAATAGCCGGCAGCCTGTGCACGCTGGCCGTGGTCGGCGGCTGGATGGCCTGGTTCAAGCCGCTGCGCGAGGTCGACCGGCTCGAGGACGCGGCGGCGGCCAGCAAGCCTAGCGTTGGCGCAGCAGCCTGAATATGCCCTCGGCCAGCAGCACGGCAATGGCCGCGAACACCAGCCCATAGGTCGGCCCCTGGCCGGGCTGCAGGCTCTCGCCGAGCAGCAGCGCGACCAGCACCAGCAGCACCGGCTCGACATAGGACAGCAGCCCGAACAGCCCCAGCGGCAGCCGGCGGCTCGCCGCCATGTACAGCGCCAGCGCCACCGTGCTGATCACGCCCAGCAGCGGCAACAGCGCCCAGAGCGTGGGGTGCGCGGGCAGCAGCGGCCAGCTCGAAGGTGCACGGCCGATGAACCACAGCGCCACCGGCAGCATCAGCGCCATGTCGAGCCACTGGCCGGCGGCGCCCGGAATATCCAGGCGCCGGCGCAGCGCGAAATACGCGGGATAACCCAGAGCGACGATCCAGGTTTCCCACGACATGCCGCCCGAATGCCAGACCTCGTGCGCCACGCCCAGCGCCGCCAGCAGCGTGGCCAGTCCCTGCGCGCGCGACAGCCGCTCGCCGTAGAACATCCGCCCGACCAGCACCATCGTCAGCGGCAGCAGGAAGTAGCCCAGCGACACCGGCAGCGCGCGCCCCTGCAGCGGCGCCCACATGAACAGCCACAGCTGCACGCCCAGCAACGCCGAGCTGGCCGCCAGCGCCAGCGCCATCGCCGGGCGCGCGCGCACGCGCTGCCATACCGCCGCCAGCCGCGCGATCTCGCCTCGGCGTGCCAGCAGCAGCAAGCTGGTGAAGGGCAGCGTCACCAGCACGCGCCAGCCAAACACCTGCTCGCCGTCCAGGGGCTGCAGCGCGGGCGAAAGCCAATAGATGGCGCCAAACAGCATCGATGCGAGCACCGACGCGACAATGCCTTGGAGCATGCGGATCTTTCCGGAAAACAGCGGGCAAAACCCGTGATTGTGCGCGCTGCGCCGGGCAGGCAAGGCCAGACTGGCTTACAGTGCGGGCCCACCCGCCTCTTTCAGGACCGCGCCTTGCCCGATCAGCTCCCCTGCCCCGAACCCGCGCTGCATGTGCTGTGGCGCGACGAACACCTGATTGCGGTCTACAAGCCCGCGGGCTGGCTGGTGCATCGCACCGGCCTCGATGCGCACGAAACGCGCTTCGTGATGCAGACGCTGCGCGATCAGATCGGCCAGCGCGTGTACCCCGTACACCGGCTGGACAAGGGCACCTGCGGCGTGCTGGTGATGGCGCTGCATGCCGAGGCCGCGCGCGCGCTGGGCCAGGCCTTTGCGGCGCAGCAGACGCACAAGCGCTATCTCGCGCTGGTGCGCGGCTGGCTGCCGGGCGAGCTCCACGTGGACCACGCGCTCAAACCCGACGACGCCCCCGAAGATGCGCCGGTGCAGTCCGCGCAGACCCGCTTGCGCTGCCTGGCGCGCCTCGACTGGCCCGAGGCCTACGACCCGCGCCATGCGGGCACGCGTCTTTCGATGGTCGAAGCCCTGCCATTGACCGGCCGGCGCCACCAGATCCGGCGCCACCTCAAGCATGTGGCGCACCCGATCATCGGCGACGCCACCCATGGCAAGGGGCCGCTCAACCGCTGGTGGGCCGAGCGCCTGGGGCAGCAGCGGCTGTGGCTGCATGCGCAATCATTGAGCCTGCCGCATCCGGTCAGCGGGGAGATGCTGCACCTGCGCGCCGACTGGTCGAAGCTTGCCGGGCAGGTGGCCGAAGTGCGCGACTGGCAGGCGGTGCTGGGGCTGCCGGGGTGGCGCGGGATGGATGGCAATCCCTGGCATCCGGGCCCGCAGTCTGCGGCTGCGTCTTGAGCCGTGCTCGGCACAAGGCTCCGGCGGCCCCTGCCGGTGCTGGCCAATGCGCGCCACAAGGACACTTCCGCGATCCGCTGGTGCCGGGGCTGTTCGGGCTGCTGTCCTGTGTCGGCCGAAGGCGTGTTCCGGCTGCTGCGCCGGCGCGGCAAGCTCAGGCCTTGCTTGCGGCGGCCGCGTCCTCCAGCTGGTCGACCTCGCGCAGCGGCTTGAACCAGGCCATCCAGACGCCGACCACGGCCAGCGTGCACAGGCTGCCGGCTATTGCCGCGGGCACGGCGCCCAGCAGCGCGGCGCTGCTGCCGGCGCGGAAGTCGCCCAGTTCATTGGAAGAGCCGGCAAACAGCATGTTCACCGCGTTGACGCGACCGCGCATGTGGTCCGACGTGGAAAACTGCACCAGCGTCAAGCGGATGTAGGAGCTGAGCATATCGGCCGCACCCGCCAGCATCAGCGCGGCGACCGACAGCCAGAACCAGGTCGACAGCGCAAAGACCAGATTCGCCAGCCCGAACACCGCCACCGCGGCAAACATCATGCGCCCGACATGGCGGTGCACCGGCCGGGCGCTGAGCCACAGGCCGGCGGCGACCTCGCCAATGACCATCGCGCTGCGCAGCATGCCAAGGCCCTCGGGGCCGACCTTGAGCACTTCGTGCGCGTAGATCGGCAGCAGCGCGTACACACCGCCGAGCAGCACCGCAAACAGGTCCAGCGAGATCGTGCCGAGGATGATCGGCCGGCTGCGGATGAAGTGGATGCCGTCGCCAAAGCGCTGCCACATGCGCCCGGCAATCGCGGCGCGGGGCGCGGCATGGAGCAGCGGCACGCACATGAGCATCAGCACCGCCAGCACCAGCGCCACCGTCGCGCAGCCATAGGTCAGCGCGCCGCCGCCCAGCGCATAGAGCACGCCGCCAAGCACGGGCGCGGCAATCGCGGCGGTGCGCATCAGCATGTTGTTGGTGGCCAGCGCCTGCGCCAGGCGCTCGCGCGCGGCGATCTGCGGCAGCAGGCTCTGCAGCGCCGGGCCAGTGAAGGCGCGGCTGCAGCCAAACAGCACCAGCACCGCGTAGATCCAGTGCACCTGCGTGACATCTTGCGCCGAAATCCAGAACAGCAGCCCGGCGCACAGCGCGGCCACACCCCAGCTCGCAGCCAGGATGCGCTTGCGGCTCATGCGGTCGCTGAGATCGCCTGCGGGCATCAGCAGCAGCAGCATCGGCAGGAACTGCGCCAGCCCGACATAAGCCAGCGACAACGGATCGCGCGTCAGGTCATAGACCTGCCAGGCCACGACCACGGCCTGCATCTGCTGGGCAAAAACCCCCAGCAACCGGGCGGTGAGAAAGGGAAGAAAACCGGGCTGGTGCAGGGCGCCAGAAGCAGAAAAGGAGGAGAAAGCCAAAGCGTGGTCCTGTGTGGTAGCGCGCCGGGCGCGCTCAATACGCGTCGGCACCGGGCAAGACCACCCGCAGGGGCCTGGGCGCCAGCCAGACCACGCAGGCGGCAACCACATAGCACACGGCAATGGCGAGCATGATCTGGTTGGTGGCCAGCATCACACTTTGGCTGGTGACCAGATGGTCCAGCGTCTGCAATGCCGATTGCGCCGACATGCCCGATTGCTCGAGCCCCTGCAGCACCTTGCCGGTTTGATCGGTGACTCCCACCAGCTCGTGGTGCGCGCGCGCAGTACTGCTCTCCCATACCGTGTTGACCAGCGAGATCGCGGCTGCGCCCGAGAGAATGCGCCAGAAGCTCATCAGGCCCGCAGCGTTTTCCATTTCACGCTCATCCACGCTGGCCAAAGCCATGCTGGCGCCGGGAATGAAAAGAAAGGGCAAGCCAAGGCCCACGCACATCATCGGCAGCGCAATGTCCCAGTAGCCCAGGTCGGTGCTGGCCAACGAGCGCCAGAAAGTCACCCCCGCCATCCACAGCAGGCCGGCAAAGACCAGGCGCCGCCCATCCACCCTGGCCGTGAGCCTTGCAGCCAGGTACGCAACGAAAAGCGCGAACAACCCCATCCAGGCCACGACCAAGCCCGAACGGGTCGGCGTATAGCCCATGAACCCCTGCAGCCACAGGGGCGTCAGCAGACTGGCCGCCGTGAAGGTCCCGAAGATCCAGCTGATGACCAACACATTCAGTGTGAAGCCGCGGTGACGCAGTACCCGCAGGTCCACAATCGGGCGCTCCTCATGCAGCACCCAGATCAGGAAGGCGGCAAAACCCACCGCCGCCACCGCTGCCAACGCGCAGATCAGGGGAGAAGCAAACCAGTCAAGATCCTTGCCTTCACCAAGCATCAGCTGCAATGCCCCGACCCAGACGACCAGCAGCACCAGCCCGACCTTGTCGATGGGATACCGGTGCAGCGGCAATTCGTAGCGTTTGAGCAGATTCGCCGCCAACACCGCGCAGCCCAGCGCTATGGGCACATTGATCAGGAAGATCACATGCCAGCTGTATTGATCGCAAATCCACCCCCCGACGACGGGTCCAAGCACCGGAGCGAGCAGCGTGGTCATCGACCACAAGCCAATGGCCGCCGGCGCCATGCGGGGAGGAAAAATGCGCAGCAGCAGGATTTGTGACAGCGGCATCAGCGGCCCCCCCGCCAAGCCTTGCAGGATGCGCGCGAAAACCAGCAGGCCCAGCGAGTTGGCCACCCCGCACAGCAGCGAAGCCAGCCCGAACAGGCCCATGGCCACCGAGAACACCCGCACCGCGCCAAAGCGCGCCGTGAGCCAGCCGACCAGCGGCACCGTAATTGCCTCGGCCACGGCGTAACTGGTGATGATCCAGCTGCCCTGGCCGGTGGCCACGCCCAGGTCACCGGCAATGCTGGGCACGGAGACATTGGCGATCGTCATATCCAGCACGACCACGAAGTTGGCGGCGGCCAACGCCAGCGCAGCCAGCCACAGCATGACACCGGTGAGCGGTTTGTCGCTTGGAGTCAGGGGCGCAAGGTAGGTTGCAGCCATCGCCGGCTCACTGCGTCAGCGCAACTGGAACGGCCGCGACGTCGGTGGCCTGGGCTTCGAGTGTGCGGGTGTCCACCGTCACCGACATCGACAAGCCCACGCGCAGCGGGTTGGCCGCGAGCTCCTCGGGCCTGAGCTGAATGCGCACCGCCAGGCGCTGCATCACCTTGATCCAGTTGCCCGAGGCGTTCTGCGCGGGAATGGCCGCGAACGCGGCGCCCGATCCACCGCTCAATCCGACCACGGTGCCGGAATAGACGACATCCCGGCCATACAGATCGGCACGCAGCGCAACGCTCTGGCCCACGCGCACCTTGCTCAGCTGGTTTTCCTTGAAATTCGCATCGACATACATCTGCTGCACCGGGACCACGGCCATCAGCGAGGCCCCCGGGGCCACGCGCTGACCGAGCTGCACGCTGCGCTTGGCCACGATGCCATCCATGGGTGCGCGCAGCCACGTGCGCTCCAGATCGACCCGCGCCTGATCGCGCCGGGCCATGGCCAGCAGCACCTCCGGGTGGTTGTGCTCCGTCGTGCCGTCGATCAGCGTGGCATTGACCTGCTTGGCGCCCTCGGCGGCCTGGCGGCCGGCCCAGGCCTTGGCCTGAGACGCCCGGGCCGCCTCCAGGCGGGCCTGGGTCGCGGCGAAGGCGTTCTGCGCATGGGTCAGCTCATCGCCTGACACCGATCCGCTCTTGGCCAGCGCTTCGCGGCGCTGCAGATCAATGGTCGCGCGCACCATGTCGGCCTGGGCCGACGCGAGCTGGGCCGTAGCGCCCTTCTGGTCAGCCTCCCGCGCGGCGATCTCCGCCGACAGGCCACCGTCCTGGGCCATATAGGCTTTGACCCGGCGTTGCGCCCGCGCCAGTTCGGCCTCTGCCTGGGCCAGGGCCAGCCGGGCATCCGTCGGATCAAGGCGCACCAGCAGATCGCCACGCTTGACGGCCTGCGTGTCCTTGACCGGCACTTCCAGCACGATGCCGCCCACGGAGGGCGTGACCAGCGCGATTTCAACCACCGCATAGGCGTTGTCCGTCGAGACAAAATTCGATGCCTCCAGCCACCAGTAGGCGTACCCCATCATCGCCGCCACCAGTACACCGGCGCCCAGGCCCAGCAGCATCTTGTTTCGGCGCTCCTCGGGCGCGCGGGAAGGGGGACTCACAGCAAGCGCTTGCTCATTCATGGGTAGCTCCGTTCGGGAATTCGGGATTCAACCATCGCGCCAGCACGCCTTCGGAAGAGGCCTGGGCCGGCGACTCCTGCCAGCCGCCCCCGAGAACGCGGTGCAAATCGATATCGAGCGACAGCGCCCGGGCCTGCACCTGGACCATCTGCCGCATGTTGACCAGCCACTGGTCATCGGCCGCCAGCACTTCGAGATTGCTCGCCACGCCACCGGCATAACGGGCGCGCGCCACACGCTGCGCCTGGGCGGCAGAGTCCACCGCCTGCTGCATTGCCGCCAACTGCTGCTGCAAGGCGCGCTGACTCACGGCGTTGTCGGCCACTTCCCGCAGCGCGTGGTTGAGCGTCTTGCGGTACAGCGCCACGGCTTCGTCGTATCGGGCTCGGGCCGCACCCAGCTCGGCGCGCAGGCGGCCGCCACTGAAAATCGGCAGGCTGATCGCGGCGCCCACGCGCGAGATATCCAGGCTGCGCTGGAGCAACATATCCAGATCGACGGATTGCACGCCCACAACGGCGGCGAGATTCACATCGGGATAGAACTGCGCCTGCTTGACGGCCACGCGCGACTCCAGCGCCTGGGCCTGCAGCCGCGCCGCCACCACGTCGGGCCTGCGCCCCAGCAAGTTCAGCGACAGGCTCTCGGGCCAGCCCCACTGCTGGCGCCACGGCTGGTTCAAGTCCGCATGCGCGACCACGATGGCCTCCCCTCGGTCAGGCCGCGCGCCGATGAGCGCCGCCAGCGCATGGCGTTGCAACGCCATCTGCTCTTGCGCCTGGGCCAGCTCCATCCGGGCCGCGGCCATGCGGGCCTTGGCGCTGTGCACACTTCCCTGGTTTTCCAGGCCATTGTCAAAGCGCTCGGCAAACAGTCGGACGGTGGCCTCGCGCAGCGCCAGGGACTGGGCCAGGGTGTTTTCCATGGCGCTCAGACGCACCAGGGCCGCGTAACCGGCCGCCACGCCGCTGACCAGCACCAGGCGGGCCTGTGCGGCATCGGCCTCATGCGCCTGGAGCTCGCCCGCCGCCGCAGCGATCGCGGCGCGGTGCTTGCCCCACAGGTCCAGCGACCAGCTCGCGTCGAGGGTGACACTGCCGAACTTGTCCACGCCACGCATCGGCAGTAAATTCGGCAACCAGAAATCGTCGCTGAGTTGGTTGCCAACGATGCGCGCATGCGCCGACAGCTGGGGCCGGCGCGCCGATGCCGTCGCCTCGAGCAGCGCCTGGGCCTGGCGCAGGCGGGCGGCCGCAGCAGCCATATCGGGAGCGCCTAGCAAGGCCTCGGATACCAGACCGTTGAGCTGCTCGCTGCCGTAGCGCTGCCACCACTGGTCCTGCGGCCAGTCCATGGGCTCGACAGCGCTGGACGCGGAAAATTCCAGGGGCGCGGATTCGGCGAGGCTGGCCTTGTTCTCCCAATCGGGCAGCTGCGCGCAGCCGACAATCAGCCATGAGAGCCCCAGCGTGAGCGTGTACATTGCCACGCGCGACATAACCTGCTCCATTGGCACCGATACCCTGTGTTGGCCCATGCACACCTCGCTAATGCAATTTGAAACCGATATTACAATTTATTTCAAAATTGCGCTGCATTGTGTTTGACAAATTGAAAATTTCTTGTTCTATCTAATGCCTGGTTAGTAACCGCGGTGCATTGGAAGTTCATGCACGCCCGCGCAACGGCCGACGCAGGTGGCACGCGGCGCCCCTCAACGCAGCAGCCATGCAGGCAGGAAGCGAAGCGACAAGGGTTTTGGAGAACACCGGCTTGAACAGCTCGGGGCACTGACGTTGCGACGTCGGACTGCGCAGGTCCGGACGCTGCGAGCGCGCATCGTGCTGGCGTGCGCAGACGGAAAGCCAAGGGTTGGCCGCAAGCCAGAGTGCGGCACATGAAGGACCGGCGCCGATCGAACCATGGCTGGCCCGGGATTCGCGCTCTCATGCGCGCTGCACGCCGAACCGGTCGGGTACGCGCCAAGGCCGGCCCGGATACCCGAACCGAACCGGACCGCGCCAGGCCTGCTCTCGTCAAGCGGTGACGGCAGGCTCAAGCACAGCGGCTCAATTCCCGGCGTCGCCCATCTCGACGACGGGCGCAGGCTCAGGCTCAGGCTGGGCCACGAAATTGCCGCCCAGCAGTTCGCCCAGGCGGGAAATGCCCATCTTGAAGCCGCAGGCCTGGGCGTGGCCGCCGCCGCCCATCGATTCGGCCATCGGAATGCAGTTGAACTCCGAGCGCGAGCGCAGGCCGACCTTGACCCCGCTGGTGCTCGCATGCCACATCAGCGCAAAGCTGCCGCTTTGCTTGGCCAGCAGGTCGCCGACCTGGCTGTGGAACATGCCCGGGGCGTTGACCATCAGGCCCGCCACACCGTTGAAAACCACCGGCTGCGCGCCCTCGGCGATGTCGGCGCAGAGCTTCTGGTACTTCTCGTCCATCGCGTCGCCGCGGGCCATGAAGGCCTGCTCCTGTTCGGGCGTGAACGCCGCGATCTCGGCCCAGCGCTCGAAGGTGCGCGGCTCCATGTCGAGCGCGGCGAGGAACGCCGGGCTCTCGGGATACTGCCAGGTCCAGATGTCGCGGTCCTCGATGCAGCGGATCAGCGCCGGCAGCGGCTTGTCGGAGTGGAAGAACTCCCAGGCCAGGCGCGCGCCCGATTTGTGCATGTCGAAATGCACCACGCCGCAGCGGCAGGTGTAGCCATGGAGCTTCTCGGCCGCGCTCTTGTGGTGGTCCAGCAGCACCAGCTTGGCGACGCGCGATTCGATCTCGGCCAGCAGCTCGGGGCCAAAGGCGAAATCAAGCACATAGACCGCGCGCCCGGCAAGGTCGCCCAGCTCGTCGGCACTGTTGATCTCGCCATGGTCGAGGCCGCGGAACTCGGCCTCGCCTTCATAGAACAGCCAGGCGGCCAGCGCCGCACCATAGCCGTCGGGGCAGCGCCGGCCGTGGTAGAGGATCAGGGGACGGGGATCGTTCTTGGCTGGACCGACCAGCAACTGCAGGGGCAAAATGGTTTTCATATAGGCGCCGATTGTCGCGCGGATGGCGCGCGGACGCTGGACCAGGGTTGGCGCCGGCGGCCCGCGTCAATCGCCATCGCCATCGCCATCGCCATCGCCATCGTCCTCATGGGGATCGTCGTCCTGATCGGGCACCAGCTCCTCGATCACCAGTTCGCGGTAGTGGAAAGCAGCCGTGGCGCCATAGGCATTGAGCACCTCAGCCACTTCATGGGCAGCGTTGCGGCCCAGCGCCACTAGCAGACCATGCTGGCCCTGCTGCGCCAGCGCGCCGATGCGCTGCACGATCTCCCCTTCCGGGCCGACCGCGGACAGCTCGTCCTCTTCGACGCCCAGCGTGGGCACGATGTCGGCCAGGATGGCGTCGGGCGTCGCGTGGCGCACCGCGCCGGCATAGCCCAGCGCATGCAGCGCCTCGGCCGCGGCGTGCGCCACGTCGTCGCTGGGCACCAGCGCAAACACGTGGCCGGTGGGATAGAAAACACCTCCCATGGAGGTCATGCTGGAGTCGAGAGAAAACGGGGTCATGTTCATCTCCTCATTTGGGGCCCTCACTAAACCACAAGGCTTGCCTCTTGGCTATAGGCGCAGGCAGCGATGTGCGGCTTTGCGGTACGTAGGCCTGGACGCACATGCTTTGCCGGCCTGCACTGCCGTGAGTCGTCAGCTTTATGACGCACAGTGCCGCCTGGGGGAGCGGGCGGCGCCGTCGCAGCGCTTGCCTCCTCAAGGACCTTGCCATGGACAGCTGGTGGAATCAAGTGGGGCGCACCGTGGCCTCGGAATTTTCGGACGTGACCGATATCGAGCAGATGACGCGCGTCGTCCTGCGCCTGGTGCTGGCGGCGTTGCTCGGCGGCCTGCTGGGCTGGGAGCGCGAGGTGAGCGGCAAGGCCGCGGGCATCCGCACCCACATGCTGGTGTCGATGGGCGCGGCGCTGATCGTCATGGTCGGGCAGCAGGCGGGTGGCAATGCGGGCGACCTCAGTCGCGTGCTGCAGGGCCTGATTGCTGGCGTGGGCTTCCTTGGTGCGGGCACGATTCTCAAAACGGAAAGCCGCGGCGAGGACCAAGTCAAGGGTTTGACCACAGCCGCCGGTATCTGGCTCACGGCCGCCATTGGCGCCTCGGCGGGCATTGGCAAGGAGGTCACGGCGATCCTGAGCGCCGTGCTGGCCCTTGCCGTGCTGAGCCTGGTGCCGCTGCTCACGCCCGCGGTGCGCGCCGCCGCTGCCGAGAACGCCGAAAAGCACAGGGCCGAGGCCCGCGGCAAGGAACCGACCGAGCTCTAAGACCGCGGCACGGCTGTGTCATTGCCGCCGCCGCGGGCCGGGCGCGCGGTGGCGTCGGATAATGCAGGATTGATTTCTGATTTGCCGCAGCCTCCGGCAATGCCTGCCGGTGCAGCGTTGCGGCCTCTTGTATGCAAACGACTCCCGACATCACTCCCCATCTTGGCCACCTGGTGCGCTTTCGCCGCGACCTGCACGCCCACCCGGAACTCAAATACGAAGAGCACCGCACGGGCGACAAGGTGGCGGCCTATCTGAAGGCGCTGGGCTTGACGGTCAACCGCGGGCTGGGGCAGACCGGCGTGGTCGCCACCATTCACGGCAAGGGTCGCAGCGCCGAAAACCCGGGCCGCAGCATCGGCATCCGCGCCGACATGGACGCGCTGCCGGTGCAAGAGCTCAACCAGTTCGGCCATATCAGCACCCACCCGGGCCGCATGCACGCCTGCGGCCATGACGGCCACACCACGATGCTGCTGGGCGCGGCCACGCTGCTGGCGCAGCAACCCGACTTCGACGGCTCCGTGCACCTGATCTTCCAGCCGGGCGAGGAAGGCGGCGCCGGTGCGCGCGCGATGATGGAAGACGGCCTGTTCACGCTGTTCCCCTGCGAGGCGGTGTTTGCGCTGCACAACTGGCCGCTGCTGCCCGCGGGCAAGATGGCGGTGTGCGTCGGGCCGATCATGGCCTCGGCGCTGCGCTTTGAAATCCGCGTTACTGGCAAGGGCGGACATGCGGCCATGCCCCACACCACCATCGATCCGATTCCCGTGGCCTGCGCGCTGGTCGGCCAGCTGCAGACGCTGGTCTCGCGCAGCACCGACCCGCTTGACAGCGCGGTGCTCACGGTGGGCCAGATCGCTTCGGGTACGGTTGAAAACATCATTCCCGACACCGCGGTGATCTATGGCACGGTGCGCACGCTCAAGACCAGCACCGAGCAGATGATGATTGCCGGCCTGCAACGCATCAGCGAGCATGTGGCCGCGGCGCATCTGTGCCAGGCCGAAGTGATCATCAAGCCCGGCTACCCCAACACCACCAACCACGCGCATGAAGCGCGCTTCATGGCCGATGTGATGCGCGAGATCGTCGGCGACGAGAACGCCGACGGCGACATCCTGCCCGCGCTCACGGCCGAGGACTTCGGCTTCATGCTCGAAGTCGTGCCCGGCGCCTATGGCTGGATCGGCAACGGCCCGAATGGCCGCAGCGGCGTGGGCTTGCACAACCCGGCGTATGACTTCAATGATGACAATCTGGACCGTGGGTCGAGGTTCTGGGATTTGTTGGCACGGCGCTGGTTTGAGGCGCCTGCGGCGAAGTGATATTCACTTAGCTGCGGTCTTGGAATCAAGGTCCCAGAACTTTACGGCTTGCGGGACCGTCCATCCTTCGACAGGCGCAGGACGAACGGAGTCATAGGCCGCGCGGCGGCTCAAGCCGCCGGCTCCGACGGCTTGCGTGGACGGCGCCCAGTTTTCTTAGGCTTGGCGCGCGCATCCTTCGCAGCCTGGCGCAGCGCATCGAGCTCCATGCCCTTGCTGAACCATTCCTCGTATTCCGGCGGGGTCTCGAGCGTGATGCGCCCGAGGTTGTGGATACGGAAATCGGTGATCACGATTTCCGCAGCCTTTTGCACATTCACGCGCCCGCCGGTCATCACCGCGCCGCGCTTGCGGCCAATGGCCTCGAGCAGCTCGTCATCGGGCATGGCGGCGATTTCGCCATCGTCCTGCGCCAGCTTGTAGCGCTCGCGCAGATGGGGTGCGTAGTTGCGCTGCGCGTAGCGCAGGAATTCGAGCGCCACCAGTTCCTCGTCATAGGCATTGCGGCCCACCGCGCCGCTCACGGCCAGGTTGTAGCCGCTTTGCTCGACGGCGATGCGCGGCCAGAGCATGCCTGGCGTGTCCCAGAGATAGAAATCGTCGGCCAGCACGATGCGCTGCTCGAGCTTGGTGACGCCGGCCTCGTCGCCGGTCTTGGCCTGGCCCTTGTTGCTCATCGAGTTGATCAGCGTCGACTTGCCGACGTTGGGCACGCCGCAGATCAGCACGCGCATCGGCTTGGCCATGCCGCCGCGCCCGGGCGACAGCAGCTGGCAGGCCTCGATCAGCCGGCGCGTGGGCGTGGGCTCGGACGCATCGAGCGCCACCGCGCGCGTCTCGGGCTGGGCGTTGTACCAGTCAAGCCACTGCGCGGTGCGCGCGGGGTCGGCCACATCCTGCTTGTTGAGGACCTTGAGCCGCGGTTTGTGGCCCGTGAGCTCCTGCAGCAGCGGGTTGGCGCTCGAGCCCGGCAGGCGCGCATCCAGCACTTCAATGACCACGTCAATGTCCTTGATGCGCTCGGCAATCGCCTTGCGTGTGAGATTCATGTGACCGGGAAACCATTGAATGGCCATGGGGCAATACTTTCTGACGATTCGTCTCTGACAAGGGCGCCAAGGATAATCGGGTTCTGCCTTTTTCACGCAACCGTCTTCCCATGCCCACACCAAACTCCCTTTCGGCCCAGCACGCGGCCAACAATGACCTGCTGATCAAGGGCGTGACCTGCGCCATCATCGGCCTGGTCGTGCTGATCGCGCCCTTCTTCATGCAGGCCAGCGATCTGCGCAATATTTTCCTGCAGGGGCACATCGTCGGCTGGTTCGCGCTGGTGCTGGGTGCGGCCTTTGTCGTGCAGGGCTTCGTGCGCCGGCGCCGGACCCAGGCCGCCCAAGCGCTGCTTGTCCCCAAGAGCACCTACACCGCCGAGCGCAAGAAAAACCGCCATTGATGGACGGCGCCGCCCCCGCGCTGCAGGCCGCGCTGGCGGCGTTCGCGCGCTACCAGGCGCTGGCCGCACAGGCCGGCGTGGCGCTGCGCCCCGCGCCGGCACTGCCCACGAGCTGCTGCGGCCGGGGCTGCAATGGCTGTGTCTGGGAGGGCTTCTATGGCGCTGCCGGCTTCTGGATCGAAGATGCGCAGGCGGCGCTCGACCCAGGGGCCAGGTGAATCAGCCCAAGCCCTGCGGCGCCATATAGCGCTCGCGCCACTCCTCGAAAGGCAGCGTATCGGCGGCCTCGCGCGTGCGCTGGGCGGCAATCGACTCCTCGGCAGCCGCGAGGGCCTGGGCCTGCTGCTCCTGAGTCCAGGGCATCGCCAGCAGCGTGTCGCGCGCCTGCTCGGACTGCGCCAGCGAAAAACCCAGGAAGCTGCTGCCATGCTGCTCGACCATGGTGCGCAGCACATGCGCCGAGGGTGTGGTCTCGGGCTGCGCCACGCGGGCCTGCGCCAATGCCAGCGCTTCGGTGTAATCGCTGCTGCCATGCGTCGCATCCAGCGCCGCGGCCAGCGGTGCGCAGGCGCCGAGCACTTCATCGGCCCAGTCGCGCAGCAGCACGTCGCGGCCGCCGCGCTGCAAATGCAGGCCCGGCTCGCGGCCGCGCTCGGCGGCCAGATGCTGGTTGTGCTTGAGCTCGGCGATTTCCTCGGGCGTGTCGGGCGGGCTGTCGCTTTGCAGGCAGTGCAGCAGGAACACGTCCAGCATGCGCATGGTGCCCGGCGCGATGCCCACAGCCTCGAAGGGATCGAGGTCCATCAGCCGCACTTCGACATACTCGACACCGCGCTCGCGCAGGGCATGCAGCGGGCGCTCGCCGCTTTGCACGGTGCGCTTGGGCCGGATGGTGCCGTAGAACTCGTTTTCGATCTGCAGCAGGCTGGTGCCCAGCTGGTTGTATTCGCCGCCGGGGTTGCGGATGCCCAGCTGCTCGTAGGCGGGATAGGGCCGGGTCAGCGCTTCATGCAGCGACCTGGCGTAGCCGTCCAGCCCGTTGTAGCTGACGTTGATCTCGGCCTGCGCATCGCTCTGATAGCCCAGGCGCCCCATGCGCAGCGAGGTCGCATGCGGCAGGTGCAACGTGTGGGCCTTGGCATCGAGCGGCTGCAGGCTGTGCTCGCGGCCCAGCACGAAGCACGAACACAGCGCGGGCGACGAGCCAAACAGGTACAGCAGCACAAAGGCATGGCGGCGGAAATTGCGGATCAGCGCAAAGTACTGGTCGCTGTCGACACCGGGCATCGACCAGTTGTAGTGGATGCCCGAAATCATCTGCATGCGCCGGCCGTAGCGGTGGCCCAGACCCATGCGGTAGACGCTCTTGGAGCGCCCGGCGTTGGACGAGCCATAGCGCGCCAGCGGAATCGTCTCGTCGGTGGGCAGGCCGCAGGGCATGCTCGACACCCAGAGCATCTCGTCGCCGGCCTGACGCAGGGTGTGATAGACCTGCTGATGCACCTCGACCAGCTCGCCCAGGCACGCGTCCACGCCGCGGTGGGCGCCGGTGATCAGCTCGATCTGCGACTCGCTGTAATCGGTGGTGATCTGCGGGTGGGTCAGTGCCGAGCCAAGCTGCAGCGGGTGCGGTGTCAGCGCCAGCTCGCCGGTAGGCAGTGCGCGCAATCCTTCCTTCTCGATGCCGCGGCGGATCTGCGCCAGACGCTCGGAGGGGGGAACGGGCAAGGGCTCCTGCGATTTTTTCATTCTTGTTTACCGATTCAACTGAGGTGGAACCGGGACACAGCCCCGGCCCGGACGCACTGATCATAGAGAAATGCCTGCGCCCGCGTTGCGCGCGCGCCCGAAATCACGTGCGCGCGCCGTGTCTCCAGCGCGTTGGCGCACACGCGAGCGCAGTTTATGCTGGGGTTGTAACAACTCAGCGTACCTTCAGGGAGGCTGCTGAAAAAACAGGCAGCCTGTCATCAAAGCTGCAAAGTTGTTACCGGGTTCGCTGGACAAGCATGTGTACAACTCCGATTTTTCTACCGAAAAACTCGCTAACCCATTGATTTGTAAGGAACCCGCTCGGTCTGCACAAAAAACAGGCAACACCCGATTTGTGCCTTCAGCGGTCTCCAGAGGCGCACCGCCTGACAGCACCTCAAGGGTTAACCCGAGGTCAACTTGCAGTTATACCTGCCAAAACTGGACAATCATGTGGATAAGTTTTGGCTTTCGCTGTAAGGAAAACGCAAGCTGTTGATTTACCTCGGATTTCTCCACTGTGCCCAAAAATGAGGCATTGCCCGCCCCTCCCTCCTCTCTTTTTCCCCGCATGAGCACGCCCTTCACACCCGATTTCTTCATTGCCCGGCTCACGCCCAGCGGCCAGCAGTGCGATGCCTGGTCCGACCAGCCGCTGCTGCACTCGCTCGAGCTCGGCTCGATCGACTGGCCCAGCTCCTGCCGCAACGGCACCTGCCGCACCTGCATCGGCCAGCTGGTCTCGGGCAGCGTGCGCTACGACATCGAATGGCCGGGCCTGAGCGCGGAGGAAAAGGCCGAGGGCTGCGTGCTGCCTTGCGTGGCCTACCCCCTGGGCGACGTGGTACTGCAAGACCCTACGCGCTGAACCTTGCGCCGCCGCTTGGCGCGCGGGCCACGCGGCTGGACTAAAATGCCGCTTTGTGGGTCGCGCGCCATCCGGCGCCCGGCCCTGGAGCGGCCAGCCCGCGTCGATCGTTCTTTGGGGGCACTGCCTGCGGTGCCGGCGACAGTTCCCCCAGGAATGCACGCTGCCTGGCCCGATTGCACCGGCATCCGAAGAAAGTCCGACATGACCTCCCCCCTGCATCCCGTAGCCATCTCCCCGGTGGAAGACATCATTGCCGACATGCGCGCCGGCCGCATGGTAGTGCTGATCGATGAAGAAGACCGGGAAAACGAAGGCGACCTCGTGCTTGCCGCCGACCATGTCACGCCAGAAGCCATCAATTTCATGGCGCGCTTCGGCCGCGGCCTGATCTGCCTGACGCTCACCCGCGAGCGCTGCGAGCGCCTCAAGCTCCAGCCAATGGCCACGCGCAATGGCACCAAGCATTCCACCGCCTTCACCGTCTCGATCGAAGCCGCCGAAGGCGTGACCACGGGCATCTCCGCGGCCGACCGCGCGCGCACCGTGCAGGCTGCCGTGGCGGCCAACGCCCAGGCCGACGATCTGGTTCAGCCCGGCCACATCTTCCCGCTCCAGGCCGTGCCCGGCGGCGTGCTGATGCGCGCCGGCCATACCGAGGCCGGCTGTGATCTGGCCGGCATGGCCGGCTGCAGTCCTGCGGCCGTGATCTGCGAGATCATGAAGGACGACGGCACGATGGCGCGCCTGCCCGACCTGCAGCTGTTTGCTGCCGAGCACGGCCTGAAGATCGGCACCATCGCCGACCTGATCCATTACCGCAGCCGCACCGAGTCGCTGCTGCAGGTGGTCGACAGCCGCGCGCTGCACACGCCCTTTGGCGAGTTCACGGTGCGCGTGTTCCGCGACCAGCCAAGCCAATCGGTGCATCTGGCGCTGATCAAGGGGCGCTTTGGCGCCGACGACGAAGTGCCGGTGCGCGTACACGAGCCGCTGTCGCTGCTGGACCTGCTCGAAGTCGACCGCGAGATGCACTCGTGGAGCCTCGACAGCAGTCTGCGCTACCTCGATGCCCAGGGCCGCGGCGTGGCCGTGCTGCTCAACTGCGGCGAAAGCGCCGAGCAGCTGCTCGCGCAGTTCGACGGCAGCGCGCGCTCGGCGCAGGCGCCCGAGCGCGGCCGCATGGACCTGCGCACCTATGGCATCGGCGCGCAGATCCTGCGCGACTGCGGCGTGCGCAAGATGCGCCTGATGGGCAACCCGCGCCGCATGCCAAGCATGACCGGCTACGGCCTCGAGATCACTGGCTACATCCCCAAGGAATAACAACATGTTTGGCGCAGAACAGGGCTCCGGCCCGCAACTCGACGGCGCAGGCCTTCGCATCGGCATCGTCCAGGCCCGCTTCAACGAAAGCATCACCAACGCGCTGGCCGCGGCCTGCCGCGCCGAGCTGCTGGCGCTGGGCGTGAAAGAAGAAGACATCGACCATGTGCAGGTTCCCGGAGCGCTCGAAGTGCCCGTGGCGCTGCAGGCCATGGCCGAACGTGAGCAGTACGACGCCCTGGTGGCGCTGGGCTGCATCATCCGGGGGGAGACATACCACTTCGAGCTGGTGGCCAACGAATCGGGCGCGGGAGTGACCCGCCTGTCGCTGGACTACCAACTGCCGATCGCCAATGCGATCATCACCACCGAAAACATGGAGCAGGCCATTGCGCGCCAGACCGACAAGGGCCGCGACGCGGCCCGCGTGGCGGTTGAAATGGCGCAGCTGCTCGATACCCTGAACTGACATGAGCGAAGAACAATCCCCCACGGCTGCGGCCCATCCCAAGCCGCGCGCCGGCACCACCAGCACCGGCGCGCGCAAGGCCGCGTCCAAATCCAACCGCAGCCGCGCGCGTGAATTCGCGCTGCAGGCGCTGTACCAGCACCTCGTGGGCCGCAACGAAGCCACCGCGATCGACCTGTTCACGCGCGACCTCGCGGGTTTCCACAAGGCCGACAGCGCGCACTACGATGCGCTGCTGCACGGCTGCATCACCACCGAAGCCGAACTCGACGCGCTGATCCTGCCCAAGCTCGATCGCAAGCTCAGCGAGATCTCGCCCATCGAGCACGCGGTGATGTGGATTGGCGTCTATGAATTCCAGCATTGCCCCGATGTGCCGTGGCGCGTCGTGCTCAACGAGTGCATCGAGCTGGCCAAGGAATTCGGCGGCACCGACGGTCACAAATACGTCAACGCGGTGCTCAACGGCCTGGCACCGAGCCTGCGCAGCGTTGAAGTCGCGGCCGACAAGGCCGCCGGCTGACGCGCCCCCGGCCGCGGCCCGGCGCGCAGCGCCGGTGACCGGCCGCGGCTTTCGTTTTCCGACCACGCTCCCTGCCCATGCAAGTATCCGACCGCGCCCAGCGCATCGAGCCGTTCTATGTGATGGAAATCGCCAAGGCCGCGCAGGCCCTGGCCCGCGAGGCGGCGCACACCAGCTCGCCGATGATCTTCCTGAACATCGGCGAGCCCGACTTCACCGCCCCGCCCCTGGTGCAGCAGGCGGCGGCGCGCGCCATTGCCCAGGGGCAGACCCAATACACCCCGGCGCTGGGACTGGATGCACTGCGCGAGCGCATCAGCCAGTGGTATGCGCAGCGCTTTGGCGTCGACGTGCCGGCGCGGCGCATCGTGGTAACGGCCGGCGCCTCGGCCGCGCTGCAGCTGGCCTGCCTGGTGCTGGTCAATGCGGGCGACGAGATCCTCATGCCCGACCCGAGCTACCCGTGCAACCGCCATTTCGTCAGCGCGGCCGACGGCACGCCGGTGCTCATTCCCACGACCGCTGCCGAACGCTTTCAGCTCAGTGCCGAAAAAGTGGCGGCGGCCTGGGGCGACAAGACGCGCGGCGTGCTGCTGGCCTCGCCCTCCAACCCCACGGGCACCTCGATTGCCCCCGACGAGCTGCGCCGCATCCATGACGTGGTGCGCGCGCGCGGCGGGCTGACGATCATCGACGAGATCTACCTGGGCCTGTCCCACGATCCGGCGTATTCCCAGACCGCGCTGGCGCTGGGCGAGGACCTGATCAGCATCAACAGCTTCAGCAAGTACTTCAGCATGACGGGCTGGCGCCTGGGCTGGATGGTCGTGCCCGAGGCGCTGGTGCCGGCCATCGAGCGCGTCGCGCAGAATCTGTTCATCTGTGCCAGCAGCATCGCGCAGCACGCGGCGCTGGCCTGCTTCGAGCCCGAAAGCATCGCCGAATACGAAAGGCGCCGCGCCGAATTCAAGGCGCGCCGCGACTACTTCATCCCCGCGCTCGAGCAGCTGGGCCTGCGCGTGCCGGTCATGCCCGATGGCGCGTTCTACGCCTGGGCCGACTGCAGCCAGGCGGCGCGCAGGCTCGGCGTCGAAGGCAGCTGGGATTTCGCCCAGGCCGTGATGCAGCGCGCCCATCTGGCCATCACGCCCGGGCGCGACTTCGGCACTGCCGAGACCGCGCAATACGTGCGCTTTTCCACCGCCAATTCGCTGCCCCAGCTGCAGGAGGCCGTGCGCCGCCTGCAGGTGCTGCTGGGCTGAATGCGCATGGAGTTCGCCCACCCGATCCGCATCTACTGGGAAGACACCGATGCCGCCGGCACCGTCTTCTACGCCAACTACCTCAAGTTCTTCGAGCGCGCGCGCACCGAGTGGCTGCGCTCGCTCGGGATCGAGCAGCAAAAATTGCGGGAACAAACCGGCGGGATGTTTGTCGTAACCCAGGCGCAGGTCGAATTCCACCGGCCCGCGCGCCTGGACGATCAGTTACTGGTGACCGCGCGCCTGGAGACCAGCGGCCGCGCGTCGATGACAATACGCCAGCACGCTTTACTGCAGACGAGCGCGGATGCGCCGCAATTGCTCAGCGAAGCCTCGATACGCATTGGCTGGGTCAATGGCGCAAACATGCGTCCGATGAGAATACCGATCAGCCTTCTGGAACAACTTTCATGAATTCCCAAAACATGTCCATTTTCAGCCTGATCCTTCAGGCCAGCTGGGTCGTTCAGCTCGTCATGCTGTCGCTCGTCGTCGCATCGGTGGCCAGCTGGGCGGCGATCTTTCGCAAGTCCAGCCTGCTCAAGCGGGTGCGCGCGTTCAACGACGCGTTCGAGCAGGAATTCTGGTCGGGAACCAGCCTCAACGACCTCTATGCCTCGGCCGCGCAGAACGCCAAGCGCGGCGGGCCGATGGAACGCATCTTCGCCAGCGGCATGCGCGAATACCAGAAGCTGCGCGAGCGCCGTATCGGCGAGGTCGCGACGCTGATGGACGGCACGCGCCGCGCGATGCGCGCGAGCCTGCAGCGCGAGATGGACGAGATCGAGGCCGGCCTGCCCTTCATCGGCACCGTTGGTTCGGTCTCGCCCTATGTCGGCCTGTTCGGCACCGTGTGGGGCGTGATGCACGCCTTCACCGGCTTTGCCAGCATGGAGCAGGTCACGCTGGCCACGGTGGCGCCGGGCATTGCCGAAGCGCTGGTGGCCACGGCCATGGGCCTGTTCGCGGCCATTCCGGCGGTGACGGCGTACAACCGCTTTGCCCACCAGACCGACCGCGTGGCCAACCAGCTCGACACCTTCATCGAAGAGTTCTCCAACATCCTGCAACGCAACGTGGGCTCGGCCCCGAGCAGCACCGCGTCCGGCCACTGAGCCGCCGCCAGGAGCCATACCCATGCCCTCAGTGTCCAACCGCGGCGGCCGCCAGCGCCGCACGGTCAACGAAATCAACATGGTGCCCTTCATCGACGTGATGCTGGTGCTGCTGGTCATCTTCATGGTGACCGCGCCCATGCTCACGCCCGGTGCGATCAACGTGCCCAGCGCCGGCAAGGCCTCGCGCCTGCCGACCGAGAACCTCGCGCGCATCCTGATCGACAAGGACGGCTCGATCCGCCTGAAGACCGGCAGCACCGAGCAGGTGGTACTGCTCAACGAACTGGGCTTTGCCGCCAAGGCCTGGCAGGCGCAGCAGCCCGAGGACAGCGCGGTCGTGATCTCCGCGGACAAGACGCTCAGCTACGACACCGTCATGCAGACCATGGGCCAGTTGCAGCGCGCCGGCGTCAAGCGCGTGGCACTTGACGTCAAATCCAGCCAGTAAAGCCAAGCCTTCCATGCCACGTCCGCCAGAACACGACCCTTTCGCCCCGCCCCCACCGCCGCCGCGCCTGCGCGCGTGGATCCTGGCGGTCGTGGCGCACGGCCTGCTCGTGGCCGCGATGCTCTGGGCCGTGCGCATGCCGCCGGCAATGCAGGAGGCGGCGATCGAAGCCGAGCTCTGGTCCGCCCTGCCCCAGGAAGCCGCGCCGCCGGCGCCGACGCCTGAGCCGACCCCTACCCCTCCCCCGAAACCCCAACCCCAGGTGAAGCCCGAGCCGCCGCCGCCACCTCCACCAAAGCCAGTGGTCGTGCCCCCGCCACCGCCGCCACCGGCCGTCGCGCAAAAGGACGACGACCACGAAGCCGAAATTGCGCTCGAGCGCAAGAAAAAGCGCGAGCAGGCGGACAAAGCCGCCAAGGCCGAGCGTGAAAAGGCCGAAAAAGCCGAGCGCGAGCGCGAGGAAAAGGCGCGCGAGCGCCGCGAGAAGCAGGCCGAGGAACGCAAGGACCGGCTGGAAAAGGAAAAAGCCGAAAAGGCCGAGCAGGCCAAGGCCGACAAGGCAGAACGCGCCAAGTCCGAGAAAGCCGACAAAGCCAAGGCCGAACGCGAAGAAAAGGCGCGTGCGGAAAAAGCCGAGAAGGCCGAAAAGGCCGAGAAGGAAGAAAAAGCCAAGGCCGAGAAAGCCAAGGCCGACAAGGCCGCCGCGGACAAGCGCAAGAAGGAAGAAGCCGCTCAGGACGCCAAGGCCGCCGAGGCGCGCCGCGCCGAAAACCTGCGCCGCATGCAGGGCCTGGCCGGCTCCGGCTCCGAAAGCTCCAGGGGCAGCGCCGAACGCGGCAGCAGCCCGAACCAGGGCCAGGGCAACGGCTCCTCGTCCGGTGGGCCCTCGGCCGGCTACGGCAACAAGGTCGCGGCCAAGGTCAAGCCCAACATCGTCTATCCCGACGACATCGCCGGCAACCCGCGCGCCGAAATCGCGGTGCGCACCTCGCCCGACGGCACCATCGTCAGCGTGCGCTTGACCCAGTCCAGCGGCAATGCCGCCTGGGACGAAGCCGTGGTGCGCGCGCTGCACAAGACGGATACGCTGCCCAGGGATACGGATGGGCGGGTGCCTAGCTCGTTGACTATTGGCTTCAGGCCCAGGGATTGAGGTGGCGTGAACGGCATGCTCTCCAATGGAGGACAGGCCGTTCATCCTTCGACAGGCTCAGGACGAACGGTTAAGAAAGACCGCGCGCTGAACAACCGTTCGTGGTGAGCTTCCCTGGGCGGGCCCGTCGAACCATGGATGGCCTGCCCTCCAGTAGAGGGTCAAAGGACGTTTCGAAGCGCACCCTGCGCACCCCTCCAAGCCACAACCCCCACCCGATTTCTCCCAATCGGAGACAATCCCCCCATGCCTCTCAAAGCCCCCGAACTTCTGCTGCCTGCCGGCTCGCTCGACAAGATGCGTGCCGCCTATGACTTTGGCGCCGACGCCATCTACGCGGGCCAGCCCCGCTACTCGCTGCGCGCGCGCAACAACGAGTTCCGCCTGGAACAGATCGGCCAGGGCATTGTCGAAGCCCATGCCCGTGGCAAGAAATTCTTTGTCACCAGCAACCTGCTGCCGCACAACGACAAGGTGCGCACCTACATGCGCGACATGGAGCCGGTGATTGCGCTCAAGCCCGACGCACTGATCATGGCCGACCCCGGCCTGATGATGATGGTGCGCGAGAAGTGGCCCGAGACCCCTATCCACATCTCGGTGCAGGCCAATACCGTCAACTATGCCGCCGTGAAATTCTGGCAGCGCATGGGTATCGCGCGCATCATCCTGTCGCGCGAGCTGAGCCTCGACGAGATCGAGAAGATCCGCCAGGAATGCCCGGACATGGAGCTCGAGGTGTTCGTGCACGGCGCGCTGTGCATCGCCTACTCGGGCCGCTGCCTGCTGTCGGGCTATTTCAACCGGCGCGACCCGAACCAGGGCACCTGCACCAATGCCTGCCGCTGGAACTACGCCACGCAGGACACGGCCGTGGACCCGAACACCGGCGAAGCCATGCCGGTGAAGATGGAAGGCGACTTCGACTTCGCCAAGGCCCAGCAGGAAGCGGAAACCGGCTTCGTGGCCTCCGATGCCACGCAGCGCCACCCCAAGGCCGACCAGGTCTACCTGCTCGAAGAGCAGGGCCGCCCCGGCGAGCTGATGCCCATCATGGAAGATGAGCATGGCACCTACATCATGAACAGCAAGGACCTGCGCGCCGTCGAGCACATCGAGCGGCTGACCAAGATCGGCGTCGATTCGCTCAAGATCGAAGGCCGCACCAAGTCGCTGTACTACGTCTCGCGCACCGCCCAGACCTACCGCCGCGCGATCGACGACGCCGTCGCCGGCCGTCCGTTCAACCCGAATCTGATCACCGAGCTCGAAGGCCTGGCCAACCGCGGCTACACCAGCGGTTTCCTGGAGCGCCGCCCGTCGCAGGACTACCAGAACTACGAAACCGGCCACTCGGTGCTGCAGCGCAGCCACTTTGTCGGCGAGGTGCGCAGCTGGGCCGACGGCCTGGCCGAGATCGAGACCAAGAACCGCTTTTCCGTGGGCGACACGCTCGAGATCATCCACCCGAGCGGCAACCGCCAGGTGCTGCTCGAGAAGATGTTCAACATGGACGGCGAGCCCGTGACCGTGGCCCAGGGCAACCCGATCCGCGTGCGCATTCCGCTCGAAGGGCCCGTGGATGGCGCGCTGATTGCACGTCTGCTCTGACCCGCGCGAACACACCCCCCATGATTTACGGGCTGCTGCGGCAGCCCCTTTTCTTTCCAGTCCCATGAATATTGTTGTCAACGAAGAACTCAAGGCCTATATCGACCCGCTGAGCGCCGATGAACACGAGGCGCTCGAGCGCAGCATCCTTGCCGAAGGCTGCCGCGACGCGCTGGTGCTCTGGGGTGATCTGCTGGTCGACGGCCACAACCGCTACGGCATCTGCGAAAAGCACGGCGTGCCTTTCGAGACCGTGCAGGCCACGCATTTCCAGAACATGGACGATGTGCACCTGTGGATGATCGACCAGCATCTGGGCCGGCGCAGCGTGTCAGACTTCCAGCGCGGCGTGCTCGCGCTGCGCAAGCGCGAGATCATTGCCGCGCGCCGCAGCCAGGCCGCCGGGCAGGCGCCGGCGCACAGCGACGCGGCACCGGCCGACGCCACACCCGACGACCAGGCGATGGCCACGCGCGAAGCGCTGGCGCGCGTGGCGCGCCTGAGCAGCACCCAGGTCAAGCAGATCGAGACCATCCAGCAAAAAGCCACGCCCGAAGTCGTGGCTGCCGTGAAGGCCGGCGATATCTCGATCAACGCGGCTGCTGCCGTCGCGCAGCTGCCCGCCGAGGAACAGGTGGCCGCGGCCGCTGCGGGCAAGGATGAACTCAAGCAGGCCGCCAAGCGCGTGCGTGAATCGAAGAAAAAGCCACGCGAAGAATCCGCCGATGACAGCGCGCCAGCGGAAGAACGCGTGGATGTAGCCGGTCTCCAGAAGCGTGTCGAGACGCTGGAGCAGGAAAATGGCATGCTGCGACAGCAGATCAAAGCCTTGCAGGAAATGTTGCAAGAAAAAGCCTGATCGGCTCCCGTTCATTTTTCACCCGAAAGCCATGACCGCCCTGTTTTCTCCCCTGCCCCTGGGTACTGTCGAATTGTCCAACCGCATCGCCATTGCGCCGATGTGCACCTACAGCGCCCATGATGGCTGCGCCACCGACTGGCATCTGATGCACTACGGCCAGCTCGCCCAGTCGGGGGCGGGACTGCTGATCGTCGAAGCCACGGCCGTGGAAGCCATCGGGCGCATCAGCGCGCAAGACCTGGGGCTGTGGAGCGATGCCGCCGAGGCCGCGATGCGCCCCGTGCTCGAGCATGTGCGCCGCCACAGCAGCATTCGCATGGGCGTGCAGCTGGGCCACGCGGGCCGCAAGGCCTCGAGCCTGCAGCCCTGGCTGGGCGGCGGCCCGCTGCCGCAGGACCAGGCCTGGCCGACGCTCGGCGCGAGCGCAGTGTCGGCTTCGCCGGATGTGCCCACGCCCGCGGCCGCGACGCTCGCCGATATCGTGCGCGTGAAGAAGGCCTTCGTGGACGCGGCGCTGCGCGCGCAGCGCCTGGGCTATGACCTGATCGAGCTGCATGGGGCGCATGGCTATCTGCTGCACCAGTTCCTGTCGCCGTTGTCCAACCAGCGCACCGACCAGTACGGCGGCAGCCTGGAAAACCGCATGCGCCTGACGCTCGAAGTGTTCAGCGCGGTGCGCGCCGCGGTGGGCGACAGCCTGCCCGTGGGCGTGCGCCTCTCGGCCACGGACTGGATCGAAGGCGGCTGGGACGTGGAGCAAAGCGCGGTGCTGGGCAAGGAGCTGCAGGCCCTGGGCTGCGCCTTCTTGCATGTCTCCAGCGGCGGGCTGAGCCCGGCGCAGCAGATTCCCATCGGCCCCGGCTACCAGTTGCCGCTGGCGCATGCGCTGCGCGCGCAACTGCAAATGCCGGTCATAGCCGTCGGCCTGATCACCGATGCGCTGCAGGCGCAGGCGGCGCTCGATGCCGGCAGCGCCGACGCCATTGCCATTGCCCGCGCCGCGCTGTTCAATCCGCGCTGGCCCTGGCATGCGGCCCAGGTGCTGGGCGCGCAGGTGCCGGCCTCGGCGCAGTACCTGCGCTGCCAGCCGCATGGCGCGCGCGGGCTGTTCGCACCGCTGCCGGCCTGAAGCTGCAAGCCCTATTGCAGGGACAAAAAAAATACCCCAGGACCAATGTCATGGAGTATTTTGTCCCGGACCCCCTGCCATCCCGGCAGTGTCCGTGTACATCGGCCGGCTTGACGCCGGCTGCTGCACAGGTCTCTCGCAATTACTGATTGGCCAGGCCGACGTGGGCTTCGCGGTAGTCGGCGATGAAAGTGATCAGGGTGTTGATGGCTTGACGCATGGTGTGCTTTCTACGAGATGCACTTGAACAACTGACAGCACGCATCTCAGATGCCGCCAGAGCAGGTCGACTTAAGTAGTAACCCTTAGCCGCTAGTATAAACCCTGTACGCAAAATTACGCATGCTGTGCCACAAAACAACATGGTAGGCATATGGGGACTTTGTCACACGCACATAAAAAACGGGAGCCATGGCTCCCGTTGTCATTCTTGCGCCGTATGCGCCGCCGGTGCTCAACCCTCGGCGGTAAAGCCCACGCGTTGCACGATCGGGCCCCACTTCGCGACCTCGGATTTCACCAGCGCCGCAAGCTCCGCTGGCGTGGACGACATCGCCTCGAGGCCGAAGGTGGCAAGGCTGTCGACCACATCCTTGGACGCCAGCGCGCTGCGCAGATGGCCGTTCAGGCGCTGCACCAGCTCGGGCGGGGTCTTGGCCGGCAGGAAGAACCCGAACCACTCGCTGTGCGCCATGTCGGCGTAGCCCTGCTCGACCAGCGTCGGCACCTGGGGCGCGAAGCGGCTGCGGCGCTGGCCGCTCACGCCCAGGATGCGCAGCTTGCCGGTGGACACATGCTGGAGCATGTCGCCCAGCGGGCCCACGACGGACGAGATGTTGCCGCCCATCATGTCCAGCAGCGCGGGCTGGGTGCCGCGGTAACCCGCATGCTTGAGATCGACGCCGCCATGCTGGCCCAGCAGCGCGCCAATGAAGTGTGGGGTCGAGCCCGGCGCGGGCGAGCCGAAATTCGCGCCCTGCGGGTTGGCCTTGGCCCAGGCCAGGAACTCGCGCACATTGGTGACCTGCGCCGGCACCGCGGGGCCGACGGCAAAGCCGAAATCAAATGCGCAGCCCAGCGACACCGGCGCCAGGTCGGTGACGGGGTTGTACGACAGCTTCTTGTAGATATGCGGATAGATCGACAGCATCGAGGTCGGCGTCTGCAGCAGCGTGGCGCCATCGGCGGGCCGACCCTTGACGTAGTTGATCGCGATCTGGCCGCCCGCGCCGGTGCGGTTTTCCACCACGGCGATCTTGGCGTAGGCCGGGGCCAGATGCGTGGCCACGCGCCGGCAGATCGCATCCGACGTACCACCCGCGGCAAAGCCGGTGATGATGTTGAGGCTCTCGAGCGCTGCCTGGGCATGGGCCTGCATTCCCAGGCTGGCCAGCAGCGCGCCGGCGCCACCCGCGCTTGCCGCACCCAGCCATTCACGTCGATTCATGGTCATTTCTTGGCTTTCTTGGTATTGATGGGGAAAGACGCGGCCGCCCTCGCGTTCAGCCTGCGTCGCGCAGCCAGGTGACCGCGCCCGAGTGCGTGACCGCGCCCTGATGGGCCGGCCGCACCGTCAGCGCGTATTTTTCCAGCAACCCGCCCCCGCGCGCTCCCGTATTTACGCGAGGATGGCGTGCATTTTCCTGCAGGCGCAGCGCCAATTCGGCCGGCGAAAGCGCCACCGTGATCGAGCGCGCCAGCGGTCGCGCATCGATGCGGATCATGTCGCCATCGCGCAGCGCCGCGATGGGCCCGTTGTCAGCGGCCTCCGGCCCGGCGTAGCCGATACACAGGCCGCGCGTCGCGCCCGAAAAACGCCCGTCGGTCAGCAGCGCCACCTTGTCGCCCATGCCCTGGCCGTAGAGCAACGCCGTGATGCCCAGCATCTCGCGCATGCCGGGGCTGCCCCTGGGGCCCTCGTTGCGGATCACGATCACATCGCCCGCGGCATAGCGCATGGCCTGCACCGCGGCCTGGGCCGCCTCCTCCGACTCGAACACGCGCGCCGGGCCGCTGTGCACCAGCGTGTTCAGGCCAGCCGTCTTGAGCAGCGCGCCATCGGGGCACAGGTTGCCCTTGAGCACCGCCAGGCCACCATCGCGCGAGATCGGGTTGCCCGCCACGCGCACCACCTGCCCGTCGGGCGCCAATGCCGATGCCAGCTCCTCGGCCAGCGTGCGCCCGGTGAAGGTGAGCACATCGCCATGCAGCAGGCCCTGGTCGAGCAGGCTGCGCAGGATCACGCCCGCGCCGCCGATGTAATGCACGTCGCGCGCGAGATAGCGCCCGCCGGGGCGCAGGTCGGCGATCAGCGGCGTGCGCGCAAAGACTTCGGCGACATCGTCGAGGTGAAAGCGGATGCCGGCCTCGTGCGCAATGGCCGGCAGATGCAGTGCGGCATTGGTGGAGCCACCCGTGGCGCTGACCACGGCGCAGGCGTTCTCGAGTGCCTGGCGCGTGACGATGTCGCGCGGCAGCGGCCCGCGCCCCTCGGCGCTGGCCCACACCGCGCGCATCAGCGTCTTGGCGGTGCGGCGCATCAGCGGCGCACGCTCGCTGAACACCGCGGGCAGCATGCTCGAGCCGATCGGCGCCAGGCCCAGCGCCTCGCTGACCATGCCCATGGTGTTGGCCGTGAACTGCCCGGCGCAGGCGCCGGCCGTGGGCAGACAGCTGCGGCTGATCTGCGCCAGGTCCTCGGCCGTGGCCTTGCCGGCCAGCACCTGGCCAATGGTTTCATAGGTGTCGACCACATTCAGGTCGCGCCCTTCGGGGCCGGGCATCTGGCCCGGCAGCGCCGAGCCGCCGTGCACGAACACGCTGGGCACATTGCAGCGCAGCATGCCCATCATCAGGCCCGGCAGGTTCTTGTCGCAGGCACCGATGGCAAAGATGCCATCCCATTGGTGGCCGCGCACCGAGGCCTCGACGCTGTCGGCAATCAGCTCGCGCGAGATCAGCGAGAAGCGCATGCCCGAATGCGCCATCGTCAGCCCGTCGCTCACGGACACCACCGGGCATTCATGCGGCGTGCCGCCGCCCGCGTAGATGCCGGTCTTGGCATGCTGGGCCTGGTCGCGCAGGTTCAGATTGCACGGGCTCATCTCGCCGCCGGTATGGAACACGCCGATGTGCGGGCGCTCGATGTCCTCGTCATCCTGGCCCAGCGCATGCAGGAAGCTGCGCGTGGTGGCGCGCACCGTGCCCTGGCGAATGATGGCGGAGCGAAAGCCGGGGGCGGCGGGGGGTGTGTCGTCGAGGGGAGTTGTCATGGGGGCATGGGCGCAACGGGGGAGCGCACACCATAACCAAACACGGGGGCGGTGCGAAGGCTTTGGACGGGGAACGGTCGCTCAGGTGACACGAAGGGCGCCCAGACAGAAGCCGCGAAGGTTTCTCGAGGACAGGACGTTCATCCTTCGACAGGCTCAGGACGAGCGGTTGTGCGTAGGGCGCGCCTCCACTCCACCGTTCGTGGTGGGCCTGCCTCGGCGGCCCCGTCGAACCATGAACGTCCTGTCCTCAATTGGAAGGCGATCCTGCTGAACACTCACCTCGGCACCAGAAACGTCGTCTTCACCCCCACCCGAATCGCCCCATCAATCAGCGACCGCACTTCCAGTTCCACCGGATGCGCCCCCGAATCCGTCGCCCCATAAGGCGCCTGCAGCCGCACGACGATCCAGCGGTCGGCCGCGGCATCCACTGCCACGTCGCTTTCGGACGCCACGCGCAGGCCTTCGATACCCGAGGCCGCGAGCCGCAGGCGCTGCGGCACTTCGGTGGCGTTGCCCAGCTGCACGCGGTAGATGTTCTCGATCTGCCCTCCGGCCACGATGCGCGACAGCGTGCCGCGGTCGCGCACCACATCGACCTTGAGCGGCACGCGCAGATGGAGGCTCGCCGCCATGGCCACGGTCAGCGCCAGCAGCACCGTGCCATAGACCAGCACGCGCGGGCGCAGCATGCGGCGCACGATCCGCAGGCCGCCCCAGCCGCGCGCCAGCGCGTTCTCGGTCGACAGGCGGATCAGTCCGCGCGGGTAATGCATCTTGTCCATCACCGCGTTGCAGGCGTCGATGCACAGGCCGCAGTTGATGCACTGGTACTGCAGGCCATCCCGGATGTCGATGCCCACCGGGCAGACCTGCACGCAGAGCTTGCAGTCGATGCAGTCGCCCAGGCCCTGTGCCCGCAAATCCACGCCCTTGGGACGCGGGCCGCGCTGCTCGCCGCGCGCGGCGTCGTAGGTGACCAGCAGCGTGTCCTTGTCGAACATCGCGCTCTGGAAGCGCGCATAGGGGCACATGTGGGTGCAGACCTGCTCGCGCAGGAACCCGGCGTTGCCATAGGTGGCAAAGCCATAGAACAGCACCCAGAAAATCTGCCACGCGCCCTGCAGCGCCAGGACTTGCACGGCCAGGGCGCGGATCGGCACGAAATAGCCGACAAAGGTGAAACCCGTCCACAGCGCGATCAGCAGCCACAGCAGGTGCTTGCTGGCGCGCTTGCGCAGCTTCTCCAGCGTCCAGGCGCCGGCGTCCAGGCGCAGCCGCGCGCTGCGCTCGCCTTCGGTTTTGCGCTCGATCCACAGGAAGATCTCGGTGTAGACCGATTGCGGGCAACTGAAGCCGCACCACAGCCGCCCGGCCACCGCCGTGAACAGGAACAGGGCCAGCGCCGAGATGATCAGCAGCGCCGTGAGATAGATGAAGTCCTGCGGATACAGCAGCCAGCCGAAGACATAGAAGCGCCGCTGCTCCAGATCGAACAGCAGCGCCTGACGCTCGTTGATCTGCAGCCAGGGAATGCCATAGAAGAACAGCTGCGTGAGCCAGACCATCGCCCAGCGCCAGCGCGCAAAGACCCCGTGGATGGAGCGCGGCTGGATCTTGGTGCGGGCTTCGAACAACGGCTGGTGGGGCGCAGCCACGATGGGAATGGTCTTGCGCGGTGCATTGCCGCGCTGCGGCGTGGGGTGATCTGACATAAGGCCTCTGGGACAACGGCGCCGGCAGCGTTTGCATCGCGCCGGAGCCTGCCCGCCACTATGCGCCGCAAGCGCGCCGGGCAGAAGCCGCAGATCGGTGGATCCGGGCCGTATCCGAGGGTTCCTTGATCCAGGTCAGCTTTTCAGGCACCGACGGGCGCCCGTTCTCTCAGTAGCCGATGGCGCGCTCCACGGTGCGCAGCAGCGGCTGCCCGGACAGCAGCCGTTCGCAGTTCTCGGCAATCTGGCTGACGACATCGGGCATCGGCATGACGGCCGCCATATGGGGCGTCACGATCACCTTGGGGTGGCGCCACAGCGCGTTGTCCGCCGGCAGGGGCTCCACCGGGAAGACATCGACCAGCACGCCGCCCAACTGCCCGGACTCCAATGCGTCCAGCACATCCGCTTCGACAAACTGCGGGCCGCGCCCGACATGGATCAGCTTGGCGCCGGGCGTCAGGCGGGAAAACAGATCCTTGGACAGAATGCCTTCGGTCTCGTGCGTCAAGGGCAGCACGCAGATCAGGACTTCCACCCCATCGAGAAAGGCGCCCAGGCCTTGCGCTCCCGAAAATGTCTGCACACCGTCCATGGTGCGCGGGCTGCGCGACCAGCCTCTGACACGGTAGTTGTTGGCCGCCAGGGCCCGGGCCATGTGCGCGCCGATCTCGCCCAGGCCCATCACGCCGACAACCACCTCCGCGGCCGCGCGATTCGCCGGTCGCTGCCACAGCGGCTCGCGCTGATTGCGCGCCGCGATGTCGAATCCGCGGTGGTATGTCAATGTGCCCCAGAGCACGTACTCGGTCAGGCGCTGCGCCTGCGCCTGGTCGATGACACGGCAGATCGGCACATCGGGCAGCCCCGGGTCGCGCACCAGGGCGTCGACGCCGGCGCCAATCGAATGCACCATGCGCACGCCGGGCAGCTGCTGCCAGGTGCCGGGCGGATGGTCCCAGCAGACCGCCACGCAGGCGTTGCTGGCAGCCACGTCGTCGGGCCGGACAATCGACCAGTCGGGAAGGCGCTGGCGCAGCAGCTCCTCGACCGCGGTCTTGTTGTGCAGATAGGCTCCCGCCACCGCCAAGGTGGGCATGGCTCAGGCCTCCGTGATGGCTTGCGCGAGCAGCGCCAGGCCTTCCTCGAACACGCTGTCCTCGATGGTGAGCGGGAACAGGAAACGGATCACATTGGCATTGACGCCGCAGCTCAGCAGCAGCAGGCCCTTTTCCAACGCCAGATCCTGGATGCGCTTGACCTTGGCGGCCAGCGGCGCGCCCGTCACAGGGTCCTTGAATTCCGCGGCCACCATGGCGCCCAGGCCGCGCACTTCAGCGAGTTCCGGCACCAGCGCCTTCAGGGCGCGCAGGTTTTGCGTCAGCTTCTCGCCCAGCACCTGCGCGCGCGCCGGCAGCTGTTCGTCCTCCATCACGTCAATGACCGCCAGCGCCGCCGCCACCGCCAGCGGGTTGCCCGCGTAGGTGCCGCCCAGCCCGCCGGGAGAAGCGGCATCCATCAACTCGGCGCGGCCCGTGAGCGCCGACAGGGGGAAGCCGCCGGCCAGGCTCTTGGCCATGGTGATCAGGTCGGCTTCGACATCCATATGGTCGAGCGCGAACATCTTTCCCGTGCGGCCGAAACCGGTCTGGACTTCGTCCACGACCAGCAAGATGCCGTGGGCATCGCAGATCTCGCGCAGCTTCTTGAACAGCTCCGGCGGCGCGATGTAGAAACCGCCTTCGCCCTGGATGGGCTCGAGGATGATCGCGGCCACGCGCTTGGGATCGACATCGGCCTTGAACAGCTTCTCGATGGCAGCGATGCTGTCCTCGACCGTCACGCCCAGCGCCTGCGCGGGATAGGGCACATGCCAGACATCGGGCGGCATCGCGCCGAAGCCGGCCTTGTAGGGATGCACCTTGCCGGTCAGCGCCATGCCCATCAGCGTGCGGCCATGGAATGCGCCGGAAAAAGCGATGACCGCGTTGCGGCCGGTGGCGGCCTTGGCCACTTTCATGGCGTTTTCCACCGCTTCCGCGCCGGTGGTGAACAGCGCGGTCTTCTTGGCGAAGTTGCCCGGTGTCAGCGCGTTGAGCTTCTCGCACAGCGCGATGTAGCTCTCATAGGGGGTGACCTGAAAGCAGGTGTGGTGAAAGTGTTCCAGCTGCTGCTGCACCGCGGCCACGATGCGCGGATGGCGGTGCCCGGTGGCCAGCACGGCGATGCCGCTGCCGAAGTCGATCAGCCGCTTGCCGGTCACATCCCAGATCTCGGCATTGCGCGCCGAAGCGGTGAAGGCTTGCGTCTGGACCCCAACCCCGCGCGGGCAGGCGGCAAGCCGGCGTTGTTCAAGGACTGCATTCGGGTTGGCGGCTTGGAGCATGGGACTTCCTGGGAATTGAGGTGATTCAGCCGCAAATTCTAGCGCCAATATGAAATATCACAATGATATTTTCACCAAACTGAACAGGTTTTACCCCTGTTTCACCTGATCGTTTCCCTGCCGGAGTTGGCGCAAAATAGCGCTCTGCCTGCGGCGTGGACAGGGCCCTGCCGGCCTGGCCATGCTGCTCCAGCATGGGCAACCCGGATACCCCAACGAAGAAATGCACACAAAAAGTCCAAGCACACCCCAGGCCAGCCGGGAAAGCGCGAAAAAGCGCAAGACCGCGGCGCCAGGCACTGCGGTGCCCAAAGCCGCAAAAACGGCACATGCCGCCGAGCCGGCCCGCTCCGTCGACCCCATGGAATGGGTGGGGCGCGAGATCAAGGGCCTGCGCAAGGCCAAGAACCTGTCGCTGCAGCAGGTGGCGTCGAGCTGCGGGAAGTCCATCGGCTTTCTCAGCCAGGTGGAGCGCGGCATGAGCACGCCGTCCATCAGCGACCTGCACCAGATTGCCGAGGCACTGGGGGTGCAGATCAGCTGGTTCTTTCCGCAGGGCGGCACCGTCGAGCCATCGGACGGCGGCGTGGTGGTGCGCAAGGCGCGCCGGCGCCGGCTGGCCTTCGCGTCCGGCATCTCGGATTACCTGCTGTCGCCCAACCTCGAAGGCCCGCTGGAGTTGCTCTGCTCCACGATGGAGCCAGGCTCGGACAGCGGCCCCGACACCTACGAGCATGTGGGCCACGAGGCCGGGGTCGTGCTCAAGGGAACGCTCGAGCTGTGGATCGGCGCGCAACACTTCACGCTCGCGGAAGGCGACAGCTTCAGCTTTGCCAGCAGCACGCCGCACCGCTATCGCAACCCGGGTGACACCCAGACCGAGCTGATCTGGGTCGTGACTCCGCCGTCCTACTAGCGGCGCACCGGCTGGGGGGCATGGGCCGGCGCCGGCACGGCGTTTACGGCACGCCGGAATTGATGAATAATGAAAATATCAGCCGATATTTTCATGAGCATGGAATTGTCGGCCGCACCACCGGGTTTCCGGCCCCTCCATTTCCAGCGCGCAGACACCATGAGCACGACATATATCTACCCCGAAACCAAGGCTGCGGTCAGTGCCGCCGAATGGGAGATGCGGGTCAACCTGGCGGCATGCTATCGCCTGATGGCGCACTACCGCATGACCGACCTGATCTATACGCATGTCTCGGCGCGCGTTCCAGACGCGCCGCACGCGTTCCTGATCAACCCCTACGGCCTGATGTTCGACGAGATCACGGCATCGAGCCTGCTCAAGGTCGATCACGCGGGCCGCATCATCCACGACCCCACCGGCATCGGCTGCAACCCGGCCGGCTTTGTCATCCACAGCTGCATCCACCATGCCCGGCCCGATCTGAACTGCGTGCTGCACACGCACACGGCGGCCGGCATGGGCGTGGCGGCGCAGCAGCGCGGCCTGCTCAACATCTCGCAGCATGCGATGCGCTTTCACGGCGTGCTGTCGTACCACGACTATGAAGGCGTGGCGCTCGACGCCGACGAGCAGCCGCGCCTGGTGCATGACCTGGGCCCCACCAACAAGGTCATGATCCTGCGCAACCACGGCTTGCTCACGGCCGGCGCCACGGTGCGCGAGGCGTTCGACCTGGTCTATTACCTCGAGCGCGCATGCCAGGCGCAGATCGCGGCCCAGTCGGGCGGCGCCGCGCTGCACGAATGCAGCGACGCGGTGGCCGCGAAGGTGGCGAGCCAGTTCACCGTGTCCGATGGCAGCGACGAGCAGGACTGGCCCGCGCTGCTGCGGATGCTGGACCGCATCGACCCCAGCTACCGCCAGTAAGCGGTCGACGATTTCCGGCAGGGGCCCGCTTTTGCGGGCCTTTTTCGTTGCCACCGCCGCCTCGATGCACCGGCATGGCGCCTGGCAGCGCCGGCCTGCCCCAAAAAGGTCACGACTTCACCAAATCGGTGAGGAAGGTTATCCCTAGGGCGTATTCATGAAAATTTAATGCAGAATTTTCATTGGCATGCAAATTGCAATGACAAATTTGCCAAAACCCGCTCAATCAGGATGGACTCCATGCGCCGAATCTTTCTCCGGGCAGCTCTCAGCTGCGTCGCTCTTGCCCTTCCCTTTGCCGCCCAGGCGCAGGACGGTTCTGCCTATCCAGCCAAGTCGATCCGCCTGATCGTTCCCTTCCCACCGGGCGGCGGCACCGATGCCATTGCGCGCGCGCTGGGCGAGCGCATGTCGGCGGACCTCAAGCAATCCTTCGTCATCGAGAACAAGCCGGGCGCCGGCGGCATATTGGGCGCCGACGCCACCGCACGCAGCCCGGCCGACGGCTATACCCTGTTCGTAGGCACGAACAGCTCGCTGGTGACCAACAAGTTCCTCTACGCCAAGCTGCCCTATGACCCGGACGGCTTCGAGCTGATCGGGCTGGTCGGGATCACGCCCCTGGTCGTGGTCAGCAACCCCTCCGTCCCGGCCAAGACCATTCCCGAGCTGGTCGCCTACGCCAAGGCCAATCCGGGCAAGCTCAGCTATGCGTCGTTCGGCGCCGGCACGACCTCGCACCTCGCGGCGGAGATGTTCAAGCAGCGCGCCGGCATCGACATGCTGCACGTGCCCTACAAGGGTGCGGCCGAAGCCCTGCCGGCCATCATCGGCGGCCAGGTCTCGGTGTACTTCGACACCATCGTGAGCTCCATTCCCCACGTGAAGAGCGGCAAGCTGCTGGCACTGGGCGTCACCTCCGCCAAGCGCTCGGCCACCCTGCCCAACCTGCCGACGATCGCCGAACAGGGCTATCCGGGCTACGAGATGTTCCCCTGGTACGGCCTGGTCGCGCCCAAGGGCACGCCCAAGGATGTGCTGGAGAAGCTGCGCGCCAGCCTGGCCCGCGCGCTGGCCGACCCGAAGCTGGTCGAGCGGCTTGGCCCCACGGGCGCCGAAGTGACGCCGATGACCGCCTCCGAGTTCCAGGAATTCGTGCGCACGGATACCGGGAAGACCGAGAAGGTGGTCAAGGCTGCGGGCGTGACGCTGAACTAGGGTGGTTTTTATCGGCTAGACATCCTTCGACAGGCTCAAGACCGGGGCGAACGGAGAAACCGTTCGTGGTCAGCTTGCCTGAGCCGCCCCCGTCGAACCATGGACGTCCTGTCCTTTTGCCTTGAGCACAGGCCGTCCATCCTGAGCCTGTCGAAGGATGACGGGCCACTCCGTCAGACATTGCCCTGGGCACCCTCCCCAACCGCGGGGTTTCGGGAGTCAGCCCCCTTTCCCCACGGCCCGGAGAATGCAGCGCGCCACGATCTGCCAGGGTGCAAGCATCTCCTCCTGGGGAACCGCGGCAAACGCCAGGATCAGTCCCGGGCTGGGGTTGCGCCCGAAGTAGTAGATCGACAGCGGGCGCGCAATCACGCCCTGGGCAGCGGCCTCGGCGGCAATGGCTTTGTCGTCGGTGCCCGGCGGCAGCGACAGCACCAGGTGCAGCCCGGCATTGCTGTCGTATTCATGCACCCACCCCGGCCCCAGCGACTGCTCCACCAGCCGGATCAGATAGCTGCGCCGCGCCGCATAGATCAGGCGCATGCGGCGGATATGGGCCGCGTACAGGCCGCTGTCCATGAACTCGGCCAGCGTCGCCTGCTGCAGCATGTGCCCGCCGCGGTAAAGCTCCGACTGCGCGGTGCGAAAGGCCGTGGCAAAGGGCGCGGGCACGACCATGTAGGCAATGCGCAGGCCCGGGTACAGGGTCTTGCTGAAGGTGCCCACATAGATCACCGGCGCGCCGGGCAGCAGCCCTTGCAGCGACGCCACCGGATGGCCGGCGAAGCGAAATTCGCTGTCGTAGTCGTCCTCGACCACCCAGGTGCCGTGCCGTGCCGCGAAATTGAGCAGGTCCAGCCGGCGCGACAGGCTCATGACCGGCCCGAGCGGATACTGGTGCGAGGGCGTGACAAACGCAAAGCGCGGCGGCTTTCCCGCCGCATGAACGGGAAAACGCATGCCCTCGGCATCGACGGGCATCGGCTTGAGCCGCAGGCCGTTGATCTCCAGGATGCTGCGCGTGCCCCAGTAGCCGGGCTCCTCGACCCACGCATGGTCGCCGGCGTCGCCCAGCACCCGCGTGATCAGGTCGATGGCCTGGTGCACGCCTTCCGTCACGACGATCTGGCTCGGCTCGCAGACCACCGAGCGCGCCTGGCGCAGATAGACCGCCAGGCTCTGGTGCAGCTTCGCATACCCGCCGTTCGTTGCATAGCTCAGCGTCGAGGGCGGCAGCTGGCGGCTCAGGCGCGCCGTGATCTGCGCGAGCTTGGCATGCGGCACCTTGGTCACATCGGGCACGCCCGGCAGGAACGCGCCCCACTGCGTGGCCTGGGCCTGCGCGCCCAGCACGACCTTGCGCCCGCGCCGCGACAGGCGCCCGGCCACCGCCTTCGCGGGCACGGCGAAGGCGGGATCGCTGGGTTTCATCGGCGCCAGATCGGGAATGCGGTCGGCGACATAGGTGCCGCTGCCCGTCAGACCCTTGGTGTAGCCCTCCGCCACCAACTGCTCGTAGGCATGCATGACGGTGTTGCGCGAAATGCCCGCTTCCAGGGCCAGGTCGCGTGTCGGTGGCAGGCGCGTGCCCGCCGGCAGACTGGCGTCGTGGATCGCATCGCGCAGGCATTCATAGAGCAGCCGGTTGACCGCCATCGCGGGTTTTTCCATGCGCAGCTGCGCGAGCCGGGGGGCAATCAGGTCTCCGCTGATGGACTTCAATTGGCACCATCCATTTGGGTCAAAGTGGCGCTGGATTATAGGTCCGTTACTCGCTCTAATCCATCCATCCACCACCCACTGACCAGGCCTTCCATGAACAACCAGCAAATCAACCAGCGCCGCCTCGATGCCACCCCCCGCGGCGTCGGCGTCATGTGCAACTTCTACGCCGACCGCGCCGAGAACGCGACCATCTGGGACGTGGAAGGCAAGCAGTACACCGACTTCGCCGCCGGCATTGCCGTGGTCAACACCGGCCATCGCCACCCGAAGATCGTTGCCGCCATCCAGGCGCAGCTCGAGCGCTTCACGCACACCGCCTTCCAGATCGTGCCCTACGAGAGCGCGGTGGCGCTGGCCGAGCGCATCAATGCGCTGGTGCCCATCGACGGCCCGAAGAAGACCGCCTTCTTCACCACCGGCGCCGAAGCCGTGGAAAACGCCATCAAGATCGCGCGTGTCAGCACCGGCCGCCCCGGCGTCATTGCCTTTGGCGGCGGCTTCCATGGCCGCACGATGATGGGCCTGGCGCTCACCGGCAAGGTGCAGCCGTACAAGGCGGGGTTCGGGCCGTTTCCGGGCGAGGTCTATCACCTGCCCTTCCCCGCGCCGCTGCGCGGCGTGTCGGTGCAGGACAGCCTGAACGCGCTCGAGCATCTCTTCAAGTGCGATGTGGAACCCGCGCGCGTCGCGGCCATCATCATCGAGCCGGTGCAGGGTGAAGGCGGCTTCAACGTCGCCGATGCCGACCTGTTGGCCGGCCTGCGCAAGGTTTGCGACCAGCATGGCATCCTGCTGATCGCCGATGAGGTGCAGACCGGTTTCGGGCGCACCGGCAAGCTGTTCGCGATGGAGCACTACGCCACCCGTCCCGATATCATGACCATGGCCAAGAGCCTGGCCGGCGGCATGCCGCTGTCGGCGGTCTGCGGGCGCGCCGAAGTGATGGACGCCGCCAACCCCGGCGGCCTGGGCGGCACCTATGCCGGCAACCCGCTGGCCGTCGCCTCCGCCCATGCGGTGCTGGAAGTCATCGAGCAGGAGCAGCTGCTGGCCCGTTCGGTGGCGCTGGGCGCGCGCCTGGAGGAATTCCTCAGCGGCTTGAGCGAGCGCGTGCCCGCGATTGCCGAAGTGCGCGGCCTGGGCTCGATGGTCGCGATGGAATGCGTCGATCCGCAGACCCGGGCCCCGGACAGCGCGCTGGTGGCACGCATCCAGAAGGAAGCGCTCGAGCGCGGCCTGCTGCTGCTGAGCTGCGGCCAGTACGGCAACGTGATCCGCTTCCTGTATCCGCTGACCATTCCCGATGCGCAGTTCGATGCCGCGCTGCAGACGCTGGAGCACGCCGTGTGCGCCGCCGTGAACGTCGCAGTTGCCGCCTGAGGAGAGCGCAAGATGGACATGAAGACCTCGCCCCTGGCATTGCTGAACGACCCGAGCCTGCTCAAGACCGACGCGCTGATCGACGGGCAATGGGTGCAGGGAGACACGCGTTTTGACGTGAACGACCCCGCAACCGGGCTCAAGCTCGCCGATGTGGCCAATCTGGGCGCCCTTGACGCCGAGCGCGCCGTCAATGCCGCCAACGCCGTCTGGCCGGCATGGCGCGGCAAGACCGCCAAGCAGCGCCACGCCATCCTGCTCAAGTGGTATGAGCTGCTGATGGCCAACGCCGACGACCTGGCGCGCATCATGACCGCCGAGCAGGGCAAGCCTTACGCCGAAGCCAAGGGCGAAGTCAGCTATGCCGCGAGCTTTGTCGAATGGTTTGCCGAGGAAGCCAAGCGCGCCAATGGCGAGACGCTGCCGCAGTTCGACAATTCACGGCGCCTGATGGTGCTCAAGCAGCCCGTCGGGGTGTGCGCGGCGATCACGCCCTGGAACTTCCCGCTGGCGATGATCACGCGCAAGGTCGCTCCGGCGCTGGCCGCGGGCTGCCCCGTGGTCATCAAGCCCGCGGAGCTGACCCCGCTGACGGCCCTTGCCGCGGCCGAGCTGGCGGTGCGCGCCGGTATTCCCGCGGGCGTGCTCAACGTGGTGACGGCCGACAGCGCCGGCAGCATCGCGGTGGGCAAGCTGCTGTGCGCCAGCGATATCGTGCGCCATCTGAGCTTCACCGGCTCGACCGAAGTCGGTCGCATCCTGATGGCGCAAAGCGCGCCCACGGTGAAGAAGATCAGCCTGGAGCTGGGCGGCAACGCACCGTTCATCGTCTTCGACGACGCCGACATCGACTCCGCGGTGGAAGGGGCGCTGGCCAGCAAGTACCGCAATGCGGGCCAGACCTGCGTCTGCGCCAACCGACTCTATGTGCAAGACGGCGTGTATGAGCAGTTCGTGCAGAAGTTCGCGGCGCGGGTGCAGGCGCTCAAGGTGGGCAATGGCTTCGAGGACGGCGTGGTGCAAGGCCCGCTGATCGAGCCGGCGGCGCTGGACAAGGTGCAGCGCCATCTCGATGACGCGCTGGCCAAGGGCGCGCGCGTGGTCGCGGGCGGCGCACGGCTCGGAGGTCAGTTCTTCGAGCCCACCGTGGTCGCCGATGCCACGGCCGACATGCTGTGCGCGCGCGAAGAGACCTTCGGGCCCTTTGCGCCGGTGTTTCGCTTCCAGACCGAGCAGGAAGCGATCGACGCCGCCAACGACACCGAGTTCGGCCTGGCCAGCTACTTCTACAGCCGCGACGTGGGGCGCATCTTCCGCGTGGCGGAGGCGCTGGAGTACGGCATGGTCGGCATCAATGCCGGCGTCATCGCCTCCGAGCATGTGCCCTTTGGCGGCGTGAAGCAGTCGGGCCTGGGGCGCGAAGGCTCTCACCACGGCATGGATGATTATCTTGAGTTGAAATATCTCTGCCTGGGTGATATCAACAGCTGAGGGGCGCTGTTCAGGCCGGTGGCTGCCGGCCCTCCTCCACACATGGGGTGAAGTCGGTCAATTACCCCGCCCCGAAGGCCGGGGCTTGGAACTGAAAGGATCCAAGCCAGATTGACCAGGGAAAGCGGTAGCCAACCCGCTGCGTTGACAACAGGTCGTTCAGACGCACCAGCGAATGCTTCCTCAGTTCGCTGCTCTGCAAGGTCTTGATCATGCTGGACAAAGGCAGAGGTCCGAAGGTCTTGATCGCAGCCCGCAAGGGCTGGAGCCGGTTGTTGACATTCCCGAGGGGAGCGTTGGGGCGTGCCGCAAGGCACGCCCCAACCGTCACCAGGCCCGTAAGGGCTGACCGCTGGAAAGACAGCCTGGCTGCACAGATTGCAGAGGTTTTTCAGAGAGTCGATGTGGCGGTTCTTGTGCTGGACAACCATGGCAAGGCGTTGATGCCGTGCACCGAAAAGCGAGCCCGGCTGTTGCTGGAGCGCGGGCGGGCGCGCGTGCATCGGCTTGTGCCCATGGTCATCCGGCTTATCGACCGCCAGGTCGACGACTGCCAACTCCAGCCCCTGCGCTTGAAGATCGACCCGGGCAGCAAAACCACGGGGCTGGCGCTGGTCCGCGAAACCATGGCAGTGGATGCCTCGACTGGAGAAATCCAGCAAGGCGTGGCCGTGTTGAATCTGCTGGAGTTGGTGCACCGCGGCCGGCAGATCTCCGAGGCCTTGACGGCGCGTCGCCAGATGCGCCGCCGGCGCCGGGGCAAGCTGCGCTTTCGCGCGCCACGTTTTCTGAACCGGGGCGGTGATCAGTCAGGCTGGCTGCCGCCATCTCTGATGCATCGCGTCGACACGACGATGGCCTGGGTCC
>JBEVDH010000077.1:0-8304 GCA_040514115.1 Comamonas sp. | reverse complement strand
CGCCCGCCGCTTCTTCTAGGCGTCCGGCGCCTGCTCCTCAGTTGCGCTGCCGGCCCACTGGGCATCGAGGCGCTGCATGTTCTCCACCATCTTGAGCAGATAGTGCAGCGTGTGCGTGACATCGTTGATCGAGAAGTCACCCAATACGTCCTCGTAGTACGCCATGATTTTTGGCTGCGCCAGCACATGCCAGACATGCTGGCCCGATGGGGTCATCGACACCAGGCGCGAGCGGCGGTCCCGGCCGTCCGGGGCCACGGAGACATGGCCGTCGCGCTCCATGCGGCTGATCAGACCGGACAGGTTCTGGCGGCTCACCATCAGGTATTTGGCCAGGTCGCCAATGCTCATTCCGCCCTGCGCCTTCTCGCGCGACAGCGCGCCCAGCACCGCCCACTGCTGCGTTGTCAGCCCTTCCGCCTCGACGGCGCGGGAGCCGGTTTTATGCAACATGTTTGCGCATTGGTAAAGACGGAAGAACAACCTGTTGGCCAATTCAAGCTTGGTTGAAAGTGTCTTTTGCTTAGGGTTAACCACGGTGAATACCTCCGCAAACAGGCTTGCTGACGTGGCCGGTGCTGTCTAGAATTTGCGTAAACATATTGACCTAATTTGATTTTGCTTATGCCGATCATCGGTCAACCCGGCAAACCTGGCAACCCATAGGACATGGCATGAAACGATTCGAACACAAGACCGTCATCGTGACGGGCGGCGGTGGCGGCATTGGCGGAGCGACGGCCCGGCGCTTTGCACTCGAGGGCGCGCGGGTTGCGGTGTTCGACCTGAACCTGGCGGCGGCCGAGCAGGTCGTGGCGCAGATCCATGCCGAGGGTGGACAGGCACAGGCACTGCTGTGCGACATCACGGACCGCGAAAGCGTCGATGCCGCCGTGGCCGCGACCGGGCAGCAGCTGGGCGCGATCGATGTGCTGGTTAACAACGCGGGCTGGGACGTGTTCAAGCCGTTCACCAAGACCGAGCCGGCGCAGTGGGACAAGCTGATTGCCATCAACCTGGTCGGCGCGCTGCACCTGCACCACGCGGTGCTGCCCGGCATGGCGGCGCGCAAGGCCGGGCGCATCGTCAACATCGCTTCCGATGCGGCGCGCGTCGGGTCTTCGGGCGAAGCCGTCTATGCGGCCTGCAAGGGCGGACTGGTGGCGTTTTCCAAGACCATTGCGCGCGAGCATGCGCGCCACGGCATCACCGTGAACGTGGTCTGCCCAGGGCCGACCGATACCGCGCTGTTTGCCGATTACCGGGAGGGTGCCGGCAACCCCGAGAAGCTGATGGAGGCGTTCACGCGCTCGATTCCGCTGGGGCGCATCGGCCAGCCCGCGGACCTGCCCGGCGCGATCCTGTTCTTTGCCAGCGACGACGCGGCGTTTGTCACCGGACAGGTGCTGAGCGTCTCCGGCGGTCTGACCATGAACGGCTGACCCTTTTGACATCCCGAGGAGAGACACCATGAACTTCGAAGACATCCTGTACGAGGTCCGCAACGGCGTGGCCTGGATCACCATCAATCGCCCCGAGAAGATGAACGCGTTTCGCGGCCAGACCTGCGACGAGATCATCCGTGCGCTGAACAAGGCCGGCTACGACCGGGCGGTGGGGGCGATCGTGCTGGCCGGCGCGGGCGAGAAGGCGTTTTGCACCGGCGGCGACCAGTCCGCGCACAACGGCAACTACGACGGGCGCGGCACCATCGGCCTGCCGATGGAGGAACTCCACACCGCGATCCGCGACGTGCCCAAGCCGGTGATCGCGCGCGTGCAGGGCTATGCGATTGGCGGCGGCAACGTGCTGTGCACGCTCTGCGACCTGACGATCGCCTCGGAGAAGGCGGTCTTCGGCCAGGTCGGGCCGAAGATGGGCTCGGTCGATCCGGGCTACGGCACGGCTTTCCTGGCGCGTGTGGTCGGCGAGAAGAAGGCGCGCGAGATCTGGTATCTCAACCGCCGCTACAGCGGCGCCGAGGCCGTAGCCATGGGGCTGGCGAATGTGGTCGTGCCGCACGAGCAGCTCGATGCCGAAGTGCAGAAGTGGGGCGAGGAGATCTGCGAGCGCAGCCCCACGGCGATTGCCATTGCCAAGCGCAGTTTCAACGCCGACACCGCGCACCAGAGCGGCATTGCCGGCCTGGGCATGTACGCGCTCAAGCTGTACTACGACACCGAGGAGTCGCGCGAAGGCGTCGCCGCGCTGACGCAAAAGCGCAAGCCCGACTTCCGCAAATACGCCAAGTAGCCCATGACGCAAGGACCGACGATGAACCCCTATATCGACGAAGACCTGGCGGTGCTGGCCGAGCACGCGCGCCGCTTTGCCACGGGCCGCGTGGCGCCGGGCTTTCTGGAGCGCGACCAGACGCGCGTGCTGGACCGCGCGCTGATGCGCGAGATGGGCGCGATGGGCTTCATCGCGCCCGAGCTGCCCGAAGCGGTGGGCGGGCAGGGACTGGGATGCATCGCGGCTGGCGTGATCCACGAGGAAATCGCGCGCGCCGATCTGAGCCTGAGCTACATCAACCTGCTGGCCTCGCTCAATGGGCAGATCCTGGCAGAGCATGGGCAGCCGGAAGTCGTCGGGCCCTGGCTGGCACGGCTGACGCGCGGCGAAGCGCTGCTGGCGATTGCGCTGACCGAGCCGCGCGGGGGCTCCGACGCCGCCAACCTGCGCCTGCGCATCGAGCGCGTGGGCAACGAATACGTGCTCAACGGCGAGAAGACATCGATCTCGGCCGCGGACCAGGCCGATGCCGCGGTGGTGTTCGGGCGCACGGGGGCAGTGGAGTCGGGCGCGCGCGGCGTCACGGCGCTGCTGGTGCCGATGGATCTGCCGGGCGTCACGCGCAACCGCTTCGACTGCCACGGTCAGCGCGCGATCGGCCGCGGCTCGCTGTTCTTCGAGAACGTGCGCGTGCCGGTCGATCACCGCCTGGGCGACGAGAACCAGGGCTTCGTGCAGGTGATGCAAGGCTTCGACTTCTCGCGTGCGCTGATCGGCCTGCAGGTGCTGGCCGTGGCGCGCGTGGCGCTGGAGGAAACCTGGGAATACGTCGCGCAGCGCGAGGCCTTCGGCAAGCCGCTGTCGGCGTTCCAGGGCGTGTCCCACCCGCTGGCCGATTTCGACACCCAGGTGGTGGCGGCGCGCCTGCTGTGCCTGCAGACGCTGTGGCTCAAGGACAAACAGCTGCCGCACACCGCCGAAGCGGCGATGTGCAAATGGTGGGCGCCCAAGCTGGCCTATGACGTGATCCACCAGTGCCTGCTGATGTTCGGCCACGGCGGCTACGACCGCGGCGTGATGGAGCAGCGCCTGCGCGATGTGCTGGGCTTCCAGATCGGCGACGGCACCGCGCAGATCATGAAAACCATCGTTGCGCGCACCCGCGCCGGCCGCCAGGCCGTGCCCGCCTGAACCCCCCTGCCCAAGGAGACACACCCATGGAATTCGACGCCGTACTGTTGCCCGCGCGCCGTGCGCGCCTGCTGGCCGAGGGCCACTGGCACGACCGCACCATCAACGATGATCTCGACGCCTGCCTCGCGGCCTGCCCGGACAAGCTGGCGCTCACCGCGCTGCAGCTCGAAAGCGGGGCCGTGCGGCGCTTCACCTACCGCGAACTCGCGCGCATGGCCGATCGCATTGCCGTGGGCCTGGCGCGGCTGGGCGTGGGCCGCAACGATGTCGTGGCCTGCCAGCTGCCCAACTGGTGGCAGTTCACGCTGACCTACCTGGCGTGCTCGCGCATCGGCGCCGTGATGAACCCGCTGATGCATATCTTCCGCGAGCGCGAGCTGTCGTTCATGCTCCAGCACGGCGAGGCCAAGGTACTGATCGCGCCAAAGACGTTCCGCGGTTTCGATTTCGAGGCCATGGCGACCGGCCTGCAGCCGCGCCTTCCCGGCCTGGAGCATGTGGTGCTGGTCGGCGCCGAGGGCGACCACAGCTTCGAGGCGCTGCTCAGCGGTCCGGACTGGGAGAACGCGCCCGATGCGCAGCAGATCCTCACGCGCCACCGGCCCGGACCCGATGACGTGACCCAGCTGATCTACACCTCGGGCACGACTGGCGAGCCCAAGGGCGTGATGCATTCGGCCAACAGCGTGATGGCCAACATTATTCCCTACGCGCAGCGCCTGCAGCTGGGTGCCGACGACGTGGTGCTGATGGCCTCGCCGATGGCGCACCAGACGGGCTTCATGTACGGGTTGATGATGCCGATCATGCTGCGCGCCAGCGTGGTGCTGCAGGACATCTGGGAGCCCCGGCAGGCGATCGCGCTGGTGCGCCAGGAAGGCGCGACCTTCACCATGGCCTCGACGCCGTTCCTCACCGATCTGGCCCGGGCCGTGACGGAGACCGGCCAGCCGGTGCCCACGCTGCGCACTTTCCTGTGCGCCGGCGCGCCGATTCCCGGCCCGCTGGTGGAGCAGGCGCGCGCCGCGCTCGGCGCCAAGGTGGTGTCGGCCTGGGGCATGACCGAGAACGGTGCCGTGACCCTGACGCGGCTCGGCGATGCCGACGAGCGCTCGTTCAGCACCGATGGCTGCCCGCTGCCGGGGGTCGAACTCAAGGTGGTGGATGTCGACGGACTGGAGCTTCCCGTGGGCGAGGCCGGCAGGCTGATGCTGCGCACCTGCTCCAATTTCGGCGGCTATCTGCGCCGGCCGCACCTCAACGGCACCGACGCCGATGACTGGTTCGATACCGGCGATCTGGCGCGCCTCGATGCCGAGGGCTATGTGCGCATCACCGGCCGCAGCAAGGACGTGATCATCCGCGGCGGCGAGAACATTCCGGTGGTGGAGATCGAGGCGCTGCTGTACCGCCACCCGGCCATCGCCATGGCCGCGATCGTCGCCTACCCCGACGAGCGCCTGGGCGAGCGCGCCTGCGTGGTGGTGGTGCCCAAGCCGGGCCAGAGCGTCGATCTGCGCGCCATCCAGGACTTCCTCAAGGCGCAGCAGGTGGCCATCCAGTACATCCCGGAGCGGCTGATCGTGCGCGACGCGATCCCCTCGACGCCCTCCGGAAAGATCCAGAAATTCAAGCTGCGCGAGATGCTGCAGGCCGACCCGGCCTGAAACGGCACGCCATTCCAAAAACCATGACGGAGACAACGATGAGCTTTCTTTTCAGAAAAACCGCGATCCGCCGCTGTGCCGTCGCGGCCCTGTCCCTGTGCGCGCTGGGGGGAGCGGGCGCGCTGCAGGCGCAGCCCGCCGCGGCCTGGCCGACCAAGACCATTCGCATCGTGGTGGGCTTTGCGCCGGGCGGCAGCACGGACGTGATGGCGCGCATTCTGGCGCAGTCGATCGGCGAGTCGTTGGGGCAGGCCGTGATCATCGAGAACAAGCCCGGCGCGAGCGGCAACATCGCCGCCTCCGAAGTGGTGCGCGCGGCGCCCGATGGCTACGCTTTCCTGATCGCTCCGACCTCGGTGGAGACCGCCAACCCCTCGCTGTTCAAGTCCAGCATGCTGCCGTCACGCGACCTGACGCCGGTGGGCGGCGTGGGCCGCACGCAGATGTACCTGGTGGCCAAGCCGCAGATGGACGTCAAGGATGCGCGCGGCCTGGTCGCGCTCGCCCGGGCGCAGCCCGGCAAGCTGTCCTATGCGTCGGCCGGCACGGGCACGCCGCCGCATCTGGCGTGCGAGCTGTTCAAGCTGGCCACGGGCACCTACGTCACCCATGTGCCGTACCGCGGCGCGGCGCCGGCGCTGCTGGACGTGGTCTCGGGGCAGGCCGACTTCGTCTGCGACCCCGGCATTGCCTTTCCGCACATCCGCACCCACAAGGTCAAGCTGCTGGGCGTGGTCAGCTCCAAGCGCTCGCCGTTCTTTCCCGATGTGCCGACGGTGGCCGAGCAGGGGTTTGCGGGTGCCGATCTCGATATCTGGTTTGGCATGTGGGCCCCCAACGGCACGCCGGCCGAAGTCATCGCGCGCATGAACCGGGAGCTGGGCAAGGCGCTGGCGCTGCCGGCCACCAAGGCGCGCTACGCCGACCTCGGCGCGGAGCCGGTGCCGCTGTCCACGGCGGAGTTCAAGACGCTGCTGGTCAACGAAGGCAAGCTGCTGTCGGCGTTGATCAAGGACCAGAAGATCGCCGTCGATTGATGGCAGGCGACGGCAAACGCCTATGCTGGGACGCAGGCCCGAGGATGTCTTGATCCTGCCGGGCATCAGCGCGGCAATTGGCTCCACCACCTATGAAGCGCAGCAGGTCTGGGAGGAGCTCGACGGCCTGACCAGCATCGATGTCGGCCTGGGCCGGTTGTCGGCATGCTTTGGCGGCCATGATTTCTCGGGCGTGGCGCCGGACCGCAAGCCCACGCGCGATGACTTTCCGGACCCGAATCTGGTGGAAGCCTCGAAGAGCCGTGCGGTCGGCTATGTGGAAACCAGTCTGCGCGAGGGCCTGACGCTGCGCCAGCTGCTCAAGCGCCTGGCTGGTGCGCGCGGGCACCTCGCGGTGGCGGGCACGCCCGAGCAGGTGGCCGACACCATCGAGGACTGGTTCCGCCAGGGCGCGGCCGATGGGTTCAGTGTGATGCCGTCCGTGATCAACCAGCAGTTCGAGCTGTTTGCCGGTGAGGTGGTGCCGATCCTGCGCAAGCGCGGGCTGTTCCGCACGGAATACACGAGCCGGACGCTGCGCGGGCATTACGGGTTGGGGGCACTGGAGCTGGCGCCGGCCGCGGGGCTGGCGGCACGCAGCGCGGCGTCTGCTGCGGGGGAATTGGTGCCGGTTTAGGGCGCCAGCCTAGCCGGCCGCGCCTGGCCGGCCGCGCCGGCTATCTCACTCCGGAAACAGCTTCTGGATCTGCTCGAGCGTGACCGGCTTCACGAAGTAATGGTCCACGGTGACAAAGGTCGCCTTGACGCGCGGGTCGTCCGCGGGCGAGCCGGTGATGGCCACCAGGATGACATCATCGCCAAACTGCTCGCGAAAGCGGTGCGCGAGTTCCAGTCCGTCCATGCCGGCCATGTTAATGTCCAGCATCACGCAGTGGGGGGGCTCGGTCTGCGCACGTGCCAGCGCATCTGCCCCGCTATAGAAGGGGTGGGCGTGGTGGCCCATCAGGCCAAGCAGCGTCGCGAGCGAATCCGCCGCATCTTTGCTGTCATCGACGACGTAGACTGTCAGCTGGTCCAAGATTTTCCTTACACGTATAAGTCAGCCATTGTGCCCGCAGGCGGCCGCAAATACACACGAGAATTTCATGGCGCAACAAAAAAAGATCGATGTCACCAACGCGGACCGGTTCCGGCTGCTGGTCGAGGCCGTGCAGGATTACGGCATCTTCATGCTGGACCGCACGGGGATCGTCCAGTCCTGGAATACAGGCGCGGCGCGGCTCAAGGGTTATACGGCCGATGAGGTGATCGGCCAGCATTTCTCGATTTTCTATCCCGAACCCGCAAAGCAGAAAATGTGGCCCGACCACGAGCTGCGGCTGGCGGCGGAGCGCGGCACCTATGAGGAAGAAGGCTGGCGCGTGCGCAAGGACGGCAGCATGTTCTGGGCCAACGTGGTGATCACCGCGCTGCGCGATCCGGACGGCACCGTCAGCGGCTTTGGCAAGGTCACGCGCGACCTCACGGAGCGCCGTCTGCACGAGGAGGCGCTGCGCCAGAGCGAGGAGCGCTTCCGGCTGCTGATCGAGGGCGTGCGCGACTATGCGATCTACATGCTGGACCCGATGGGCATGATCCAGAGCTGGAACAGCGGCGCCGAGCTGATCAAGGGCTACACGGCGGCCGAAGTCGTCGGCAGGCACTACCGCATGTTCTTTCGCAGCGAAGACGTGGAGCAGGGGCTGCCGGCCAAGGAGCTGCGCGACTGCCTGCAGCGCGGACGCACCGAGGAAGAGGGCTGGCGCGTGCGCAAGGACGGCTCGACCTTCTGGGCCAATATCGTCATGGTGCCGATGTGGGGCGCCGACGGCACCCATCTGGGTTATGCCAAGGTCACGCGCGACATGACCGAAAGCCGGCGCCTGAGCGAGCTCGAGCATTCGTCGCGGCAGATGAACGAGTTCCTGGCGATGCTCGCGCACGAGCTGCGCAACCCCCTCGCACCCATCCTCAATGCGGTGACCGTGCTGCAGCTGGAGCCGGCGCTCAGCCCCGTGGTGCGCAGCGCGCGCGACATGATCGACCGGCAGCTGTCCCACATGACGCGGCTGGTGGACGACCTGCTGGATGTCGGCCGCATGAGCACGGGCAAGGTGAACCTCAAGAAGGAGCGCCTGCTTTACAACCAGGTGGTGGCCCGCGCGGCCGAG
>JBEVDH010000002.1:0-15993 GCA_040514115.1 Comamonas sp. | reverse complement strand
TCCGCACCGAGGAAGACCGGGCGTTTGTCTACTGCTATGACAAGCGCCTGACACGCACCAACTACGGCCAGCGGCTGCTCAATGGCCTGCCACCCTTTGCACTGGAAAAGCGCCCGCCCCGTTGACCTGCTCGTTCAGGCAGGCGGCAAGTCAGGAGCGGCAAGCCGCGTCCGTTGCCTCTGCCATGGGTTCGGCTGACTGACCGTTGGCCGTTCGCCCCTCTGGATAGCCAAGCGCCAAAGCCATCCAGTGAAGCCCTGCTTGGGCAGCACATGCCCTGCGCAGGGCTTTGCAGGGCGCTGCAAGCGCCTTGCAGCGCCTTCCGACCACTCCCCCCTGCCTGCCAGACCGTGGCGGCATGTCCTGGCGCGGCTGGGCCGCTTTTGCCGTCAGCGCAGTTCAGATCGACTCCAGCCTTTGCGGCATTCCCGGTATCGGCGCCATTGCCCTGCCGAGGCCTTTGCAGCGCCCTGCAAGCGCCTTGCAACGCCTGCTGACCACTCCCACCCTGCCAGACCGTCGCAGCGCGTCCTGGCGTCGCTGAGCACTTTTGCCGTCAGCGCGGTTCAGATGGACTCCAGCCTTTGCGGCATTCCTGGCATTCCTGGCAGCAACGCAATTGCCGCCGCAAGGCTTTCTTGCCCGATCTCCTCGCCTGCGCTCCCGTCATGGCACGACACCGTCACTGTCGATAACGGGTCTGGGCGGCCATGTTCGCCCTTCGTAACCGGGTTACACGACTGACAGATGAACGGATGCTGCGTTGAATTTATTTGAACCATCCAATGAAATCAACGACTTAGCTCCCCTGTCCCGCACTGCCAGGCAACGCTCCACAGGTGTTGATAAGAAACTGTGGATAACTACCGCGCCATGGGTGTTTCGCCACTGGTTATCCCCATTTCGCCCGATTTTTTTGCCGTGTCGCCGCGATTTTTGCGTCGAACGTCCTGTTGCTGGACTGGACTTTGCGCTTTTCGCGGCTGTTGTGCAAGGCGGATTTGCCTGGAGACGGTGCCGACACGGCTTGTCCCGAGGACGCTCCTGGTTGTTCATTTATTTCACTATAAGAAATTAGTCGTAGTAGTAGATGCCGCTAGTTTCTGTGGATAAGTGCATTTTTCCTAAAGAAAACAAAGCGCTTTGAGTAAAAAAAGGCTGTGTGCGGGACCCTGTTCCGGATGTATGCCAAAAGTGGATAACTTCCAATAATCTGTGCTTCCTGTGGATAACTAGATAGTTGATATTTAGATATCCACAGAGTATTAAGGCGTTGTTTTTTTCGCTTATTTACTATGTTTTCCCTTTATCAGCAAAGGAAGTTTGCTATCTATTTGTGAGTGGATAACTTTTTTCACAGGTGCTTTTCAAGGTTTGTCGGACTGCTGTGTTTATTTTTTTTGGGCTGTCTCACTTTTTTTCTTGCACATGACCGATAGGCAATCGAGCCGATGTCTGCCGAAAAATTGTGCGGGGTTGTTGTTTCTACAAGTTCTATTTATAAATAGTGGTAGTAGTAGAGCAAGCGATATTTTGTGGATAACTTGATATATTTAAATGAAATCAACAACTTGCATCTCTGGGAAGTATGTGCTCCAAGGGCTGTCGCTGCTGCACCCCGATTGGGCACAACTTTCCAATCCGTCTTCATCCTGTGGATAACATGGAAGATATGCAGGAATTCAGCACAGGTTTATGCACAGGCTGACAAGGCACAAAAAAACCGCCCTTGCGGGCGGTTTGTGTTGGGTTTTTCAGCCGGTGTGCTGAAAACTGTGGATAACTGGCGGTCGGTCAGAACCGGCGGGCATAGCGCAGTTGCAGGAAGTTTTCACCCGGGTTGGGATGCTTGATGCCCGCATTTGAATAATGTTCAACACGCAACATGACTTCATGCTCGCGCTGCGCGCCGAAATTCGCCCCGACTGCCAGGTGGGTGGCAAAGTTGTAGCGGGTGCTGAAATGCTTGTGATCGGATTGGTAGCGTTCGGTGGCCAGTGCCAGGCCCGTGCCCACCTGGGCAAACCAGGCCGACTGGCCCTGATCGCCGCGCCAGCGCAGCGTGGGCAGTACGCCAAATACATAGGAGCGCTGGCGATCGCCATCAGTCATGCGGCTTGACCAGTGACTGGCAAACAGATCCCAGTGGCCTGTGACCTGGCCCGAACCCAGTCCATAAGTCCAATGCTTCCATGGCACCGTGGTGCCCAGACTGGCTGAATAGGTGTCATTTTCCGCCGCCGCCCCCTGGGCATACCAGGTAGGGGAGTGATCGTTGAAAACTGGCTGGGACTGGGCTCCCCAGCTGGCAAGACCCAGGGCTATGCCTGTCGTCGATGCAAATACGAAACGACGGAAAGATTTCAAACGCATTGGTGCTCCTGAGCAGGGATCGATTACTCTTTTACACAAGTGTAGAGAGGTTGAAACCATCCGTTTGACAGCAATTGCCGCATCATTTGCTGCCCTTGCATTGCCGCTGTGTGGCGCTTGAAAAAACCAAAAAAAAGCAGGCCCTGGGCCTGCTTTTGGGGAACGCGCAAGCCCGCGGGCTTGCCGGGTTTCAGCGCGTGGTGTTTGGCGCAGCCGGTGCAGCAGCTTGGCCAAGCGCCTGGTTGTTGCCATGCGGGCCGTGGTGCTTGCCGTGCGGACCATGGCGCTTTCCATGACGCAGGGTCTGGGCATCAAACGTCTTTTGCTGCGCGGGCGTGAGCGTCGCATAGAAAGCCTTGGTGGCTTCGGCGCGGCGGTCAGCCTGGGCGTTGCGCTCGGCACGATGCTGCTGCATTTGGTCGATGCGCTGCGGCGTGGTCAGCTTGGCAAAGCTTTCACGGTCCAGCGGCTTGGCTGGTCGCACGGGCTTGACGGCTTCGCGGTAGCGGTTCCAGCCGGGTTGCTGGGCTTCGGTCAGCTGCAGTGCGGACTGGAACTTCTGCGCCTTTTCGGCCATGCGCTTTTCATGGGCGGCGTGGTCTCGTGGCTGATGGGCCGGGGCCGTGCGCGCCGCAGGTTCGGCGATCGAGCTGGTGGCCGCGGGCGACTGGGCCCACACGGGCAGGGCCAGCGCGGCAAAGACGGTGGCAGCGGCGGCGGTGGCAGTCAGGGTGCGTTGGAAAATAGCCATGGTACGGGTCCTTCTCGGGGTGGATGACACGCTGCAGCAGGGAAACTTCAGCGTTGGATGCCAGTTTGCGCGGCGCTTGTATCGCTGGCGTGTGGACTGCGTGATGCTGTGTAAAGTAGTGCCAAGTTGCGGCTTGGCCGTGAAAGCTTCTTGTCTGGCGCGACGGCGTGCAGGCCTTGCATGGCCTGGGCTGCAAGCCATTCATTTTTAGATCAACCAGTGTGGTGCGAAGCATCACCGGGCAGGGCGGGGCATGTATCCCCCTGCTGCATGAGTCAAGGGTTTGGAATGTTCAAGAACATGATCGTGTACCGCGTTGCCGAGCAATGGCAGGGTACGTTGGAGCAGTTGGAAGAGGCGCTGGCGCGCACGCCGTTCACCGAGTGCGGCGCCACGCAGGAGCGCTCCGCGGGCTGGGTGGCGCCGCGCGGCGAGGCCGAGGGCGTGCTGGCCGAATCGATCGCGGGGCAATGGATCCTGCGCTTCATGAGCGAAAGCAAGATGCTGCCGGCCAGCGTGCTCAACCGCAAGGTGCAGGAAAAGGCCGATGCCATCGAGCGCAACTCGGGCCGCAAGCCGGGCAAGAAGGAAAAGCAGGAGCTCAAGGACGAAGCCAAGCTCGACCTGCTGCCCATGGCTTTCACGAAGCAGGGCGGCATGTGGATCTGGATCGACCCCGAGGCGCGTTTTCTGGTGCTGGATACCGGCAGCCAGGCGCGCGCGGATGAAGTAGTGACGCTGCTGGTGGACGGCCTGCCGGGCTTTGCTGTGGCCTTGCTCGATACGCAGACCGCGGCCCAGGCCGCGATGGCGCACTGGCTGTCGAGCCAGGAGCCACCGGTGGGCTTCACCATCGACCAGGAGTGCGAGCTCAAGAGCGCCGACGAGGCCAAGTCGGTGGTGCGCTACGCGCGCCATCCGCTGGACATCGAGGAGGTCAAGGCGCATATCGAGGCCGGCAAGCTGCCGACCAAGCTGGCGCTGACCTGGGACGACCGGGTGTCGCTGCTGCTGACCGAGGGCCTGCAGGTCAAGAAGATCACCTTCCTGGAAACCGTGTTCGACGGCCAGTCGAAGGACGACGGCGGTTTCGATACGGATGTGGCCATTGCCACGGGCGAGCTGAGCAAACTGCTGCCGGATCTGATCGAAGCGCTGGGTGGGGAAGGGCGCACGGCGCTCGGCGAGGGCCTGCCGGCGGCACTGCAGAAGGAGGCACCGGCCGAGGTGCTGGGCGTGCGGGTCGCGGCGGGCAAGGGCAAGCCGGTGGCTGTGACGGGGCCCAAGGAGGCGCCGGAGGATGCGGATCCGGAGTCGGCGCCGTTTTAAGGCGTTTGCGTGATGAAAAAGAGCCGCTGATGCGGCTCTTTTTCATATGACTGGAGGACAGGCCGTCCATCCTTCGACAGGCTCAGGACGAACGGATTGCCATCCTTCGACGGGGTCGCCAACGCAGCCTCACAACAAACGGAAAGCTCAAGTCGGCCCCAGCGAACGTTACACAGCGCTGACAGCAGGCACCGTGCGCTGTAGCAGGGCCTTCGAGAAGGGCGACTCGAGCCGCCGCCGGGCGGCCCCAAGGTTCTGGGGGGCTTCGCCCCCCAGGAGAGCCACACGAAGTGGGCGAACGTGGGGGCTATTTACACCCGCTCGAAAATCGCCGCAATCCCCTGCCCACCTCCAATGCACATCGTCACGAGCGCATAGCGCCCGCCCGTGCGGTGCAGCTCGGCAATGGCCTTGGTGGTGATGATAGCGCCGGTGGCGCCCACGGGGTGGCCCAGGGAGATGCCGGAGCCGTTGGGGTTGACCTTGGCCGGGTCGAGACCGAGCTCCTGGATCACGGCGCAGGCCTGGGCGGCGAAGGCTTCGTTGGCTTCGATCACGTCCATGTCGGCGATCTTCAGGCCGGTGCGCGCCAGCACCTTCTGCGTCGCGGGCACGGGGCCGATGCCCATGTACGCGGGCTCGACGCCCGCATGCGCATAGCCGACGAGGCGCGCCAGCGGCTTGGCGTTCAGGCTGGCCAGGCGCTCGCCTGCGACCAGCACCACGGCGGCCGCGCCATCGTTGAGGCCCGAGGCGTTGCCGGCGGTGACGCTGCCGCCGTCCTTCTGGAACGCGGGCTTCATGCCGGCCAGCACCTCCAGCGTGGTGGCGACGCGCACATGCTCGTCGGTGTCGAACAGCACCGTGCCCTTGCGCGTGGCGATTTCCACGGGAACGATCTGCTCCTTGAAATAACCGGCGGCAATGGCCGCACCCGCACGCTGCTGGCTCTGCAGCGCCAGCTGGTCCTGCTGCTCGCGGCTGATGCGGTAGCGCGTGGCCACATTTTCGGCGGTGACGCCCATGTGCATCTTCTTCCACGGGTCGTGCAGGATGCCGAGCATGTAGTCGATGCTCCTGGCGTCGCCCATGCGTGCGCCCCAGCGCGCCGCGGTGTCGAAATAGGGGCCGCGGCTCATCGATTCCGAGCCGCCGCCGACGGCCACGTCGCAGTCGCCCAGCGCAATGGCCTGGGCCGCCGAGACAATGGCCTGCAGGCCCGAGCCGCACAGGCGGTTGACGTTGAAGGCCGGGGTCTCGATCGGGCACCCGGCATCGATGGCGGCGACGCGGCTGAGGTAGGCGTCCTTGGTGTCGGTGGGAATCACGTTGCCGATGACCACATGGCCGATGGCCTGCGGGTCCAGCCCGGAGCGCTCGATGGCCGCCTTGACGGCCGTGGTGGCCAGCTGGGTGTTGGGAACGTCTTTCAAGCTGCCGCCAAAGGTGCCGATGGCGGTGCGCGCGCTGCTGACGACGAAAATCTCGCGAATGGTCATGGCCTGCTCCTGTGGATAACTTTGCAGTCAGCGGCCGGTGCAACGGACGGGCTGCTTTTGGAGAGTGCATCGATGCCGGCATGCAGGTCTTGCGTCTGCGCGCCGGCGCGAAAGTCCATCTATTTTGCGCCCCGCTGCGTGGGCCGGTCTGTCGCCCGCGCGGCAGGGGCAGGGTGAACGCGCCCTTCGACGGGACCAGGGCGAGCGCAAACGCTCAGGGCGACGGCGGGCCGCCGGAGCGTTCATCCGCCGCCGCCAGATCATCGATGATCGGACATTCCGGCCGGTCGTTGCCCTGGCAGCACTGCACCAGCGACTGCAGGCCGCGCTGCATCGCCTGCATGGCGGCAATGCGCTCGGTCAGGCGGTCGATATGGGTCTGCGCCATCTGCTTGACGCTGGCGCTGCTGCGCGCCTGGTCTTGCCACAGGCCCAGCAGGGTGGTGATTTCCTCGATGGAAAAGCCCAGGTCGCGGCTGCGGCGGATGAAGCGCAGCGCATGCACGTCGGCGGCGCTGTACTGGCGATAACCGCTGTCGCTGCGCGCCACGCGCGCCAGCAGGCCCAGGCTTTCATAGTGTCGCAGCATGCGCGCTGACACCCCGGCGCGGCGCGCCGCCTCGCCAATGGACACGGGCCAGTGCTCTGTGGATGGCGGTGTTGGTGACATGTGGATAACTCTGTTGGTGAGCTGTGCGATGCGTGTGGGCAGATACGCGCGGCACGCGCCTCAGGCCACCTGGTAGCCTTCTTCCTGGATCGCGGCCTGCAGCGCGCAGCGCTCGGCCGTGCTGTCGACTTCCACGCGATTGAGACTGCGGTCGATACGCACGCTGGCGCCGGGATCGGTGCGCTGCAACGCCTGGGTCACGGCTTTTTCGCAGTGGCCGCAGGTCATGCCCCGGACTTCAAATGTATGTTGCATGCTGATTCACTCCTGTGGATAACTTTCGGCCCCCGTTGGGCTACGGATGCATGATGAACCTTGCCACCATGGCAAGGTCAAGCAACGATCTTATCCACAGGGTTGTCCAAGCCGGCTTGACCTTGACATGGCGTCAAGGATTAATCTCGGCGCATGAATACATCTTCCATTGACTCCCTGCCTGCCAGCGTGGATTTCGGCGTGGGCGGCATGACCTGCGCGAGCTGTGTGGGCCGGGTCGAGCGGGCGTTGCGGCGCGTGCCCGGCGTGACCGAAGCCTCGGTGAATCTGGCCACCGAAAGCGTGCGCGTGCAGGTGCAGGCCGATGCCGGGCAGACCGCCGAGCAGATGCAGGCGCGGCTGCGGCGCGCGGTGCGCGATGCGGGCTACGAGCCACGCACGCTGTCCACCGAGGGGCCGGCGCAGGACGTCTCCGCGTGGGCCGGCTTTGCGCCGGTCGCCATCGGCCTGGTGCTGTCGCTGCCCCTGGTGCTGCCGATGGTCGGCATGCTCTGGGGCGCGCACTGGATGCTGCCGGCCTGGCTGCAGTTCCTGCTGGCGACGCCGGTGCAGTTCATCCTGGGCGCGCGCTTCTACCGGGCCGGCTGGCATGCGCTCAAGGCCCGCGCGGGCAACATGGATCTGCTGGTGGCGCTGGGCACCTCGGCGGGCTGGGGTCTGTCGATGTGGCTGTGGATCACTGCGGCGCGGGGCACCGAGCCGCAGCTGTATTTCGAGGCGTCGGCCGTGGTGATCACGCTGGTGCGGCTGGGCAAGTGGCTCGAGGGCCGGGCCAAACGCCAGACCACCGAGGCGATCCGCGCGCTGCACGCGCTGCGCCCCGACACCGCCCATCTGCTGGGCGAAGGCGGCGAGGTCGATGTACCGGTGGCCGAGGTCATGGTGGGCGACCGGATCGCGGTGCGCCCGGGCGAGCGCATTCCCGTCGATGGCGTGCTGCTCGAAGGCTACACCCAGGTCGACGAGTCGATGCTGACCGGCGAGCCGCTGCCTGTTTCACGTGAAACAGGCGACGCGCTGACGGGCGGTTCGATCAATGGCGAAGGCCGCATCGTGCTCGAGGTGCGCGCCGTGGGCAGTGAAACCGTGCTGGCGCGGATCATCCGGCTGGTGGAGGACGCGCAGGCCGGCAAGGCGCCGATCCAGCGCCTGGTGGACCAGGTGGCGGCGGTGTTCGTGCCGGTGGTGCTGGCCATTGCGCTGGTCACCCTGGCGGGCTGGCTGCTGGCGGGCGCGCCGGCCGAACAGGCGCTGCTCCACGCGGTCGCGGTGCTGGTCATTGCCTGCCCCTGCGCGTTGGGCCTGGCGACGCCCACGGCCATCATGGCGGGCACAGGCGTGGCCGCCAGGCGCGGCATTCTGATCAAGGATGCACAGACGCTGGAGCTGGCGCATCGCGTCGATACCGTGGCGTTTGACAAGACCGGCACGCTGACGCTGGGCCGGCCGCGGCTGACGCATTTCATGACCCTGCCCGGGGCGGATGACAACGCGCTGCTGGCGTGCGTGGCCAGCATACAAGGCGGCAGCGAGCACCCGCTGGCGCGCGCCGTGGTGCAGGCGGCGCAGGCGCGGCAGTTGGACCTGGCGGCGCCCGAAGCGGTGCGCGGAGTGCCAGGGCGGGGCACCGAGGGCCGCGCGCAGGGCCGCGAGTTGCTGATCGGCAGCCTGCGCTGGATGCAGGAGCTGGCTGTGCCCGGGCTCGATGCCGCGCCCTGGGCGCCAGCGGCCGCGCAGTGGCAGCGCGAAGGGGCCACGGTCTCGGCCGTGGTCGAACGCGGCGCAGACGGCCTGCAGCTGCGCGCGCTGCTGGGCTTTGGCGATGAGCCCAAGCCGGGAGCGGCCCAGGCGCTGGCCGAGCTGCGCGCGCGTGGCCTGCGCACGGTGATGATCTCGGGCGACAACCGCGGCGCGGCGCATGCGATGGCGCGCCGCCTGGGTCTGGAGCCGGAGCGCGGCGAGGTGCTGGCCGAGGTGCTGCCAGCCGACAAGGCCGCGCAGATCGCGCGCCTGCGCGCCGCGGGCAAAGGCGGCCATATCGTGGCGATGGTGGGGGATGGCGTGAACGATGCGCCCGCGCTGGCGGCTGCCGATGTGGGCCTGGCGATGGGCAACGGCACCGACGTCGCCATGCATGCCGCCGGCATCACGCTGATGCGCGGCGACCCGCTGCTGGTGGCGCAGGCGCTGGACATTTCCCGGCGCACGGTGGCCAAGATCCGGCAGAACCTGTTCTGGGCCTTTGCGTTCAATGTCGCGGGAATTCCGCTTGCGGCGCTGGGTTATCTAAGCCCGGTGGTCGCCGGTGCGGCCATGGCGCTGAGCTCTGTCACGGTCATGGCGAATGCCTTGCTGTTAAAAAAGGTGGCTTGACCCCCTTGATCAATGGAGTGATTTCCTCAACGTCTGGCAAACTGCAACATTTTGTTCGTGCCGGTGGACAATGTCCTCCTGCAATTTACTTGTCAGTGAAGAGGACGATAGATCATGAAAGTTTTGGGGCTCATGCGGATGCTCACCATCCGTACGCGGATGGTTGGCGCAATAGTGATGGTGCTGACGCTGCTGGCGTTGCTCGGCGGCGCGGGAATGTTGGGGATGCTGCGCATCCATGACATGAGCCAGCAGTTCATCGAGCAGTCGCACACCAAGCTGCGGCATCTGGTCGAACTGCGCCAGGCGATGGGCAATGTGCGTCTCGCGGAAAAGGACATGATCATCCAGTACGAGCGTCCCGAAGCGGTGCGCAAGGCCATGGGTGAATGGACGAAGGGACTGGACTCGGCCAAGAGCATTGGCGGGCGCTTCCTCGCGGGTGATGACGATGCGGACAACGCGCTGGTCAAGAACGTGCTCGCGCGCCTGGACAGCTACAGCCAGAAGTTCCAGCATGTGGCGCGCCAGCTCGAAGCCGGCGGTTACGACACCGCGACCATCGCCAACCGCATGGGCGCGAATGCCATGGTCGAGTTTGCCGAAGCCGACAAGGCGATGGTCGAGCTCGAGAAGCTGCTCAATACCCAGGTGGACGAGCTGATCACCATGGAGCAGGGCGTGGCCGACCAGACCCAGTGGCTGTTCGTGCTGGCGGTGCTGATTGCGATCGTGCTGATCGTGCCGCTGACGCTGCTGAACATGGTGTCCATCTGCCGTCCGCTGGAGCAGGTGCGCCAGACGACGCTGGCGATTGCGCAGGGCGACCTGTCGCAGCGCACCGAGGTCGAAGGCCGCGATGAGGTCGCCGACCTGCAGCGCGCGCTCGAGCAGATGCAGGACGGCCTGGGCACGATGGTGCGCCAGGTGCGCGATGCCAGCGGCAGCATTGCCACGGCGAGCCAGGAAATTGCCTCGGGCAACGAGGACCTGTCGGCGCGCACCGAGCAGACCGCCAGCAACCTGCAGGAAACCGTGGCCTCGCTGTCGCAGCTGACCTCGACGGTGCAGCAGACCGCATCCTCCGCGCAACTCGCCAACCAGCTTTCGGCCTCCGCTTCGGGCACGGCCACGCAAGGCGGCCAGGTGGTGCAGCAGGCGGTGCTGAGCATGCAGGAAATCACGGCCTCGAGCCGCAAGATCGGCGACATCATCGGCTTGATCGACTCGATTGCCTTCCAGACCAATATCCTTGCGTTGAACGCCGCCGTCGAAGCCGCGCGTGCGGGCGAGCAGGGCCGCGGCTTTGCCGTCGTGGCCGGCGAGGTGCGCAACCTGGCCCAGCGTTCGGCCCAGGCGGCCAGCGAGATCAAGGCGCTGATCCAGAGCAGCGGCCAGGCCGTGGGCGGCGGCGTGCGCCATGTCGAGCACGCGGGCAAGGCCATGCAGGAAATCGTCAACAGCGTGCAGCGCGTGGGCGACATCATCGGCGAAATCACGGCCGCGTCGGGCGAGCAGTCGTCGGGCATCAGCCAAGTGAACCAGGCGGTCGGCGATATCGACCGCATGACGCAGCAGAATGCGGCGCTGGTCGAGGAGTCGGCAGCTGCGGCCCAATCGCTGCGCGAGCAGGCCGCGCGCCTGGCCCAGGTGGTGAGCCAGTTCCGGCTGGCCAGCGATAGCGGCGTGGTGCGCGCCGGGATCGGTCACGCTGCGGCAAAGCCGATCGAGCCGGCGCTGGGAACGGCGGCCCCGCGCCGGCCGCTGATCAGCGCCTGACCCGCGGATCCGACGCTGCGGCGTTGCTAGAAAAAAAAGCCCATGGCCTCGCGGCCATGGGCTTTTTTCATTGCGCCAGGCTCTTATTCTTCCGAATAGCGCGGGTAGTCGGTGTAGCCCTCGGCGCCGCCGCCGTAGAAGGTGCTCTGGTCCCATTCAGCAAGCGGCAGATCATCGTGCAGGCGCTGCACCAGATCCGGGTTGGAGATGAAGGCCTTGCCAAAGGCCACGATGTCGGCGCGCCCGCTGGCCACGGCTTCGAGCGCGCTGGCGCGGTCATAGCCGTTGTTGACCATCCAGGCGCCCTTGCCGCCCGCGTCGCGGTACGCGGCCTGCAGCGCGGCGTAGTTGAAGGGGCGCTCGGGCAGCTCGCGCGGGCCGCCGGTCGCGCCTTCGATGATGTGGACATAGGCCAGGCCCAGCGGCGCGAGTTCGCGCACCACATGCTCGAACAGCGGCTGCGAATCGTCAGTGGCGATGTCGTTGGCCGGTGTCACGGGCGACAGGCGGATGCCGGTGCGGTCGCCGCCAATCGCGTCGGCCACGGCGCGGGCCACTTCCAGCAGCAGGCGCGCACGGTTCTCCATGCTGCCGCCGTAGTCGTCGGTGCGCTGGTTGGCGCCGGTCTTGAGGAACTGGTCCAGCAGGTAGCCATTGGCGCCATGGATTTCGACGCCGTCAAAGCCCGCGGTGTGTACCGCGTTGCGTGCCGCGACGACAAAGCTGTGGACAACTTCCGGCAGCTCGGTTGCATCCAGCGCGCGGGGCTCGGAGGTGGCCGCGAAACGACCCTTGCCGGTCTCGGCATCGATCAGGTAGGTCTTGGCCTTGGCGGTGATCGCCGAGGGCGCCACGGGCGCCTGCTGGTCCGGCTGCAGTGAATCATGCGAGATGCGCCCCACATGCCACAGCTGGGTCACGATGCGCCCGCCGGCCTCGTGCACCGCGTCGGTCACGCGCTTCCAGCCTTCGAGCTGCTCCGAGCCATAGAGGCCGGGCACGTCGGCATAGCCCTGGCCCTGCTGGCTGATGGCCGTGGCCTCGCTGATCAGCAGGCCGGCGCTGGCGCGCTGGGCGTAGTAGGTGGCAGTGAGTTCCGTGGGAATCGCCTCGGGCGAACGGTTGCGCGTCAGGGGCGCCATGGCGATGCGATTGGGCAATTCAAGCTTGCCGGCTTTCACGGGATCGAACAGGGTTGGCATCGAATGCTTTCAGGGGGTTCAGGAAGCGAAAACCTTAGCAGACCTGATTCATCCTGTCTGTCCGACGCTTGCTGACGGGGTGTTTCACGTGGAACAACTGTTGAGGGGGATCTGTTTGTACGTCAGACCCCCCTGAACCAGCACCCTTCGACGCGGCCGCCTAGGCAGGCTCCGGGTGAACGGGGGGGATGGATGGCTTGGCCTCAAGCTTGGTAGCCTGAGGCCCATGACCAAGCGCGATTACTTCTGTCCTTCGATCTTGAGTGCCGCCTGCACCGCCGGCCTCTGTGCCATGCGCTCCTGAAACGCCAGGATGTTCGGCATGCCCGAAAGATCCAGCTTCACGAACCCGCTCCAGCGCGAGACCGTATAGAAATACGCGTCGGCCACGCTGAACTGCTCGCCCATCAGATAGCTCTTGCCGGCGAGCTGCCCATCCACCCATTGCAGGCGCTTGGTCAGCGCCTCGAGCGCGATCGGCTTGTAGTTCTCGGGGGTCGTCGGCTTGAACATCGGGCTGAACCCCTTGTGGATCTCGGTGCCGATGAAGTTCAGCCATTGCTGGAGCTGGTAGCGCTCGAAGCTGCCGTTCGCGGGGGCGAGCTTTTTCTCGGGCACCTGGTCGGCAATGTATTGCACGATAGCCGGGCCTTCGCGCAGGCGCGCGCCGTTGTCGAGCTCGAGCACGGGCACGTAGCCCAGCGGGTTGATAGTGTAGAAATCGGTGCCGTCGGCCAACTGGTGCGTCTTGGTGCTGGCCAGCACGGGTTCATAGGCAAGGCCCGATTCCTGGAGCACGATCTGGGGCGACAGCGAGCAGGCGCCGGGACTGTAGTAAAGCTTCATGGTGACAATCGAGTCGTAGTGGTGACGGTCCCATGCTAACGCCCACGCGGTGCGGGGCCGGGGTGCGCGGGGCCGGGTTTCCCGACTGCGCGCGTGGTGGCGTGGGGTCGGACGGCGAAAAGTACGCAAAAGTGGGAAAATCACCGGTTCTCCCGCAGGGGATGGCCACAGGGGCCATCCGCGGCGCGGGCCGGCGCAGGCGCGCTGCGTACAGACATGGGCCGATGACCGAGCATCGGCCCCCGGAGTTTTTGCATGTTGTATCCCCAGGAATTTGATGTCATCGTCGTTGGCGGAGGCCATGCCGGCACCGAGGCGGCGCTGGCGGCCGCCCGCATGGGCAGCAAGACGCTGCTGCTGACCCACAACATCGAGACGCTGGGCCAGATGAGCTGCAATCCGTCGATCGGCGGCATTGGCAAGGGCCATCTGGTCAAGGAAGTCGATGCGCTGGGCGGCGCGATGGCGCTGGCCACCGACGAGGGCGGCATCCAGTTCCGCATCCTCAACAGCTCCAAGGGCCCGGCCGTGCGCGCCACGCGTGCGCAGGCCGACCGCATCCTTTACAAGGCCGCGATCCGCCGCATGCTCGAGAACCAGCCGAACCTGTGGCTGTTCCAGCAGGCGGTCGATGATCTGATGGTCGAAGGCGACCGTGTGGTCGGCGCCGTGACGCAGGTCGGCATCCGCTTTCGCGGCCGCACCGTGGTGCTCACCGCCGGCACCTTCCTCGATGGCAAGATCCACGTCGGGCTGAACAACTACGCGGCCGGCCGCGCGGGTGATCCGCCGGCCGTGAGCCTGTCGGCGCGGCTCAAGGAGCTGCAGTTGCCCCAGGGCCGGCTCAAGACCGGCACGCCGCCGCGCATCGACGGGCGCAGCATCGACTTCTCGCAGTGCGAGGAGCAGCCCGGCGACGGCATGCCCGGCGGCATCAACGAAGGCCATCTGCCGGTGTTCAGCTACATGGGCAAGGCCAGCATGCATCCGCAGCAGATGCCGTGCTGGGTCACGCACACCAACCAGCGCACGCACGACATCATTCGCTCGGGTTTTGACCGCAGTCCGATGTTCACCGGCAAGATCGAGGGCGTGGGCCCGCGCTACTGCCCGAGCGTCGAGGACAAGATCAACCGCTTTGCCGACAAGGACAGCCACCAGATCTTCCTCGAGCCCGAAGGACTGACAACGCACGAGTACTATCCGAACGGCATCTCGACGAGCCTGCCCTTCGATATCCAGTACGAGCTGGTGCGCTCGATGAAGGGGCTGGAGAACGCCCACATCCTGCGCCCGGGCTATGCGATCGAGTACGACTATTTCGACCCGCGTTCGCTCAAGACCACGTTCGAAACCCGCGCCGTGGCAGGGCTGTTTTTTGCCGGCCAGATCAACGGCACCACCGGTTACGAAGAAGCCGCGGCGCAAGGCATGCTGGCCGGTATCAACGCCGCGCTGCAAACCCAGGGCAGGGAAGCCTGGACCCCGGGCCGTTCGGAAGCCTATCTCGGCGTGCTGGTCGACGACCTCACCACCCAGGGCGTGGCCGAGCCCTACCGCATGTTCACCAGCCGCGCCGAGTATCGCCTCAGCCTGCGCGAAGACAATGCCGACATGCGCCTGACGGAGATCGGCCGCAAGCTGGGCGTGGTCGGCGATGCGCAGTGGGAAGCCTTCGAGCGCAAGCGCGAAGCCGTCGCCCTCGAGCTGGAACGCCTGCGTTCGACCTGGGTGAATCCGCGCATCCTGGCCGCCGCCGAATCCGAACGCGTGATCGGCCAGGCGATCGAACGCGAGTACAACCTGGCCGACCTGCTCAGACGGCCGGGCGTCGACTACGAAAAATTGATGGGCCTGCAGGGCAACGAGGGCCAGGCGCTGGCCGGCCCGGGCGTGGACGATCCGGCGGTGAAGGAACAGGTCGAGATCCAGCTGAAATATTTGGGCTACATCGACCGCCAGGCGCGCGAAGTCGAACGCCACGATTACTACGAAAACCTCAAGTTGCCGGACAACCTGAACTACCACGAGATCACGGCGCTCTCGATCGAAGTGCGCCAGAAGCTCGATAAACAGCGTCCGGAAACCCTGGGCCAGGCGTCGCGCATTTCCGGCGTGACCCCGGCGGCGATTTCCCTGCTGCTGGTGCACCTGAAAAAACGCGGCGCCAAAGGTTTTACGCAAGTGCCCCCGTCGGAGGAAGTCGCTGGATGAAGAATTTCGATCGACATGGTCTGCAGAAACTGCTGGCCGACGGCATCCAGGAAATGCAGCTCGAGGTGAGCGCGGCGCAGCAGGAACAGCTGATGGATTACCTGGCCCTGATGTTCAAGTGGAACGCGATCTACAACCTGACTTCGCTGCGCGATCCGGTGCAGATGGTCACGCACCACCTGCTCGATTCGCTGGCGGCCGTGCCGGCGTTCAAAGACGCGGCCAACGTCCTCGACGTCGGTTCCGGCGGTGGCCTGCCGGGCATCGTGCTGGCCATCGTCCGCCCGGACATGAAAGTGTCGATGATCGACACCGTGCACAAGAAGACCGCGTTCTTGAATCAGGTGAAAGCGGAACTGGGTCTGGCCAACGTCACCGTGTACACGATGCAGGTGCAGCAGCTGCAGACGGGCGAAAAAACCAGCGACAAATTCGACGTCATCACCTCGCGCGCTTTTGCGGACCTGTCCGATTTCGTCAACTGGTCTTCGCACCTGCTGGCGCAGCAAGGACGCTATATCGCGCTGAAAGGCGTGGCGCCACAGGACGAGCAGCAGCGGGTGCCGGCCCCATGGACGGTGAGCAGGGTCGAACCGCTGCACGTGCCCAGGCTGGGCGCCGAGCGCCACCTCGTGCATATCGAACGGCCCGCATGAAACGACAGGGCGTCCACGGCGAGAC
>JBEVDH010000194.1:0-3454 GCA_040514115.1 Comamonas sp. | reverse complement strand
GCGACAGGCCCAGGTAGATCAGGTAGAGCGCTCCCACCACCTTGACCAGGTTGAACGCCCAGGCCGATGCGGCGAGCAGCGAGCCCACGCCGACGCCGGCCACGACCAGCACCAGCAGCAGGCCCAGCTGCAGCCCCCAGATCGTCGGGCTGGCCTGGCGCAGCCCGTAGCGCAGGCCATGGCTCATGGACAGCACTGCGCCCGAGCCCGGAGACACCGCAATGATCGATGCGGCAAGAAAAAAGGCCAACCAGGTATGCAGGTCCATGAAGCGGGATGCGGGAAAAACCGTCCATTCTAGGGGGTGCCCCAAGCCGGCGTGCGCGCGGGCGAAGGCTGCGTGCTACGCTGCGCGCCATCATGTTCAACCCATCCCAAGCCGATGTGCGGCGCTTTTTCTGCGGGGTCCGCGCCAAGATGCTCACCGATGCGCCCATGGAGGCCATCGAGACCCTGGCCAGCCTCTGGATCGCCGAGCATCCCGAATATTTTGCCGACCTCGCCGATGCCGATGCGGCCGTGGCGCGCAACTACGAAGAGACGCCGGGGCAGACCAATCCGTTCCTGCACCTGTCCATGCACCTGTCGATCAGCGAGCAGTGCAGCATCGACCAGCCGCGCGGCATCCGCCAGGCCGTCGAGCTGCTCACGCGCCGGCGCGGCTCGCTGCTCGACGCCCACCATGAGGCCATGGAATGCCTGGGGCAGATGCTCTGGGAAGCCCAGCGCGCGGGGCGACCGCCGGATGGGGATAGTTATGTGGCTTGTGTGCAGAGAAGGGCGACGAAGGATTGAGTCGGACCAGGCGTTTCGGGAAGATGGCACACGCCTGATGCCATCCTTGATCTGGCCGTCCATCCTTCGACGGGCTCAGGACGAACGGATTTCTCCACGTTCGTGGTGATCCTGAGCCTGTCGAAGGATCGAACCATGGACGGCCATTGCTCAAAAGCAGTGGTCCGTCCATCCTTAGACGGGACTGCTGAGGCCAGCTCACGACAAACGGATAAACGCCCTCACTTGAATTTCGACTGCGGCACCGTCTTCAGATCCCCATCGAGCTTGCCGATGTAGTTCGCCAGCTGCTTGAGCTCCTGGTTGGTGAACTGCTGGGCAATGCCGGCCATGACGCCGTTGGTGCGTCCGACCTGGGGGTTCTTGTCGATCTTGTATGACTTGAGCGCGACGTAGAGGTAGTCGGCATGCTGGCCGGCGATCTTCGGGTAGCTGGGGTCGATGGGCTTGGCGAAGTTGTCGCCGTGGCACGAGATGCAGGCGCCGCGCTTGAGCAGCTCGGCCACCTGCACGCTGGGCTCGCGCGCGGGCTTGGCGGCGCCGGCCGGTGCCTGCTTTTCATAGAAGGCCGAGACATCGGCAATGTCCTGATCGGTCAGCGAGTTGGCGATGCTGCGCATGGTCGGGTGCTTGCGCTCGCCCTTCTGGTAGGCCAGCAGCGAGGCGGTGATGTAACCCGCTCCCTGGCCCGCGATCATCGGCACCTTGTGCACCTCGGGAAAGCTCGCCTGGTACCCTTGAATGCCATGGCAACCGATGCACATTGCCACCTTGGCGGCTCCTGCCTTGGCATCGCCCTGGGCCTGGACGGTGCCGGTCACGCAGGCGACAGCCAGGGCAAATATCGTGGTCAAATTCTGATTCATTTTGCGCGCACAATCCTTTGGAAGTTCCAGCTGCTGCGTTGCCTCGTGGAGCGAATCGATTATGGCAGCAAGCGCCAAACGTCCTCATCAATACTTACGCTGATATACCGCCATGAAATTTCAAGGTTCAAAAAATTACGTCGCGACCCAGGATCTGATGCTGGCGGTGAATGCAGCGGCGACCCTGCAGCGTCCGCTGCTGGTCAAGGGCGAGCCCGGCACCGGCAAGACCATGCTGGCCGAGGAAGTGGCGCAGGCGCTGGATCTTCCTCTGTTGCAGTGGCACATCAAGTCTACGACCAAGGCGCAGCAGGGCCTGTATGAATATGACGCCGTGAGCCGCCTGCGCGACAGCCAGCTCGGCGACGAACGCGTCAAGGACATTCACAACTACATCATTAAGGGCGTGCTGTGGCAGGCATTTACTGCCGATCAACCCGTGGCATTGCTGATTGACGAAATAGATAAAGCGGATATCGAGTTTCCCAACGATTTGCTGCGCGAAATCGACCGCATGGAGTTCTACTGCTACGAAACCCGTGAAATGGTCCGCGCCAAGCACCGGCCGCTGGTTTTCATTACCTCGAACAACGAAAAGGAGCTCCCCGACGCCTTCCTGCGCCGCTGCTTCTTCCACTACATCAAGTTCCCCGACGCCGACACCATGCGCCAGATCGTCGCGGTGCACTTCCCGACGCTGCAAGGCGAGCTGCTGGGCGCGGCAATGAAGACCTTCTACGACGTGCGCAACCTGCCCGGCCTGAAGAAGAAACCATCGACCAGCGAGCTGATCGACTGGCTCAAGCTGCTCGTGGCCGAAGATATCCCGCTCGAGGCGCTGCAAAGCGCCGACAGCAAGGTCAGCGTGCCGCCGCTGGTGGGCGCGCTGCTCAAGAACGAACAGGACGTGAGCCTGTTCGAGAAGCTGGTCGCGATGAACCAGCGCAACCGCTGAAGAGAGAAAAGCCATGACGAATGTTCGACAAATGCTGGTCGAGGGCCTGTCCGATGCGGCCGGGTTCGTGGTCGGCGCGCTGCTCGGCTGGGGCCTGGGCCGGCTGCTGGGCCTGGACCTGTTTGCCTCCGGCTACGGCCCGACCACGCTGGCCGCGATCGTGCTGATCGGTCTGCTGGGCGGAGCCGGGCTGCAGGCCGCGCGCATCTGGCGCACGCAGCGGGACGAGCCCGAATCGAAATGACCGCCGCACCCCTGCCTGCCGGAGTCTGAGCCATGCTGATTGATTTCTTCTACACGCTGCGCGCGGCCAAGCTGCCGGTTTCGGTCAAGGAATACCTGAGCCTGCTCGAGGCGCTGCAAGCCGGCGTGGTGGGCCCCAAGAGCGCCGACGGCTGGAGTCTCGACGACTTCTACCACCTGAGCCGCACGGTGCTGGTCAAGGACGAGAAGCACTACGACAAGTTCGACCGCGCGTTCGGCGCCTATTTCAAGGGTGTGGAGATGGTCGCCGACCTGACGCGCGAGCTGCCCCAGGAATGGCTGCGCAAGCTGCTCGAGCGCGAGCTCAGCCCCGAGGAGAAGGCCGCCATCGAGGCGATGGGCTGGGACGAGCTGATGGAGACGCTCAAGAAGCGGCTGGAGGAACAAAAGGAACGCCACCAGGGTGGCAACAAGTGGATCGGCACGGGCGGCACCAGCCCTTTTGGCCACGGCGGCTACAACCCCGCGGGCGTGCGCATCGGCGGGCCGGGGCGCAACAAGAGCGCGGTCAAGGTCTGGGAGCAGCGCGCCTACCGCGACTACGACGACCAGCAGGAGCTGGGCACGCGCAACA
>JBEVDH010000113.1:0-11134 GCA_040514115.1 Comamonas sp. | reverse complement strand
GCTTTGTCGGGATAGGTCGAGGCCTGCGCCGCCAGCGGCAGGCAGGAGGCGGCCAGCAAGGCCGTGGCGAGGGTCCAATGGGAGCGCGAGGTCATGGCTTGTCTTCCTTGAGAGATGAATCTGGTTTTTCGGGCCATTCTCGGCATGGCCTGCTATATGGTCCAATACTTTTTAAATCACCAATTGATAGCTTTTTCGTCTCAATGGATCTCCGTCGCCTCAATTACTTCATGGCTGTTGCCCAGGAGCTGAACTTCAGCCGGGCCGCCGAGCGCCTGCACATCAGCCAGCCGCCGCTGAGCCAGCAGATCCAGGCGCTCGAGGCCGAACTCGGCGTGGTGCTGTTCGAGCGCTCGCGGCGCTCGGTCGCATTGACGCAGGCCGGCCGCGTGTTCTACGGCCACGCCTGCCGCATCACCGAACACTACGCGCTGGCCAAGCGCCAGGCGCAGATGGCGCATTCGGGCGTGGCCGGACGCATCCGCCTGGCATTCACCGCCTCGGTGCCGCTGTTTCCGACCTTTCCGCAGCTGCTGCAGGGCTTTCGGCAGGCCTATCCGCATATCGAGGTCGTGCTGCGCCATCTGTCGACCGGCGAGCAGCTCGAAGCGCTGCTGCAGGGCGAGATCGATGTCGGCTTGCTGCGGCCTTCGCCCCATCTGCGCACGCCCGAGGCGCTGCGCTCGAGCGAGCTGTGGCGCGATGAGCTGGTGGTGGCCATCGCGGCCAGCCATCCGCTGGCGGGGCAGGACATGGCGCCGATCGCGCTTGACGCGCTGGCCGGCGAGGCCTTTGTACTGCAGCCGCAGACGCTGGGCTGCGGCCTGTCCGAACATATCGCGCTGCTCACCAGCCGCGCCGGCTTCACGCCGCAGATCGCGCAGGAAAGCAGCGAGACCGCCACCACGCTGGCTTTGGTGGCCGCCAACCTCGGAGTGTCGATCGTTCCCAGCACCTACCGCTGCATCCGCCCGGGCGGCGTGCATTTCAGGCCGCTGGCGGGCCAGGACGGGCAGTCGTGCATTCTCGCGGCCATGCGCAAGAAGGAGCCCGATGCCTGCGTGCAGACCTTCATCGACCTGCTGCAGGGGCAGCAATGGCAGGCAGCCCCGCCCGAACAGGCGTTGTCCATGGCGATGTCCTGAGCGCGTGGCCCCGGCCTCGACCGGCTCCCCGCCTGGCTTTGGGCTCCGATAATCGCGCCATGCTCAGCCGAAAAAACGCCACCCTTTCAGGCCTCGTGGCCATCATTCTCTGGTCCTCCATCATCGGCCTGATCCGCGGCGTCAGCGAAGCCCTGGGCGCGACCGGCGGCGCCGCGATGGTCTACACCGTGGCCACGGCGCTGCTGCTGGCCACCGCCGGCTGGCCGCGCCTGCGCGAGATGCCGCGCGCCTACCTTGCCTGGGGCAGCCTGCTGTTCGTGTCGTACGAGCTGTGCCTGGCGCTGTCCATTGGTTACGCCGACTCCGGGCAGCAGGCCATCGAGGTCGGCATGGTCAATTACCTCTGGCCCACCTTCACGCTGCTTGCCGCCGTGGCCTTCAACGGCCAGCACGCCAATGCGCTGGTCGTGCCCGGCGCGCTGATTTCCATCGCCGGCATCTGCCAGGTGCTGGGCGGGGAGCCGGGCCTGGACCTGCCGGGCATGCTGCGCAACGTCCAGTCCAATCCACTGAGCTATGGCCTGGCCTTGGCCGGCGCGCTGCTCTGGGCCGCCTATTGCACGCTGACGGCGCGCATGGCACGGGGAAAGAACGCCATCACCCTGTTCTTCCTCCTCACGGCGGCGGCCCTGTGGCTCAAATACCTGGCCCAGGGCGGCGGCGCGATGCACTGGGATCTGCCGACCGGCATTCAGCTGGCGCTCGCCGGCGCGGCCATGGGCGTGGGTTATGCGGCGTGGAATATCGGCATCCTGCATGGCAATGTGACGCTGCTCGCCGGCGCGTCGTATTTCACGCCGGTGCTGTCGGCGGCGCTGGCGGCGGCGTTGCTGCGCGTGCCGCTGAGCCCGGCGTTCTGGCTGGGCGCGGGCATGGTCTGCGCCGGCGCGGTGCTGTGCTGGCTGGCCACGCGCACGCGGATCCAGGCGCAGCCTCTGCGCCAGGGCTGAATACGCGGGGCCTTATTGCCCCATCACCACCGGCCCGCCCTTTTGCACCCCGCGCTGGTAGGCGGGCCGCGCGCGCATGCGCTGGCGGTAGGCCAGCAGATGGGGCCAGGCGGCCTCGTTGCCGCTGCGCATCAAGGCCGCTTCGACGGCAAAGCTCATCTGGAAGTCGGCCATCGTCAGGTGCTCGCCGGCGAACCAGCGGTGCTGCGCCAGATGCGCCTCCATGAAGGCCAGCGCGGTCTGCACATTGGGCCCGATGAGCTTTTGCTGCACCTTGGCGCACAGCGCGCGGGCCACCGGGCGCGCGAAAAACGGCATCGGCTGGCGCGCGATGGTGTCGAACACCAGCTTCATGACCAGCCAGTTCATCAGCGAGCCTTCGGCGTAATGCATCCAGAAGCGGCACTGGCGATATTCCGGCGTGCCACGCGCCGGCTCCAGATGGGCCAGTTCGGCAGGCGCCTGCGCGCCGTAGGTTTCCGCCAGATATTCGATGATCGCGCCCGATTCGGCCACCACCTGCGTGCCTTCGGTGATGACTGGCGACTTGCCCAGCGGATGCACCGCCTTGAGCTCGGCCGGCGCCAGGCGGGTCTTGGGGTCGCGCTGGTAGACGCGCAGCGCATAGGGCACGCCCAGCTCTTCAAGCAGCCACAGCACGCGCTGCGAGCGCGAGGTTTCCAGATGGTGGACGGTCAGGGTCATGGAGGCTCCGGGGGTTGCGTGGACTGGCGCGGCGTGGCCCGGGCAGTTTAGCGCCTTCCTGTACCGGGCCCGCTGCCCCGAGTGCAGCCAGCTTGCTGAGCCGTGCGCACCGCGTGGGCTCCGCTCAGCTCAACTCGATGCGGGCGTCCCGGATCACCTTCTCCCAGACGGCACGCTCCTTGCGCACCAGGTCTCGCAGTTCCGTGGGACTCGCCAACGCGACCTCCACGCCCTGCTCATCGAAGCGGTGCCTCAGCCCGGGGTTCACGGAGGCTGTGCGCATGGCGCCGTGGAGCTTTTCAATAATGGCTTCAGGCGTGCCCGCAGGCACGAAAATTCCGTTCCAGGAGCTGTACGCAAACCCGGGCACCGTCTGGGAGATGAGCGGCAGCCCCTTGAGCGGCCGGGCGCTGCTGGCTGCAGTGAGGCCGATGGCGTGGAGCGCGCCTTTTTCGATCATTCCGGTGAACGAGGGCATGGTGCCGAAGATCGCATGGATCTGGCCGGCCACCAGGTCGTTGTTGGCCTGCGCAGCTCCCTTGTAGGGAACATGGGTGAGCTTGATGCCTGCGCTGCGGGCCAGCAGTTCCGTGCCGAGGTGGGCAAGCCCGCCCACGCCTGCGGAGCCGAAGTTCACTGCGCCCGGATGGGCCTTCGCGTAGGCGATCAATTCCGGCAGGGACTTGAAGGGCGCCTTGTCGCTGACCACCAGCACATGGGGAGCCGAGGCAATCATGCCCACAGGTGCCAGCTGGCTCAGGATGTCGACCCGGTTCCTGGAAAGCAGCGGCTGCGCCGTGATGTTTCCCGAGGCGCAAAAGAACACGGTGTAGCCGTCGGCCGGTGCACGCACCACGGAGTTGAGCGCCGTGACCCCTGCCGCGCCGCCCATGTTCTCGACCACGAAGGACTGCCCCAGGCTGGCGGTCATGGCCTGGCCCAGATCGCGTCCCAGGACATCCGTGGCCCCGCCCGCGGCAAAGGGTATGACCATGCGGATCGGCTTGTTGGGATAACTTGCCTGGGCTCGCACGGCGAACGGCAGCAGGGCCATCGCCGCCAGAACCCGGCGCCTGCTGGAGGACATTGAAATCTGCATGGTCTTGTCTCGTTGAAGTTATAGGAGCCGCGATCATCGTGGCGCGGCCCGATGTCGGACAACCTGTTACGCACTGCGTAACAGCTACCATTGCTGGCATGGAAAATCGCGTGAAATCTCAGCTGCTACCGGGCTCCAGAGTGCGCAGTGGTCCGAAAATGCCGTTGGTCACGGGGCAACCGGTCGGCCGCGACCATGTACAGGCTGTGGTCAAAGCCATGTCGCTGCTGCAGGCCTTCGATGGCGGTGATGAAGTCTTCCTTTCCCTGACCGAGCTCGCCCGGCGCACGGGGCTGCACAAACCGACTGCACTGCGGCTGGCGCGCACGCTGGCGCTGTCGCGCTTTCTGGTGCAGCGTGAAGACGGCGCATGGCGCCTGGGACCGGCGGCAGGCTGGATCGGCTCGCGCTACCAGGCGCAGTTTGACGTCGGCTCGGTCATCGAACCCATTTTGGTGCGGCTGGCGGCCGAGACGGGCGAGAGTGCGTCTTTCTACGTTCATGAAGGCAACCTGCGCAGCTGCCTGATGCGCTGCGACGGCCCTACAGCCCGGCCAGACCATCCCCGTTCCGGCGAACTTCTTCCCCTGGAGCTTGGTGCGCCGGGTCGGGCCATCCTGGCTGCGCTGGGCACGCCTGGGGAGGTCTATGAACGTATCCGGCAGCGCGGCTTCCATTGGGCCCGGGCGGAACGCTCCTCGGGCGCCGCAGCGGTCGCGGCCGCCGTGCGCGGAGAGCATGGTGCAGTGCTGGGTGCGGTCAGCACCTCCGGGGCCATGGAACGGCTGACGCCTGCGGTGCTGCGCCGGCTGGCGCCCATCACGGTGGCCGCGGCCAGGCAATTGGGCCTGGCCCTGGGCGGCATGCCGGCGACTGCATTGCGCGCAACCTGGCACCCATGACGTTACGCACTGCGTACCTTTGACGTTACGCACTGCCTACCCTTGATGTTACGCACTGCGTAACAGGTTGCCGGCGCCCGGCGGGTGCAATCCAATAGGCCCACACCTGCAAGCCAGCAGGTATTTGGCCGAAACCCCATGACAACACATCCTCCCCGGCAGCAGATCGGCCCCGCACCGAATGCCCGCCGTCACCTGCCGCGTCGCCTGAGAAGCATCCTTTCCCTGGGCGACCTCGAACCTGCGGCACGGCGCATCCTGCCACGCCCGATCTTTGGCTACCTCCAAGGAGGCGTGGAAGACAACGTGACACTGCAGGCGAACACTGCCGCCTTTCGCCGATGGATGTTCCGCACGAATGTCCTAGTGGATGTTTCCGCGCGCCAGCAGACGCGCCAGCTCATGGGCCAGGAGTACCAGGCGCCTTTCGGCATTGCGCCCATGGGACTGTGCGCGCTGTTTGCCTTCGATGGCGATGTCGCTCTGGCCAGTGCCGCAGAAGCCGCTGGCATCCCCTTCGTCCTGAGCGGCGCCTCCCTGACCCGGATGGAACGCGTGGCGCAGGCGGCTCCGACCTGTGGCTGGTTCCAGGCCTATATCCCCGGAGAGCGCGCGCACATCGAAGCATTGCTGGAGCGGGTGGTGAATGCCGGCTTCAAGACCCTCGTGGTGACCGTCGACACGGCGACACTTGCCAACCGCGAGAGCAACGTCCGCGTGGGCTTTTCCACGCCGCTGCGGCCGAGCCCGCGCCTGGTTTGGGACGGGATCACGCGCCCGCAGTGGCTGCTGGGAACCTTGGGGCGCACGCTGGTGCGCCACGGCATGCCGCACTTCGAGAACGCGGGCGCGGGCAGGGGCGTACCGATCATTTCCCGTAGCGTCGTGCGGCAGTTCGGGCTGCGCGACCATCTGAGCTGGGAACACATCTCGCTCATCCGCCGGCTGTGGCAGGGAAAGCTGGTGATCAAGGGCCTGATTTCCGCCAGCGACGTGCAACGCGCGGAACAGGCTGGCGCGGATGGTGTGATTCTGTCCAACCATGGCGGCCGCCAGCTCGATGGCACCGTTCCCCCGCTGCGGGTTCTGCCCGAGGCCGCGAGGGTCAAGGGCGCCATGGCACTGATGCTCGACAGCGGTGTGCGCCGCGGCACCGATGTCATCAAGGCCCTGGCCCTGGGCGCGGACCACGTGTTTGTCGGTCGCCCCATGGCCTATGCGGCGGCCATCGGCGGCCAGGCCGGGGTGGCACACGCGATTGGCCTGCTGCGCGATGAAGTCCATCGCGACATGGCCCTTCTGGGCGTTCGCAACCTGTCGGATCTGGGAATGGAGCAGCTGATCGCTGCCTGAGCGCCAGCGCCCCTGGACCGGGAATCAAGCAAAACCCAGGTACCGATTTGCGATGAATTGTTCCCGCCGGGAGCACGAACGCGGGTGGCGGCATCTTCTTTGGGCGTTGTCAGCCAACGCCTATAAAAAATGTAGGGAAACCACCTGTATTTGCTTGCATTTCGCACTGGTTCGCGTATCGTCGGGCCCATTGTCTCGGGCGCCCTAGCACACGCTTTTGACTTTCAGTTCCGCTGCACTCTACGCAGTCAATGAAAGCGAAGAATGAAATACCGTCTTCTTGAGGTTGCCTCGGGCACGCAACCTCTGCACCTGCATCTCCCGGAAGAAATCAGCGCATTTGAAGACCTGCGCAGCAGCGGCCTGGTCGCTGGAACGATCCGCGCTCCCGCGGATGCCGTCATCTACAGCCTGACGCCTGACGGGCGCGCGGTGCTGGCGTTGCGCCGCTGCCGTCTGGCACGCCGGTCGGGCGATCGCCAGGGGGCTTGACTCGAAGGGCGCCAGCGCCCTTCAGCCGCTGACCACCGCTTGCTCGAGCCGGGTGATCGCATGGTTGACCACGCCCAGGTTCTGGTGCTGCAGCTTGCCCGCCAGCGCGATCTCCTCCATCACCTCGCTGGCCCGCTGGGCCGCCTGCTTCATCTGCACCATCATCGCGCCTGAATCGTGTACCCGGTCGTAGCCGCTTTGCACGCTGTCGGAAGACGAAACCATCACGCTCTTGATTTCCTTGGCGGCTTCGGCGCTGCGCCCCGCGAGGCTGCGCACTTCATTGGCCACCACGGCAAAGCCGCGCCCATGCGCGCCGGCGCGTGCTGCTTCCACCGCCGCGTTCAGCGCCAGAAGGTTGGTCTGGAAGGCAATGCCTTCGATCAGGCCGACCATCTCGCCGATGCGCCCCGAACTGTTGCGGATCTCCTGCATGGCTTCAATGGCCGACTCCACTGCAGTGCTGCCGCCGTTGGCCACTTTGACGACCAGGCGCGCCTGGTCGCTGGCATCGTTGGCGCGCACCGCGTTTTCCTGCACCAGCTGCTGCAGCTGCTCGAAGGCCGACTGCACCAGCCGGGTGGCCTCGAAACGGGTGGTGATGTCGGTCGCGTACTTGACCACCTTGAAGGGCTGGCCGCGCTGGTCGAACACCGGGTTGTAATTGGCCTCGATCCACACATCGGCGCCGGAGTGCGAAATCCGCCGGAACTGGCCTTTCTGGTATTGCCCCTGGGCCAGCTTGCGCCAGAACACGGCATACGCCGGGCTGCGCGCTTCGGCAGGTTCCACGAATACCGAATGGTGCTGGCCCACCAGCTGGTCCTGCGATGCATAGCCCATCGCATCGAGAAAGTTGCGGTTGCAGCGCAGGATGCGGCCGTCCAGGCTGAACTCGATCACGGCCTGCGACCGCCCCACGGCGTCGAGCTGGCTGGCGGCCTCGGCGCTGCTGCGCACCTCGGCCGTCACATCCATCGCGTACTTGACCACCTTGCACAGGCGCCCCTGGCGATCCATGATCGGGCTGTAGTTGGCTTGCAGCCATACCGCCTCGCCATTGCGCTTGAGGCGCTTGCAGCGGCCGACAAACGACTCTCCGCGGCGCAGCCGCTCCCAGAAGTTGCGGTACTCGGCTTCATCGTGTCCATCGACATCGAGGAAGATGCGGTGGTGCTTTTGCAGCACCTCCTCCTTGCGGTAACCCATCAGTTGCAGGAACTGCGCATTGGCAAAAAGAATATGACCGGACACATCAAACTCGATGACGGCCTGGTTTCTGTAGAGTGCCTCGAGCTGGCGCCTCGCCAAACCAAAACCCAAGGTGTTGAATAGGGACAGCATGCTATAAATGATTATTGATTTTGAGGTGTTAGTGGCGTACGCACCTGCTGCGTTCCAACGCGCGCATCCCTCCCGGTGCGCGGCGCATGCCTGGCAATGTATCGAGCGTTCGTGAAAGCTGCTTGAAGCCGGCAGGGGCCGCCGATGGCACGCGGCGCCAAGGCACCGGCGCGCTGCGGTGCCAGACGACACCGGGCGCAACCCCTGCCGTCTTATCCCCACGGCAGGGGTCCAAGCTTGTGCATAACTGCCGGAACAACTCGCCAAAGTGGCGCCAGTGCTGGGTTTGCCGGGCATGCCCAAAAAACAGGCAATCCGGTACCCACGGCCCCCCTTGGCGTGGTTCAGCCCAACGGATCCATCACGAAGCTGCCCAGCGGCTTGCCGCTCGTCAGGCTCTGCTGGTACTGCTCGGCCACATCCAGTGCCTCGGCAATCGTCACATGCATGTCGATGTAGCGGTAGGTGCCCAGGCGGCCGACAAAGGTCACGTTGCGCTCCTGCTGCGCGCGCTGCACGTATTGCGCCAGCAGCGCCTTCTCGGCGACAAGCCGGATCGGGTAGTACGGCGTGTCGTTTTCCTCGCACAGCCGGCTGTACTCCTTGAAGATCACGGTGCTCTCGTGCTGCTCCCAGGGCGCGAAATGCTTGTGCTCGGAGATGCGGGTCCACGGCACGGACATGTCGCCGTAGTTGATCACCGCGTTGCCCTGGTAGTCGCCTGCGTGGTCCTCGCGCACGAAGTCCAGCGTGCGGTAGCCCAGACGGCCTTCGTCGCAGCCAAACCAGGCATCGATCGGGCCGCTGCAGAAGACATGGTCGTAGCCCGAGGCCAGCGCGCGGTCGAAGCGCGTGCCCAGATGCAGCGTGACGTTGGGCACATCCAGCAGGTTCTCGACAATGGCCGTATAGCCATCGCGTGGAATGCCCTGGTACTGGCTGGAGTAGTAGTTGTCGTCGTAATTGAAGCGCATCGGCAGGCGCTTGAGGATGCTTGCCGGCAACTGCGTGGGCGACATGCCCCACTGCTTGATGGTGTAGTTCTTGAAGAACGCCTCGTAGAGGTCCGGCCCCATCAGCGCCAGTGCCTGCTCCTCGAAATTCTCCGGCGCGGGTCCGCCCTGCGCGGCAATCTCCTCGAAGTAGGTCTTGGCCTCGGCGGGCGAGAAGGTGCGGCCCAGGAACTGGTTGATGGTCAGCAGGTTCAGCGGCAGCGAGTACACCTGCCCGCCGGTGATGGCCTTGACGCGGTTGACGAACGGCATGAAGGTGCCGAACTGCTGGATGTAGTCCCAGACGCGCTGGTTGCTGGTGTGGAAGATGTGCGGCCCGTAGGTATGCAGCATCACCTGGGTCTTCTCGTCGCGCTCGGTGTGGCAGTTGCCTGCGACATGGGGCCGGGTGTCGAACACCTCGACGCGGTGACCCGCGCGGCCCAACTCCTGGGCCAGCACGGCGCCGGAAAAACCGGCGCCGACAATTGCAATATGGGCCATGAAAGCTTTCTCTGGAAAAATGGCGGCGGGTTCAGGCGACGCGAAGGGAAGGCGACGGCTGCGGCGCGGCAGCGGGCCGCACTGGCGCCGCCACCGACACCAGTGGCTCGGCGCTCAGTGCTTCGTCGGCAGGCACTTCCAGGCGTTCGAGCAGCACCTGCATCGCGGCGGCGGTGAGGTCCCACGAGGTGGACGCCACGACCTGGGCCGCAAGTTCCTGGAACTGCGTGCGCTCCTCGGGCGAGCGCGCCAGGATGCTTTCGCAGGCGGCCACGAACTCGGCCGGCGTGGCCGCGATCGGCACCACGTCCGCATACTGCTGCGCCACGTCGCGCACCGGCGTGCTCACAACGGGCTTGCCCGCTGCGAGGTATTCGAGCGTCTTGGTCGGGCTGATGAAGCGCGTCGAGGCATTGAGCGCGAAGGGCATCAGGCAGACATCCCAGCCGGAGAGGAACGCGGGCAGCTCGTCATAGCGGCGTTGCCCCATCCAGTGCAGGTTGGGGCGCTGCGGCAGGCGCGCGGCATCGACCTTGACCACCGGGCCGACCATGACGATCTGCCACTCGGGGTGGGCATCGGCCAGCGCGCCGACCAGGTCCAGGTCCAGCCGCTCGTCGATCACGCCGTAGTAACCCAGGCGCGGGCCGGCAATGTGGGCCTGGTCGGGGTGGCTGGGCACGCCGCTGCGGCCGAAATGCGCATGGTCGACGCTGCTCGGGAAGCAATGCACGTCGTCATGCCGCGCGCGCTTGGACTCGTAGAGGCTGCGCCCGCCGGTGAACACCAGGTCCACCTCGGCAAACAGCTGCTCTTCGCGCGCGATCAGCGCCGGGGGCGCGAAGTCGAATGCGGCCAGCTCATCCATGCAGTCATAGATGCGGCCCAGCGGCGTGAGGTCGCGCGCCAGCGGCAGCGCCATCGGGGTGTAGAACCACAGCAGGTACTGGTCGATGCCATGGTCTTCGAGGTACTGTTGCAGCAGGCCGCGCATGCGGTCCATGTGCATGTCGGCAAAGCCGGGCGCATTGCCGGGCACGTGCATGCGCAGTACCTGCACGCCGGCGCAGGGGCTGTAGCGCTCGAGCCAGGTACGCTCGGCGCCCACCATGGGCTCCTCGACAAACAGGACCGGGTGCTGACCGGCCAGGCGCGACATCAGCTGCTGCGGGCGTTGGTACACGAAATCCCAGCGAAGATGAGAGAAAACAACAATGCTTGTCATAGCGGCACCAAGAATGGGTGGGGAAAAGCGAAGCGCATGGTCACCAAAGGACTGCAGCCAATGCTGCAGGCGTTCGGCATAGGGTTGGCACAGCTGGCGCGTGTGGTCCCCGGCATCGGCGCCGGGTACGTCCCACAGGCCGGCGTGGTGCCAGTGATCGAGGTCTTGCCAGTCGGGCCGGTCAATCAGCGGGTACAGGCACAGTCCCAGCAGCGGGATGCCCTGGGCGTGGCAATGCGCCACCTCGCCCGCAATGTCGTCAAGCCACTGCGCGCGGCCCTGGCCGACATGGCCGGTTTCGCTGATGCACAGCGGCCGCTGGTAGCGCTGCCAGAGCGCCGCGGCCAGCTGGTGGAAGGGGCGCCGGCGGCGGTCCTGCAGGTGCCAGTGCAGCCGTGCGCC
>JBEVDH010000080.1:0-23292 GCA_040514115.1 Comamonas sp. | reverse complement strand
AGCGTGACAAACTCGCCCCCCTGGAAGCTGCGCGCCACCGGGTTCATGCGGTTGGGCTGGGCCAGAAGCTGCGGGGCCCAGTCCTCGGCGTTCTGCTGCGGCGCGAAGCCGATGCGGTTGCCCTCGGACAGGTCGTAGTAGGCGCGGTCGTTGTGGGAGATGCCCCAGACCACGGCGAAATCCACCGGCGCCTCGATGCAGCGCAGCGCCAGCGCCACCAGATCCTTGGCGCCCATCCAGGTGCTGAGCTGTCGGAAGTCCTCGGGCGGGCAGTCCTTGGTGGTGCCGATGCGCAGGCAGATGCCCTCGATGCCGTGCTTGTCCCAGTACATGCGCGCCATCGCCTCGCCCCAGACCTTGGACAGCCCGTACAGGCCGTCGGGCCGGTACTCGGCATCGTGGCGCAGCTTCGCGTCCACCCCGTGCATGCCGAAGGCATGGTTGGAGCTGGCAAACACCACGCGCCGCACGCCGTTGCGCCGCGCGCCCTCGTACACCGCGTGCAGCGCGATCAGGTTGTTGTCGATGATCTCCTGGAGCGGGCGCTCGATGCTGGTGCCGGCCATGTGGATCAGCACGTCCACGCCCTGCAGCAGAGCGTCCACGGCCGCCGCGTCGCGCAGGTCGCCGTACGTGAGATCCTCACCTTCGTGCAGCGCCGGGGCCGGCTCGAGCCCCACGGACGAGCGCAGATCGATGCCGTGCCTGGGCAGCTCCCGGCGCAAAACGCTGCCCACATGCCCGCAGGCTCCACTCAATGCAATCTTGGCCATTTTTCTTCCTTGGGATTCAGTGGGCATAGCCCATCAGCAGTCGCGGCAGGGCCAGCGAGAACGCGGGGACATAGGTGACGAGCATCAGCGTGGCCAGCAGGGCCCCGTAGAACGGCCAGATGGTGCGCATCACCTGTCCGACCGAGATGCCGCCGATGGCGCAGCCGACGAACTGCGTCGTGCCCACGGGCGGGGTGTTCAGGCCCAGCGCGCAGTTGAGCAGCATCACGATGCCGAACTGCACCGGGTCCATGCCGTACTTCATGGCGATCGGCAGGAAGATCGGCGTGGCGATCAGGATGGTCGCGGCCATGTCCATGAACGTGCCGAGCAGGAACAAGATGACGTTGATCAGCAGGAACACCTGCCAGGCTTCGAGCGACACGCTGGTGATCCAGTTGCCCATGAAGTCCGCGACTTCATACAGGCCCATCAGGTACTGGAACATCGCCGACACGCCGATCAGCAGCAGCACCACCCCGGTGGTCTTCACCGCCTTGGCCGCGGCCTTGATGAAGTTGTGCCAGGTCATCGTGCGGTAGATGAAGAAGGTCAGCAAGATGGTGTAGACCACGGCCACCGACGCCGCCTCGGTCGCGGTGAACACGCCCGACAGGATGCCGGCCAGGATCACCACGATGATCAGCAGCCCTGGCACGGCCGCCACGGCGGCGCGCGCCACCCCGCGCCAGCCGGGAAAGGTGCCCGCCGGGTAGCCGCGGTGCACGGCCACCAGATAGGCCGCGACCAGCATGCTGACCATCAGCAACGCGGCCGGCAGCAGACCCGCGGTGATCAGCGCGCCGATCGACACCGAGCCCCCGGCCGCCAGCGCGTAGATGATCATGTTGTGGCTGGTGGGCATGAGCGCGCCGACCAGGGCCGCGTGCGTCGTCACGTTGACCGCGTAGTCGGCGTGATAGCCCTCCTTCTTCATCGCCGGAATCATCACCGAGCCCATGGCCGAGACATCGGCCACGGCCGAGCCGCAGACGCCGCCAAACAGCGTGCAGGCCACGACGTTGGACATTCCCAGGCCGCCGCGCACATGGCCGGCAACGCTGTTGGCCAGGCGCACGATCTTGTCGGCCACGCCGCCGTAGAGCATCAGCTCGCCGCTGAAGACGAAAAACGGAATCGCCAGGAACGAGAAGATGTTCATTCCAGACATCATTTGCTGGAACAGCACGCCGACCGGCAGCCCCTCGTAGAGGATGGTGACGACCGAGGCCAGGCCGATGGCAAACGCCACCGGCACGCCCAGCACCAGCAGGCCGAAGAAGGCAATGCAAAGAATGGTCAGTGCCATGAGGGCTCCACTTGCGTGCCGTCCAGCAGCGCAATGATGTGTTCGATGGAAAACGCGATGATCAGCAGGCCCGAGAGCACCAGCGGCACGTAGCGCACCGCTTCGGGCAGCGCCAGGTTCGGGATCTTGTAGCTGATGACCGACTCGCCCAGCATCAGGCCGTTGTAGACCATGAAGCCGCCAAAGCCCGCGACCAGCAGGTGGATCAGGAACTCGATGCGGTGGCGCAGTTTTTCGGGCGCCATCACCAGCAGCGACTCGAGGCCGATATGGCCGGCATCGCGCACGCCGACGGCCGCGCCCAGCAGCGTGACGTAGAGCACGATGATCAGCGACAGGCTCTCGGTCCAGGTCGGCGAGCTGTTGAGCACATAGCGCCCGAACACCTGCCAGAACACGATGACGACGATGAACAGCAGGCCCGCGACGCAGCTTTTCATGCACCAGCGCGCCAGCCGGGCATTGATGCGGGTCAGCGGGCGTGGGGGCGCGGCCGGCTGAGGCGTGGCCGGCTGAGGCGCGGCCGGCCCAGGTGCGGCGTTGCCGCTGCCTCCTTGAATCAGGACATTCATGATGGAGTCCCTGGTGCGGGCTTACTTGGCCGACTCGCGGATGCGCTTGACCAGGTCCTGCAGCTTGGGCGTGTTGGCGAACTTGGTGTAGACCGGCGCCATCGCATCGATGAAGGGCTTCTTGTCGGTGATCTGAACCACCTGGGTGCCACCGGCTTCGGCGACCTTGCGCGACTTGGCTTCGCGCTCGTCCCAAAGCTTGCGCATCACCGGCACCGACTCCTTGGCGGTCTTGCGGATCAGCGCCTGGTCTTCCTTGGGCAGCGTGTCCCAGATCTTCTTCGAGAAGACCAGCACCTCGGGCACCATCGAATGCTCGGTGACGTTGTAGTACTTCGCGGCCTCGAAATGGCGCGAGGACTCGTACGACGGCCAGTTGTTCTCGGCGCCATCGACAATGCCGGTCTTGAGCGCCGTGTAGACCTCGCCGTACGGCATGGGCGTGGGGTTGGCGCCCATGGCCTCGATCATCGCCACGAACAGATCCGACTGCTGCACCCGTACCTTCATGCCCTTGACGTCGGCGAAGGTCTTGATCGGGCGCTTGGCGGTGTAGAGCGAGCGCGCGCCGCTGTCGTAGTACGCCAGGCCGATCATGCCCTGCGCGGCCATCGCATCGAGCACTTCCTGGCCGATGGCGCCGTCCAGCGTCTGGCGCATGTGCGCGGTCGACTGGAACACGAAGGGCAGCGAGATCGCGATCGTCTCGGGCACGATGTTGTTGAGCACCGCGGCGTTGATGCGCATCATGTCGAGCCCGCCGATCTTCAGCTGCTCGATGGTGTCGCGCTCGGCGCCGAGCACCGCGTTGGCAAACACCTTGATGCCATGCTTGCCGCCCGACTGCTCCTTGAGCGCCTTGGCCATGGAGCGCACTGCCTCCACGGTGGGGAAGTCGGTGGGCTGGTTGTCAGAGGAGCGGAATTCGCGTGCCGATGCGCCCGAGACCGTGAGCGCGATGGCCATTGCAATGGCGCCGTGGAAGAACTTCTTCATGTGATTCCTTGGATACGCGAGCGGGCTTGAATGCCCAGCCGCCAGTCAGAAAAGTCCAGGCAGCCGCTGTCGCGCGTCAGGGCACGAGTCCTTGCTGTCTCCTTCGGGGTCCATGCGCGCTGCGCTGGGCCCTCTTGTAGCGGTCCACCCATCAGGTGTCCGCATGGCGCAATTCTGTGACCACTCGCACTAAACTTCCATTGCTTATTTAGTTGTTCTTGATACCTTTTTGTTTGGTATGGAAGCTTTGCTGCGCCAAGTCTCCAGTGCAGCGATATAGTGAAAACCCGCATTCATTGCCTCTATCTGCTGTCTGGACCGGGTCGACCCCGGTGCTTCGGCGCAGACAGGAAACAGCACCCTCCGATACCTTTTTGTTTAGGATTGCATGGACCTCAGACAACTGCACTATTTCGTCGCCGTCGCCGAGGAGCGGCACCTGCGCCGCGCGGCCGAGCGCCTGCATCTGTCGCAGCCGCCGCTCACGCGCCACATCAAGGCGCTGGAAGAAGAGCTGGGCGTGGAGCTGTTCGTGCGCACCCCGCGCGGCATGGCGCTGACGGACGCCGGCGAGACGCTGCTGCGCGACGCGCGCGCGGTCTTCGGCCTGGTGGAGTCGGCCGCCGAGCGCGCGCGCCGCTCGGGGCTGGGGCAGCTCGGGCGGCTGGACATCGGCATCTACGGCTCGGCCACCTTTGGCGCCGTGCCCGACGTCTTGAACCGCTTTCGCGCCCGGCACCCGGATGTCGATATCCAGCTGCATTACGCCCAGTCGCCGGCCCAGGTGTTGGCGCTGCGCCAGGGCCGCGTGACGATCGTCTTCGAGCGCCTGCTGCCCAACGATGCCGACATCGAGATCGAGCTGGTGGCGCGCGAGCCGCTGGTGGTGGCCGTCAACCAGAACCACCGGCTCGCGAAACTCGAATCCGTGGAGCTGACACAGCTGCGCACCGAGACGCTGCGCATCGGCAATGCCCCGCTGGAAGCGGCGCGGCTGGTCGAGATGTGCCACAAGCACGGCTTCGAGCCGCATTTCGCGCCGGCGGCGAGCGACGTGATCATGTCCACGTTGCTCACCGCCATCGGCAACGATGTGGCGCTGGTGCCCACTTCCATGACCAATGTGAAGTTTCCCGGCGTGCAATACGTGCCCCTGAAGCCCAGCCCCGATGCCTACATGGACCTGCACTGCTTCTATCTGAAGAACGAGCGCTCGCCGCTGCTGTACTCCATGCTCGACGTGATTCGCGCCTACCGTTCGGAGACCCTGCAGCGCCCGGCCACGTGGGCCGGGGGCGCAAAGACGCAGGCGTGAGGCGCCGCGCCGCGCCGGAATCTACCGCGCGTGATGCTGCCCGGCAAGGCATGTGCTCAAAGGGCTGCTGAACGCGCCGGCAGTTGCGCTCGCTCCGGGCAAAGGCTTCAGGGCTTGGTGCCCCGCGCCAGCTTTTCGCCGATGTCGTCCAGCACCGGCAGCAGATCCGCCACCGAATCGATCACATAGTGGGCGCCCGCTGCGCGCAGCTTGGCGGCTGCGGCTTCGCGGCGGGTTTGCTGTTCGGCGGCAGGCAGAGCCTGCCATTCGTGCAGCTGCAGGCCCATCGCATTGCCGCTGACGGCCACGCCCACGGTCCAGGTGCCGGCGTGCAGGCCTTCCTCGATGCCGACCTCGGTGTCGTCGACCTTCACGACCGTGGCCGGCCACCACACGCCCAGCTCGGCGAAGCACCGGTACATCATCAGCGGCGCGGGGCGCCCGGCGCTCAGGTCGCCGGCGCACACCAGGTTGTCGGGCTGATAGCCCGCGGCAGCTGCTATGGGCGTCACGATGTCCATGATCGGGCGGTTGTAGCCCGTGGTCGAGCCGATCTTCAGGCCGCGCGCGCGCAGGGCGGCGACGGTCTCCAGCGCGCCGGGAATGAAGTCCGCGAAGTCGGCGACCACTGCGGCGTTCATCGGCGTGAAGACTTCGTAGAGGTGATCGATGTCGGCATCGCTGAAGGGCCGGCCGTGCTGCCGCTGCCACTGCTGCGCCACCTCGGGCAGCAGGCTCAGCGCTTTGATATGGTCCCACTTCGCGACCCCCATCGGCCCGCGCGCCTGTTCGATGCTGATTTCGACGCCGAACTGCTGGAAAAGCCGCACGAACGCGCCCATCGGCGCGCAGGAGCCAAAGTCGAGGATGGTGCCGGCCCAGTCGAAGACGACGGCGGACAGGGCGGTGGTGGGGGGTTGCTTGCTCATGGGATGTTCCGTGAAAGTGGGGGCTTACCAGCCGGCAAAGGTGTCTTCGGCAATGCCGAAGGCGGTGCTGGCGCCGGTGCCGCTGGTGACGATCACCAGCCGGGTCGCGTCATCGGGCGCGTCGATCAGGCAGTCAGTGGTCGCTGACGAGGGATAGATGCCGACCCAGCGCTCGGTGACGGCGCAGGCCTTGAGCCTGAGCGTCTCGTGCAGATGGCGCAGGATCAGGTCGTCCACGCGCTGGTCGGCAAAGGGCTCGGGCGCGGCGCTGTAATGGTGCGAGTCGCCCACCACCAGCGAGCCATCGGCGCTTTGCACGGCGATCAGATGGATGCCGTTGGCCAGCGACGCGGCTTCCTCGCGCTGCAGCTGCTCAAGCAGCGCCGCGGCCGCGGGCAGTTTGCTGTAGCCGTGGTAGCGCACCAGGCTGAGGTCGCCCATCACCGAGCCGGGCAGCTTGAAACCCGGTTCGGGCATGACGCGCAGCATGTGCAGCAGGCACAGCTGCAGCGGGTGGGGCGCCAGACGCTCGGCAAACAGACCGTTGATGTCGGTGTTGGTGCAGACCACCACGCGCTCGGCATGCAGCACGCCGCGCGACGTGCGCACGCGCGGCGTCGCGACTTCGAGCACCGCCTCGCCGAAGCGGAACTCCACGCCATGCGCCTCGCCCAGCCAGCGGGTCAAGAGGCCGATGGCGGTGCGCGACTCCACGCGCATCTCGTGCGGGCTGTAGAGCACGCCCTGGGCGCCATCGAGCTGCAGCACCGGGGCGCGGCGTGCCGCTTCGCGCACATCGAGCAGCTCGCAGGCCTCGCCCATCTCGGTGCCCATGAACTCTTCGAGCACCTTGAGCGCCTGGGGGCGCGACGCCTTGAGGTACAGCCCGTGGTGCAGCGCCGCGATGCCGGCCTGCGGCGCGACTTCGCCCCAGACCTCGCGCGCGCGCCGGGCGCGCCGCCAGGTGTCGCCCGCGCCCTGGCCGGTGACGGTGATGAAGCCGAAGTTGCGGATCGAGGCGCCGACGCAGGCCGCGTCGCGCTCGACCACGCAGACCTTGAGCCCGCGTTGGGCCGCGGTGTAGGCATGGGCCAGGCCGACGATGCCGGCGCCGACCACGATCAGATCGAATGCATGGGGTGGGTTCATGGGAGTCAGGTCAGAAAAGAAAAGGGTGCGCGCTCGAGCGCCAGTACCGGCCAGCCGAGCGCCCGGGCTTGGGCACGCAGCCGCGCATCGGGGTCGACCACCACCGGCTCGCCGACCGCCGCCAGCAGCGGCAGGTCGTTGATCGAGTCGCTGTAGAAGGTGGCGCTGGCCAGCGCCGCGGGCGCGTTATTTCCCCGCGCCCGCAGCCATTGCTGGAGCCGCTCGACCTTGCCCGCGCGCATGTTGAGCGTGCCTTGCGTGGCGCCCGTGAAGCGCCCGCCGGCATCCACCTGCAGCTCGGTGGCGATCAGATGCTCGAAGCCCAGCAGCCGCGCGGTGGGCGCGGACAGGAAGCGGCTGGAAGCCGTGCTCAGCACCAGCAGGTCGCCGCGCTCGTGGTGGGTACGCACCAATGCAGTTGCGGCGTCGGGAAGGCGCGGGCGGATGCAGGTGGCGATAAAGGCGGCCAGCACCGGCTGCCATTCGGCGGCCGAGCGGCCGGCCAGCGTCGAGGCGTAGAAGCTGCTGAACTCGGCGGGCGTGGCCGTGCCGGCGCGGTAGCGTCGGTCCATCTCGGCATTGGCGCCGGCCTGGCGGGCGTCAAGCAGGGCGCGCTCGAGCAGGTACTCGACCCAGAGCACCTCGCTGTCGCCGCTGAGCAAGGTGTTGTCCAGATCGAAGACGGCAAGCCGGCTCATCGCGCGGGCGCCCGCCAGACCTGGGTGCGCCGGTCGACCAGCCGGCCCAGCCCCAGATACAGCAATGTGACCACCGCGGAAGTCGCGGCGATCAGCACCGCCATGGCTGCGGCCTGGCCGGTCTCGCCGGCCTCGTCCAGGTTGAGAATCGCCACCGAAGCGAGCTTGGTGTCGGGCGAATACAGGAACACGACGGCCGAGATGGTCGTCATCGCATTGATGAAGAAGTAGCGCGAGACGTCCAGCAGCACCGGCAGGCAGATCGGCAGGGTGACGCGCCAGAAGGTCTTGTACAGCGGCACCTTGAGCGAGGCCGACACCGCCTCGAACTCGGCATCGAGCGCCTTGAGCGCCGTCACGACGGTGAGGTGCCCGGTGGTGTAGAAATGCACCACCGTGCACAGCACCATCAGCGGCAGCGTCTGGTACAAGCCGCCCAGCGGGTTGCCCGGCGCGTTGAAAAAGAAGATGTAGCCCAGGCCCAGCACCAGGCCCGGCACCGCCATCGGCAGCATGGCCATCAGCCGCACCACGGGCCGCAATAGCGCCAGGCCGCGGGTCTTCTCGAGCAGGTAGGCGCCGAGGAACACCACCACCGTGCCGACCGCCGCGGTGCACGCCGCGAGCTGGAGGCTGTTGAGCAGGGCGTCGGCGAGTTCGGCATCGACCAGGCCGGAGACATAGTGGTTCAGGCTCGGCGCGAGGTTGTAGGGCCACAGGGTCGCAAACGAGGCAAACACCGCCATGCCGAACATCGCCAGCACCAACGCCACAATCACCAGGCAGTACAGCGTCATGGCCGCGTCGAAGCCGCGCGATGGCTTGGGCACCAGCGCGACGGCGCGCGCGGTGAGCGTCGCGGTCTGCCGGCGCTGCACCCACCAGTCGATGGTGAAAGTCAGCAGCGCCGGCGCGAGCAGCAGCAGCGCCACCACCGCGCCGCGCTGGAAGTCATGCTGGCCGATGACCAGCTTGAACACGTCGGTGGCCAGCACGTTGAAGTTGCCGCCCACCACCTTCGGGATGCCGAAGTCGGTGATGACCAGCGTGAAGCACACCAGGCCCGCGGAGATCAGGCCGTACTTGGCGCCGGGCAGGGTGATGGTGAAGAACTTGCGCACGCTGCTGGTGCCCAGCGCATCGGCGGCCTCGTACAGGCGCGCATCGGCCAGCGACAGCGCGGTGACGAGAATCATCAGCACATGCGGGAACACCGCGAAGCACTCGGCCAGCACGATGCCCGGCGCGCCGTAGATGCTGTCAAAACCCAGTGCCAGCCAGAAGTCCTTGGCCACGCCCTGGTTGCCGAACCAGTAGATCAGCGAAATGGCCGACAGCAGCGAGGGCGCGAGCAGCGGCAGCAGCATCACGGTGCGCAGCAGCGGCTTGGCGCGCATGCAGCTGCGCGTGAGCGCATAGGCAAAGGTGAAGGCCAGCGGCAGCACGATGCAGGTGACCAGCAGCGAGACCCAGATGCTTTGCCACAGGCTCGTCAGCAGCGCCGGCGAGCCCAGATACGCGGCAAACGCGCCCAGGCCCGAGGCGGCGGCGCCCGCGGGCGCATCGAGCGCCTTCGACAGGATCAGCAGCAGCGGCGCCACCAGGCCCACGCCCAGCAGCAGCACCACGCCCAGCAGGCCCAGTTGCGCGACCCGCTCGCTCCAATGCACGCGCTGGCGCAGCGGCGCCCGGCGCACGGTGGCGGCCATCGCGTTCATGCGGCGGCTCCCGCGGGAAACACGCGCAGCCGGTCGGCGCGCAGCGCAAAGCTCACGCGCGCGCCCTCGCGCACGCCGAACTCATCCATCTGGTTGAGCGAATACTGCAAATGCAGCGGCTGGCCGGCCAGGCCCTCGACATCGACTTCGGCCAGGCAGTTGCCACCCAGGAACTCGATGTGGCGCACCGTGCCGGCGCAGTGCAGCGGGTCGTCGGCGGCGGCCGTGCCCACCACCCGGTCCTCGGGCCGCAGGTACAGCGCCACCGGGCTGCCGGGGCGGAAATCGCCGCCCGCCTGCGGCGCGCAGTGCAGGCGCTTGTCGCCGCAGCGAAACCAGTGCCCGCCCTCGGCAACCGCCTGCAGCCGGTTGACCTTGCCGACGAAGTCCGCGACAAAGGGCGAGGCCGGCTCGCGGTACACCTGCAGCGGCGTGCCGACCTGCTCGATCACCCCGTGGTTCATCACCACGATGCGGTCGGCCACCGACAGCGCCTCTTCCTGGTCGTGCGTCACCATGATGGTCGTCACGCCCAGGCGCCGCTGCAGCGAACGCAGCTCGTTGCGCAGGTGCACGCGCACCGTGGCGTCGAGCGCCGACAGCGGCTCGTCCAGCAGCAGCAAGCCCGGCGAGGTGGCCAGCGCGCGCGCCAGCGCCACGCGTTGCTGCTGGCCGCCGGACAGCTGCGCCGGGTATTTCACGTGGCTGCCGCCCAGGCCCACGAGCTGCAGCAGCTCGTCGACGCGCGCGGCAATGCTGGCGCGCGACTGCCGCCCGTTGACCAGCCCGTAGGCCACGTTCTGCGCCACCGTCAGGTTGGGAAACAGCGCATACGACTGGAACATGATGCCGTAGTCGCGCTCGGCCGGCGGCGCCGTCGAGATGTCGCGCCCGGCCTGCACGATGGCGCCCGCGGTCTGCGTCTCCAGTCCCGCGATGATGCGCAGCAGCGTGGTCTTGCCGCAGCCCGAGGGCCCGAGAAAGCACACGAACTCCCCCTTGCGAATGGACAGATCGAGGCTTTCCAGCGCCGTGAAGGCGCCAAAGCTTTTGTGGATGCCGCGCAGCGCGAGGTAGGCGTCGTCCATGGCGCTTACTTCTTCGCTTCGGTCTTGCTGTCGTAGCGCTTCGACCATTCGGCCAGGGTGGCATCGCGGCTGGCCGCGGCCTTGTCGAAATCGAGCTTGATCAGGCGCGACTCGTAGTCGGCCGGAATGCCGGCCAGCTTGGGGGCGATGCCGGGCTGCGCGGTGATCGCGAAATTCTTGCCGTACAGGCGCATCGCATCCTTCGACGACGCCCAGTTGGCCAGCTTCTTGGCGGCCTCGAGCTTCTTGGTGCCTTTGTAGATGGCAAACGCCTCGAGGTCCCAGCCCAGGCCTTCCTTGGGGAACACCAGCTCGATCGGCGCGCCCTTGGCCTTGTTGGTGTGGCCGCGGTATTCAAAGGAAATGCCGGCGACATATTCACCGGCCGCCGCCATGTTGCAGGGCTTGGAGCCCGAATGCGTGTACTGCGCGATGTTCTGGTGCAGCGCATCCATGTACTTCCAGCCGCCGCCCTTGCCGCCCTCATCGCCCCACAGCTGCAGCCAGGACACCACATCGAGGTAGCCGGTGCCGGACGAGGCCGGGTTGGGCATGACCACCTGGCCCTTGAACTCGGGCTTGGTGAGGTCCTTCCAGGTGGTGGGGAGGGCAATGCCGCGCTTCTTGGCCTCGACGGTGTTGAAGCACACCGTGGCGCCGAACACGTTCATGCCGAACCAGGCAGGCGGATTCTTCTTGTCGCGGTAGGCCGGCATGATCGCGTCGATGTTCAGCGGCGCATAGGGCTCGAGCATGCCGTTGCGGTCGAACAGCGCCAGGCTGGTGGCCGCCACGCCCATCACCACGTCGGCCTGCGGGTTGGCCTTTTCGGCCAGCAGCTTGGCGGTGATCACGCCGGTGGAGTCGCGCACCCACTTGATCTCGATGTCCGGATGGGAGGCCGTGAAGGCTTCCTGGTAGGCCTTGAGCTGGTCCGTTTCCAGCGCGGTGTAGACCACCAGCTGCTGCTTTTGCGCAAAGGCCGGCGCGGCAAGAACGAGTCCGAGGGCGGTGGCAAGGATGGCGTATTTCATGGGGCTGCTCCAGGTGTTGAACGGATCGAACTTTGACGGTCGCAGATGTCATCACTGTGACATTTCCCTCAAGCAAAATGCAGGCCATGATGTGTAGATTGTTTTTTGTAGATCGTAGACAATCTGCAAAACACCGATTTTCCAGAGGACGCCCATGAACCTGCCCGCCCCCATCAACGACGCCATTGCACAGCTGCAGGGCAACTCGCTCGCCGGTTTGGTGCAAAACGAAGTCGAGCGCATGATCCTGGCCGGCGAACTGCCGCCTGGAGCCAAGCTTACGGAGTCGATCCTCGCTGTGCAACTGGGCGTGTCGCGCGGCCCGGTGCGCGAGGCCTTTCGCATGCTTGACGAGGCCGGCCTGGTGCGCACCGAGAAGAACCGCGGCGTTTTCGTGCGCGCCGTCGCGCTCGAGGAAGCGCTGGAGATCTTCGAGCTGCGCGCCGTCATGGAGATGTACATCGGCCGCAAGCTGGCCGAAACCTGCACCGCCGCGCAGACCCGGGCGCTGCGCCAGCTGGTCGATGCGATGGACGCCGCCGCGAAAGTCGGCGACGCGCAGGCCTACCACCGCCACAACCTGGAATTCCACGACAGCCTGCTGCAGCTCGCGGGCAACGCCAAGTTCACCGCCAACTACCGCCGGCTGATCAAGGAGCTGTCGCTGATCCGGCGCAAGAACCTCACCGTGGAATCGATGGTGGTCTACACGCGCGAGCACCGCCAGATCGTCAAGGCCATTGCCGCGCGCGACGCCGAGGCCGCGGGCCGCGCCATGTTCGACCATGTGATGAACAGCCGCGAGCGCACGCTGCACAACTTCAGTGCAGCGCCGGCCGCGCCGCAGCCCGTCGCCACGCCCGCACGCAAGCGCGTGCCGCGCGCCGCCGCCCAGGAGGCCTGAGCATGGCGCTGGCCTTCGACGACATCGCGCTGCTGTTCGCGCGCCATGGCGCCGCGCAGTACAGTGGCGAGCCCGTGACCCAGACCGCGCATGCGCTGCAGACCGCCTGGCTGGCCGAGCAGGCCGGCGCCGACGATGCGCTGATCACCGCGGCGCTGCTGCACGACCTCGGCCATCTGCTGCAGGAGCACGGCGAGACGCCCACCGCGCGCGGCATCGACGATCTGCACCAGTTCAGCGTCGTGCCTTTTCTGCGCGGGTTGTTTGGAGAACGGGTGCTCGATGCCATCCGCTGGCATGTCGATGCCAAGCGCTATCTCTGCGCCATCCGGCCGGACTACCAGGCCGCGCTCTCGCCGGACTCCCAGCGCAGCCTGGTGCTGCAAGGCGGCGTGTTCTCGCCGGCCGAGGCCCAGGCGTTCATTGCCCGGCCGCATGCCCGGGAGGCGGTGCGGCTGCGCCTGTGGGACGACCAGGCCAAGATCGAGGCCCTGCCCACGCCGGGCATGGACCACTACCTGACCATCGCGGCGCGCTGCCGCCTGGCCACCCCCGCCGCGCCATGAGCCTGGGCGTCGTCCTGGTGCTGGCGCTGCTGTTCGCGGCGCTGCTGCACGCCAGCTGGAACGCGCTGATCAAGTCCGGCGGCGACAAGTCGCTGGACACCGCGCTGATCCACAGCCTGGGCGTGGTCTTCGCGGTGCCGGCCGTGCTCTGGTTCGGTTTTCCGCCCGCCGCGGCCTGGCCTTTCATCGCGGCCTCGTCGCTGATCCATATCGCCTATTACATTGCGCTGGCCGGCGCCTACCGCCACGGCGATCTGGGGCTGACCTATCCGATCATGCGTGGCTCGGCCCCGCTGCTGGTGGCGCTGACGAGTTCGGCGGTGGTGGGCGAGCAGCTGTCGGGGCAGGCCTGGCTGGGCGTCGTGGTGCTGTCGGCCGGCGTGCTGCTGGTGGGCCTGGCCCGCGCGGGACGCGATGCGACGGGCGCCGGCAATCACCGCAAGGCGCTGGGCTTCGCGCTGGCCAACGCCTGCATCATCGCCAGCTACACCGTGATCGACGGCCTGGGCGTGCGCGCCGCCGGCAATGCGTTTTCCTACGCCGCGGCGCTGTTCCTGTTCGACGGACTGCCCTACCTGGCGCTGGTGCTGTGGCGCGCCGGCCCGCGGCGCGGCGCAGCCCTGGCCTATCTGCGCGCGCGCGCGCCGCTGGCCCTGGGCGGCAGCGCGGCTTCTCTGGGCAGTTATGCCATCGCGTTGTGGGCCATGCTGCACGCGCCCGTGGCGCTGGTGGCCGCGCTGCGCGAGACCTCGGTGATCTTCGCGGCGTTGATTGGCTGGTGGTTCCTCGGGGAGCGCTTCGGCTGGGGGCGCGCCACGGGGACGGCTCTGGTCGTGGCGGGGGTGGTGACGCTGCGCTTCAGTTAGGGTCGAGGGCAGGAGGCGGGCAATGCGGCGCGCCCGGCCTCCCGGTGCCCGCGCGACCTGGCTGGCCAAGGATGAGCCACTGCCAGTGGTGGATTTGCCGCAGTCTTGCGCTGCGGCGCCTGGCCGCGTCGCCGCTGGAAAAGCGGAATTTGACGTATGACGTGGCCCCTGTGGCTTTGGGCGTGAGCGGTCTTCGGTTGGCGGTGGCGGCGGGTTTGCGCACCCGGTCTCGATACGGGCTGCGGCTTTCCACATTTGCATAGCTGCTGTGCGCTTGCAGGGGGCGCCAGCCGGCTCGGGCAGTGCTCCAATCAAGCATCTGCACCTCGGCGCTCCACCTGCCGGGTGTGTCCGCCCGAGGTTTCGCGGGCTCCGCTTCCAAGCCAAGAGAATGTCCATGCTTCAAATCACGTTCACATCCTGCCGTCAAAGCAGCTGCACGCAGCTGGCGGGAGACTGCCATGTCTGAATCCTCCCAGCTGTTTGCCGACAGTGCCGACACCTACCTGGGCGCTACGGACCAGCGCCAGCGCGTGCGCCGGCTCGAAGATGAAGGCGGCGGGTTCGATCGCGCCGTCTGGCAGGAAATCGCCGAACTGGGCTGGCTGTCCATCCTGGTTGCGGAGGAGGACGGCGGCCTCGGCCTGGGCATTGCCGAGGTCGCGGCCATTGCCGAGCAGGTCGGCCGGCACCTGCTTGCCGAGCCGTTTGTCGATGCGGGCGTGCATCCGCTGGCGCTGCTGGCGCAACTGCCCCCCAGCGCTGCCCGGGACGCGCTGGTGGCGCGCCTGCACAGCGGCAAGGCCATTGCCGGCGTGGCCTGGCAGGAGGCTGCAGGCACGCTGGAGGCGAGCGCCAGCCAGGCAACGATCTTCGATGCCGACGCGGGCACGCTCACCGGCCACAAGCGCTTCGTGCGTCCCGGGCCGGGCGCCGATGGCTGGCTGGTCTTTTGCCGCCAGGGCGGGGCGCCGGCCCTGGTCTGGGTCGAGGCTGCCAGCGCGGGCGTGGCATTGGACACCCAGTTCGGCGTGGACGGCAGCGCGCTGTCAGCGCTGACGTTCGAGCAGGCGCGCGCGCAGCCCATTGCCCAGGGCGATGCCGCCATCGCGGCGCTGCATCACGCCAACGAGATCGCCCGCATCGCGCAGTCCGCCGAGCTGGCCGGCATCGCGCGGCGCAGCCTCGAGCTCACGCGCGACTACCTCACGACACGGGTGCAGTTCGGCAAGCCCATCGGCAGCTTCCAGGCGCTGCAGCACCGCCTGGTCGACGGCCTGATCCAGGTCGAGCTGGCCTCGGCCTGCCTGCGTGACGCCGTCTCGGCCGCGGCCAATGCCCGCACCCCCGAGGCGCTGGCCGCAAACGCCAGCCGGGCCAAGGCGCGCTGCGCCCATGCGGGGCTGGAGATGACACGCATGGCCATTCAGCTGCACGGCGCCATCGGCACCACCAACGAGTACGACGTGGGCCTGTACTTCAAGCGCGCCCTGCTACTGGCCAGCCGCTGGGGCACGGCGCCCGCCCATCGGCAACGTTATGCGCAACTGCACACGCCTGGCGCGGCGCCGGCGCCGGCGCTGGCCACCGCAGCCGAGGATTTCTGCGCCGACCAGGACTGGGATGCGATGCCGGAGGCGCAATTTCGCGCCCAGGTGCGCGCGCTGTTTGCCGCGCACTACCCGCAAGCGCGGCGCCACATGCCCTACCGCCAGTCGTGGGCCGAATCGCGCGACTGGTACCTGACGCTGTCGCGCCTGGGCTGGATTGCGCCGGCGTGGCCCAGGCAGCATGGCGGCATGGGCTTGCCCGCCGACAAGCTCATTGCCTATATCGAGGAAACCGAGGCGTGGGGCGTGGCGCGCTCGCCCGACCAGGGCTTGGTGATGGTCGGCCCGATCCTGATGCGCTTTGGCAATGACGAGCAGCGCGCGCGTTTCCTGCCGCCCATCCTGGCGGGCGAGCATGTCTGGACCCAGGGCTATTCCGAGCCCAACGCCGGCTCCGATCTGGCGGCGGTGCGCACCGAAGCGGTGATCGACGGCGACGATTTCATCGTCAACGGCCAGAAGACCTGGACCACCTGGGGCTCGGACGGCACGCACATGTTCATGCTGGTGCGCACCGACAAGACTGTCAAGAAACAGGCCGGCATCAGTTTCCTGCTGCTGGACCTGAAGACTCCGGGGGTGACCGTGCGCCCGATCCGCAACCTGGCGGGCGAGCGCGAATTCTGCGAGGTGTTCTTCGACAACGTGCGCGTGCCGCGCGCCAATCTGGTGGGCGAGCTCAACCAGGGCTGGACCGTGGCCAAGGCGCTGCTGGGCTTCGAGCGGCTGTTCACCGGCAGCCCCAAGCATTCGCAGCACACGCTGGTGCAGGTGGAAAAGCTCGCGCGCCAGCGCGGCTGCTTCGACGATCCGCTGTTTGTCGCGCGTTTCACCGAGCTGCAGCTGGACACGGCCGACCTCGGCGCGGCCTACGCCGGCTTTGCCGAGATCGCCAAGCGGGGCGAGCCCATTCCCGCGGGCATCTCCATGCTCAAGATCTGGTCCACCGAAACCTGGGAGCGCCTGGCGCTGCTGCTGGTCGAGCTGGCCGGCGAGTATGGTGGCCTGCGCGACCACAGCAGCAACGACGAGATCGACATGCAGGTGGTGGCGCCGCTCTTCAACTGCCTGGGCGCGAAGATCTTCGCCGGCAGCAACGAGATCCAGCGCAACATCCTGGCCAAGCAGGTGCTGGATCTGCCGTCCTGACCGCCCGTCCCGACCGCCGCGCCGCGGCGGCCGGGACGGTTGCCGCTCATTCCAGCGTGATGTTGCCCTTCTTGAGAACGCCGGCCCATTTGGCGGACTCCTGCTGCATCAGCTTCCTGTATTCCTCGGGTGTGCTCGACATGGCCAATGCGCCCTGCGCGGCGATCTGCGCCTTGACGGCCGGCATCTCCAGCACCGCCACCAGCGCTTCGCGCAGCTTGTTGCTGATGGCCGGCGCCACGTTGGCCGGCTCGATGATGCCGTAGTTCGACTCCACATAAACCGCCGGCAAGCCGAGCTCGGTGGTCGTGGGCACGCCGGGCAGCACCTCGACGCGCTGCGGCCCGGACACGGCAATGATCTTGATCCCCCGCGACTGGAAGGGCAGCAGGGCCGACAGGTCGGCCGTCATGACCTGTACTTCGCCAGCGAGCAAGGCCGTCACGGCCGGCGCCGCGCCCTTGTAGGCCACGTGCAGCATCTTGACGTTGGCCTCCTGCGCCAGCAGCTCGGCCCCCAGATGCGGCGTGGTGGCATTGCCCGCAGAGCCATAGGCGATCTTGCCGGGCTCCTTTTTGGCCAGTGCGATGAGTTCCGCCAGCGTGTTGACCTTGAGCTTGTGGTTCACGGCAATGACCTGGGGCACGCGCGCGACCAGCGACAGGTAATTGATGGCCTCGACCGCGTAAGGCAGCTTGCGCAGGTGCGGCAGCACGGTGATGCCGCCGGGCGCGCCGAAACCAAAGGTGTAGCCGTCCGCCTCGGCCTTCACGGTCGCATCGATGCCGATGGTGCCGCTGGCGCCCGCGCGGTTGTCGATGACGATCGGCTGGCCCAGTTTCTCGCCCAGCTTGGGCGCGATGGTGCGCGCCAGCTGGTCGACCGGTCCGCCCGCAGGGTAAGGCACGATCAGGCGCACCGGCCGGTTGGGCCAGCTGGTCTGAGCCAGCAAGGCGGGGGTGAAGGCGCTGAGGCCGGCGGCGGCCAGCAGGCCGGCGGTGATGCGGCGGCGTTGGAACATGTCGTTGTCTCCTTGGTGGTTGGGATCAGGCCGGCGCGTCTTCGAGGTGCAGGATGAATTCGGCAACCAGCGCGGGGCGCTCGCTGCCCTCGATCTCGAACTCGCAGCGCGTGACGATGCGCGTGGCCTGGCCCGCGCGTTCGGCGCTGGCCAGCGTCTGGTGCAGCCGCACGCGCGAGCCCACCGGCACCGGCGCGGTGTAGCGCACCTTGTTGGAGCCGTAGTTCAGCCCGCGCCCGCGCTGCTCGATGCGAAAGATGTCGCGCTGCAGCAAGGGCACCAGCGACAGCGTGTAGATGCCATGGGCAATCGTCTTGCCACCGGGCATCTCGCGCGCCGCACGTTGGGTGTCGACATGGATCCAGAAGTCATCGCCGGTCAAGCGCGCGAAGTCACTGATGTGCTCCTGCGTGATGGTGAACCAGCCGCTGGTGCCGAGCCTTTCCCCGACCATGCCGAGAAAGTCTTGAGGGGTCTGGAGAATGCGCATGTCAGACCACCTTGGCGCTGTGCAGCGCCGCGATGGCATCGGCGCCCAGGCCCAGCACTTCGCGCAGCACCTCGTCGGTGTGCTCGCCCAGCACCGGGGGGCCGCGCCGGTAGTCGACTGGCGTGGCGGAGAACTTCACCGGGTTGGCCACCTGGGGGACGCTGCCGGCGCTGGCATGCGGCAGCTGGAAGAGCATTTCGCGATGCACGATCTGCGGGTCGGCGAAAACCTGCTCGAAGCCGTTGATCGGCCCGCTGGGCACGCTGGCCGCATCGAAATCGGCGTACCAGTCCTTCACCGTGCGGGTCTTGAGGATGTCGGCCAGCATGGGCACGAGCACCAGGCGGTGCCTGGCGCGCAGCGGGTTGGTGAGAAAGCGTTCATCGGTGGCCAGCTCGGGGGCGCCGAGAACCCTGCAGAAGGCCGCGAACTGCGTGTCGTTGCCCACGGCCACCACGATCTGCCCGTCGAGGCAGTCGAAGGACTGCCAGGGACAGGTGATGGGAGAGGCGTTGCCCAGGCGCGGCGGCTGCTGACCCGACGTCAGGTACATCATCGCCACATGCGAGATGGCGGCTACCTGCGAGTCCAGCAGCGACAGGTCGATGTGCTGGCCTTCGCCAGAGACCACGTCGCGGTGGCGCAGCGCCGCCAAAATGGCGCTCACCGCATAGAAGCCGGCCGTGATGTCGCCGACAGAGAAGCCCACGCGCATCGGACCGCCCCCGGGCTGGTCGTCGCCGTGGCCGGTAATGCTCATCAGCCCGCTCATGGACTGGAAGATGGGGTCATAGCCGGGCAGGTGGCTGTAGGGGCCGGTCTGGCCGAAGCCGCTGATCGAGCAGTAGACGAGCCGGGGGTTGACGGCCTGCAGCGAAGCGTAGTCCAGGCCGTAGCGCGCGAGATCGCCGGCCTTGAAGTTCTCGATCACGATATCGCAGTGCCGGGCCATCTCGCGGATCAGCTCCTGGCCCGCCGCCTGCGACATGTCGACGGTGATCGAGCGCTTGCCGCGGTTCATCGCAATGAAGGACGAGGTTTCCTGGGTGTCGCCGCCCGCCGTGTCCTTGACGCGCAGGCCTTGGTGGCGCACATCGTCGCCGCGCCCCGGGCGCTCCACCTTGATCACATCGGCGCCGAAATCGGCCAGCATCTGCGCGGCCCAGGGGCCTGAAAAGACGCGGCTCAGATCGAGCACACGCACACCGGATAAAGCACTCATGTCAATGTCTCCTGTAAGGTCCGCACGCCAGGCGCGGAGTTGAAAATGCCTTGCGGCTTGGCCACACGCTCAATCGAGCGCCGTGCGCTCGCCGGATGCGAAGCGCAGCACGGCTTCGCGGTGCTCGTCGAGCGCGGGCACCGGCGGCAGCTGCGCCGGGTAGCCCTGGCTCGACAGCACGATCGGCGTGACGGGGGCACGCTGGCCGCCGCCTCCGGCAATGAACGGCAGCACGCCGCGGCTGGCGACCTGGGGGTCTTGCATCATGGTGGCCACGTCGTTGAGCGGCCCTGCCGGCACGCCGGCGCGCTCGAGCCGTTCCAGCCAGTGCGCAATCGGCTGCTGCGCCAGGCGCTGCTCGATCGCGGCCTTGAGCTCGCCCTGGTGGGCGACGCGCAGCGCGCGCGTGGCGAACTGCGGCGCATCGCTCAGGCCCGCGCTGCCGAGCACCGCAGCCAATGCGGCAAACAGATGATCCGAGCCCGCGGCGATGACCAGATAGCCGTCTTGGCCGCGAAACGCATCGAAGGGCGCCGCGCCCGAATGCCGGGCACCGATCGGCCCCGGCGAGACACCGGTACAGAACACCTCGGGGATCGCTCCTTCGAGCAAGGCGATCTGCGCATCGAACATCGCCACATCGACATGGCAGCCCAGGCCGGTGCGCGCGCGCTGCAGCAGCGCCGACTGGATGCCGCTGCACATGAACATGGCCGCAGCAAGGTCGCCGATGGAGGAGCCCGTGCGCGTGGGGGCGCCCCCGGGGTGGCCGGTGATGCTCATCATGCCGCTCATGGCCTGCACGACCACGTCGTAGGCGGGCCGGGTGCGGTAGGGCCCGGTCTGGCCGAAGCCGGAAATCGAGGCGTAGACCAGGCGCGGGTGCGCGGCCGACAGCGCGGCATGGCCCAGACCGAGCTTGTCGAGCACCCCCGGGCGGAAGTTCTCGACCAGCACGTCGGCGCTGCCGATCAGCTGGTCGAGCACGCGGCGGTCGGCAGCGTTTTTCAGGTCGAGCGCAATCGATTTCTTGCCGCGGTTGATGGCCGCGAAATACGCGGACTGCCCGCCAGGCGCGATCGGCAGGAAGTGGCGCGCCTCGTCGCCCACCAAAGGCTGCTCGACCTTGATCACGGTCGCGCCCAGGTCGCGCAGCATCATCGTGCAGTAGGGCCCGGAGAGCACGCGGCTCAGGTCGAGAACGACAAGGCCGGCCAGCGGCCCGCCGTGGTGAGCGCACACGGGTGCGGGGGGCGCGGCGGCCTGTGGTTGCATGCTGTCTCCTATGCCCGTGGCGGGCTCTTGTTGTGGGCTGCCATGCGGGCGCCTTCATGGCTTGAGCCAGTCTAGGCAGGGCGTGGTCCGCGCGCTATGACACGGCGCGCAAAGCTGTAAGGCGGCGGCGCGCATAGCGCCGCGCAGCGCCTTGGCGCATCCGGCCTTGCATAGCAGCTTTGCGCCGCAGGCAATGGCGGCGCGCCGGCACGACTTTCACAATGGAACAAAGCAGCGCCCGGTTCAAGCGGGCGAAGGGCCGCAGCCGCCCGCTTGAGAGCCCCGGAAAAAAATTTCAATACCAATGCACGGAGACACGCCATGGCTTCCTTTGATCCCCTCCTTCGCCGCCGCAGCCTGCTGGCCGCGTTTGCCGCCGCCGGCCTGCCGTTCGCCAGCCTGGCGCAAAAATCCTGGCCCGACCGCTCCATCAAGCTGATCGTGCCCTTTCCCCCGGGCGGCTCGACCGACGTTGCCGGCCGGGTGCTGGGCCTGGCGATGCAGTCGCGCCTGGGCAGCCAGCCGGTGGTGGTCGATAACCGCGCCGGAGCGGCCGGCGCCATCGGCACCGACGCGGTCGCCAAGGCCACGGCCGACGGCTACACCCTGGGCGTGGGCGGCGTGGGCTCGATGGTCACGCTCAAGCTGCTGGGGCGCAAGCTGCCCTACGACGCCGAGAAGGACCTGGCCGTCGTCGGCCACATGGGTTCGCTCGGCCTGGCGATCGGCGTGCGCTCGAGCCTTCCGGTGCACAGCCTCAAGGAGCTGATCGCCTATGCCAAGGCCAACCCAGGCAAGCTCTCCTATGGCACTTCGGGCAACGGCTCGCCCGGCCATCTGGGCTACGAATACCTCAAGAGCCAGACCGGCATGGACGGCACGCACATCCCCTACCGCGGCGATGCGCCCCTGGTGACCGATGTGCTGGGCGGCCAGGTGGACGTCGGAGTGCTCACCGGCTCCGGCGCCGTGGCGCAGGCCAAAAACAGCCACCTGCGGCTGCTGGCCGTCACCAGTGCCAGGCGCTTTGCCCAACTGCCCGAGGTGCCCACCGTGGCCGAGAGCGGCGTTGCCGGCTTCGACGCCACGATCTGGAACGTCTTGATCGCGCCCGCGGGCACGCCCGAGCCGGTCATTGCGCGGCTGAATGCCGCGCTGGTCGCCGCGATGGACGACAAGGCAGTGCTCTCCCAGTTCGACAGCCAGGGCCTGATCCCCGTGAAGATGACCCCGCGCGAGACCGCCGACTTCGTGCGCCGTGAGCGCGAGAAGTGGGACAAGGTGGTGCGCGCCGCCAACCTGAAGCTGACCGACTGAGCACCATGACCCACCTGCACACCGACTTCACCTGCGTCGACCGCGACGCGCTCGACACCGAAACCGCCTACCGCCTGCTGGTCGGCTGCGTGGTGCCCCGCCCGATTGCCTGGATCACCACCGTGGATGAGGAGGGCCGCGTCAACGTCGCGCCCTTCAGCTCCTACAACTATGTCGCCACCAGCCCGCCGATGCTCGCCGTGAACATCGCGCTGCGCGCCGGTGACGGCGCCATCAAGGACACGGCCCGCAACATCCTGGCCAGCCGCGAGTTCGTCGTCAACGTGGCTACCGAGGCGACCATGGACGAGATGCACCTGAGCGCCTGGGAATACCCGCCGGACATCAGCGAGGCCCAAGCGCTGGGCCTGCCGCTGCTGCCCAGCCGCCATGTGCGCGCCCCGCGCATCGCCTCGTCGCCGGTGCAGATGGAATGCCGCCTCGACCAGGCCGTGACGCTCGGGCGCGGGGTGAACACCCTCTACATCGGTGAAGTGCTGGCGTTTCACCTGTCGAGCGCGGTCTACGACGGGCGCCGTGTCGACGCCGAAAAGATGCGGCCGATCGCCCGGTTGGGCGGGCCGTTCTACAGCGGCCTGGGGGACATCTTCCACCGCCCGATGTTGCAAAAACCGCCTGGCGGCGAAGGCTCCGCTGGCTGATTCGCATCCAACCAAGAAAGAAAAAGAGACATGTTGCCCACTTCGCTTTGCATCCGCCGCTGCGTACTGGCGCTGGCCGCCGTGACCGTCTGCGGCCTGGCCGCGGCCCAGGACAGCTGGCCCTCGCGTGCCATCACCCTGGTCAACCCCTATGCCGCGGGCGGCCCTGCCGACAACCTGGCGCGCACGCTCGCGCGCCAGCTCGAGACCCGGCTCAAGACCCCGGTCATCGTGGAAAACAAGGTCGGCGGCGGCGCCACCATCGGCACCGGCCACGTGGCCCGCGCCAAGCCCGATGGCTACACCCTGCTGATCAGCACCTCGGCCGGCCATGTGGTCACGCCGCTGATGCAGAAGATTCCCTACGATGGCGTGGCGGACTTCGACTTCATCGGGGTGGTCGCCAACCAGCCCAACGTGCTGGTGAGCCACCCCGGGCTGAAGGTGGGCAGCGTGGCCGAACTCGTCGCATTGGCCAGGAAGCAGCCCGATGCCATCAACTATGCCTCGGCCGGCACCGGCGGCGCCACCCATCTGGGCGGCGTGCTGCTGCAGCAGCGCGTGGGCATCAAGCTCACCCACGTGCCCTATGCCGGCGCGGCCCCGGCGCTCAAGGACGTGCTCGGCGG
>JBEVDH010000094.1:0-3212 GCA_040514115.1 Comamonas sp. | reverse complement strand
GTTTCGCCCCTCTCAGCCATCCAAGTCCGAGACTGGTGGCAGGAAAATTCAGAAAATCCCCCCGTTTCTCGACATCGATATCCATGCGGACCGGTGGGCCGACGTCACATTGGGTTGGCGCGACTTGCCGCCGAATCCGTTGACCGGGTGGCAACGCCTTGTTCCTGGTACGGCCACGCCGGCTTCGCGCATGCCTGAAGTCTGTGCATATGCCCGGCACGCAAGCGGGTCCGTACTCGGATTATTTCATTTCAGCGTTTGCCCTCACGGGTCCCTGTCCGCAATGGGTGTCAAGTTCGCGGGAAGATATGAAAAATTACAAACCGGTTTTTCGCGCTGTGAAGTGCTATGCGGGGGCGTGACGTCCAATTCTCCAGGAATCACCATCCAAAGCCATTAACCTGATGTGTTTGATGCTCCTGAATAGATAGCAATATTAAAACGCCAGAGATTGCAACTCGTCGATTTTTTGCCTATCTTTTAAGCAAATCACGATTTTTTGGGGTCCAAGCCATGTTTGGCAGCCGTGTTCACGCCTCTGGCATGAAACAGCCCCTGCGCCCATCGGCCTATGCAGCCGGCATCGAAGCGTCGCTTCATACGGATTGTGGATAAATCGCCAGTGCCAAGATCGTCCCAGCGCAGGCGCTTCAGGCCGGCATCTGAACAAGCTGTGCAAAGTTCATGCAACTACACGCTCCACCACAATTTTTTCATTTTCTTCAAGAGCATCCCACAGCCATACCCCCAGGGATATACACAGGCTGCACAAATGAATTCCAACCAGAAATCCTGTGGATAAGTGCAAACCTGCAGGCATCGAAAATTACTTATCCTCGCTTATCCACAGAATTCCCAGTCCTGCGAAAATAGTCTTTTGCCGGCTGCGGACAGCACCAGATACCGCTGTCGCACCGGTGCAAACGCATGTATGTAAGCCAGAAAACATAAGATTTAACATCTTATTCACTACATATCTGTGTTTTATTTCTTATTTAACACGGCTGACGCCTGATGGGTCGGTCCATTTCGCTCTCAATGTCCCAGCAAAAGTGGGCCCAGTTGGGCCTTGAATCGTTTGATGATGTCGTCGCGTCCATTCCCGGGTTCCGCAGCCGTGAGGGGCAGCGGCGCATGGCGGCCCAGGTGGCGAGCACCTTTGGCGCCGCCCAGCTCGGCAAGGTCGATGACGACGCGGCGGCGCCTGAACGGGCCATTGCGGTGGTGCAGGCCGGCACGGGGGTCGGAAAATCGCTGGCTTACAGCGTTCCGGCAATCACGCTGGCACTGGCCCGCGGCACGCGCGTGCTGATCTCGACGGCCACCGTGGCCCTGCAGGAACAGCTGGTCAACAAGGATCTGCCCGCGCTGGCCGCGCAGCTCGAGCAGCCGTTCAAGTTCGCGCTGGCCAAGGGCCGTGGGCGTTTCGTCTGCAAGCTCAAGCTCGAACGCCTGGCGGGCACGGGCGAGGCCCATGACGAAAGCGACGATCTTTTTGCCGAGGAGGAAGCCGCCACCCGCAACGCGCGCCCGGCACAGGAGCGCGAAGCACGCATGCAGTTCTATGCCAGCATGGCCGACGCCATGGCCACCGGCGTCTGGGACGGCGACCGCGACTCGCTGACCACGCCGCCCGAACCGGAGGCCTGGAGCCCGGTGGCGGCGGAATCGAGCTCCTGCACCGGCAAGCATTGCCCGGTCTTTGACAGCTGCACCTATTACGAGCGCCGCAAGTCGATGGTCGCGGCCCAGGTGATCGTCGCCAACCACGACCTGCTGCTGTCCTCGCTGGGCGCGCGCCTGCTGCCAGAGCTCGACAACTGCCTGCTGGTCCTGGATGAAGCCCATCACCTGCCGGCCACCGCGCTGTCGCAGTTCGCCTGTGCACTGGATCTGAGCCGCCTGGGCTGGATCGACAAGCTCGCGAGCCGCGCCCTGCGCGTGGGCACGCTGCTGGAAGTCGAGGAAGTTGCCGATGTCCCCGGCCATGCGAGTCAGCTGCGCCAGACGCTGCAGGACCTGGCCCGGCTGGTCATGGATTCCTATGGGGACGAACTCAAGGCCCAGAAGGACAGCTGGGGCCCGGCGCGCGTGCGCGCGGCGCGCGGCATGCTGCCTGAGGCCCTGCTCGAGCCGCTGGCCCAGGCCTCGCACCATGCGAACGGGTTCCTCGATGCACTGCGCGCCATTTCCAAGGCGCTGCGCGCGGAAATTCGCGACAAACCCGAAGAAGCCCGCAGGTTGTCCACAATGTATGCACAGGTTGGCGCGCTGGCTCCGAGGCTCGAATCCGTCTATGACACGGCGCAGTTGCTGATGCAGCAGCCTGCGGCAGATGACGACACGCAATACGTTCCCAACGCCAAATGGTTCACGTTGGAGACAGATGGCGAATTCATCGTGGTCAAGGCCCATGCCAGCCCGCTGCTGCCGGGCGCCACGCTGCGCCGGCATTTATGGTCGCAGGTGCGCGGTGCGGTGTTGACCTCGGCGACATTGACCAGCTGTGGACAATTCGACTTCTTCCTGCGCGAGTCCGGCCTGCACGGCGATGCGGCCGTGACCACGCTGGAAGTGCCCAGCCCGTTCGATTACGCCTCCCAGGGCATTTTCGTGGCCGCCGAGACGCACGCCGATCCGCGCCAGGCCAGCGCCTTCACCCACGAGATGGTCGACGCGCTGCTGCATGACCTGGCCCGGGTGGAATCGGGCGCCCTGGTGCTGTTCACTTCGCGCGAACAGATGCGCCTGGCCGTGGACGCCCTTTCCACCGCCATGCGCGCCAATGTGCTGGTGCAGACGGCCATGCCGCGCACCCAGTTGCTGGCGCTGCACCGCGAGCGCGTGGGCAACGGCCAGGTGTCGATCATCTTCGGCATGCAGTCGTTTGGCGAAGGGCTGGACCTGCCCGGCGCGCTGTGCGAATCGCTGTTCATCACCAAGCTGCCCTTTGCGCCTCCCGACGACCCCGTGGGCGAGGCGCGCGCCGAGTGGCTGCGCAGCGCCGGCCGGGACCCGTTCAGCGAGCTGGTGGTGCCCGCCACCGCCATCCGTCTGGCGCAATGGGTGGGCCGTGCCATCCGCACCGAGGAAGACCGGGCGTTTGTCTACTGCTATGACAAGCGCCTGACACGCACCAACTACGGCCAGCGGCTGCTCAATGGCCTGCCACCCTTTGCACTGGAAAAGCGCCCGCCCCGTTGACCTGCTCG
>JBEVDH010000182.1:0-17381 GCA_040514115.1 Comamonas sp. | reverse complement strand
CGCCGCCGATTTCGGTCTTGTGCGCGATGTCTTCCGACGCGATCTTCAGGACCACCGGATAGCCCGTGGCTTGAGCGCTGCGCACGGCATCGTCAGCTGAAGTCACGATCTCTTCGCGCGGCACCGGGATGCCGGCAGCCGCCAACGCCTTCTTGGCATGGAACTCGTTGCGGAACACGGCCGCATCCACGCTGTCGACCGGACCGTCGTAGGCGGCGGCCGCGGGCAGGGTGCCGAGCTGGCCGAGCCGGACCAGGCCCGCCAAGCCGATGGCGGCCGCCGGGATACTGGGAAATACCGGGATGCCCAGCGCATTGATCTCGGCCACCGCATCGGCCGGGCCCTGGCTGATGAGGATCAGCAAGCGGTCGGGGTGGCTCAAACGGATGTTGGCGAGCGCTTCCATGTAAACACCGCGCAGACGCGGGTTGTACAGCGACAGCGCCAGCAGCAGCACCAGCGTGCTGCCGTTGGAATCGCTTTGCAGCGCCGTCAGCATCTTCAACAGAATGTCGGGCCGGGCCGACATCTGGGCCGAGGCGTCCACAGGATTGTTGGTACCGGCATTCGGCACGGCTTCGCGGATAAGCGCCTTGGTCGCGTCGTCGAGCTGGGGCAGCGACAAGCCGGCTTCGACCATCGCGTCGGCCATCATGATGCCGAAGCCCCCCGAGGCAGCCACCAGTGTCACGGCGTCGTTGGTGGGCAGACGCCTGGCGCCCATCAGGGCGGCGGCGTGGCCCACGTTGAGCAAGTCTTCGAACGAGCGCACGCGCAGCACGCCGTGGCGGCGAAAGACAGCGTCGAACACCGCGTCCGAGCCCATGAGCGCGCCCGTGTGCGAGGCCGCTGCGGCCTGACCCTGCTCGGTAGAGCCGATCTTCAGCACGATGACCGGTTTGTTCTGCTGGCGCGCCATGTCGAGCGCTTCGATCAGACGCCCCGCATGGCGGCAGGTTTCCATGCAGCACAGGATGATGCGCGTGTCGGCGTCTTGCGCCAGCGCGGCAATGCCGTCGGCCACGTCCACATCGGCTTCGTTGCCGGTGGCGATGAAGCGGCTCACCCCCAATCCGCGCTGGGCCATGTTGCTCATGGTGAAGCTGCCGATGTTGCCCGACTGCGAGACGATGCCCACGTGCCCTGCGGGCGGCATGCTCTGCTCCAGCGCAATGGAGAACGAGCCCACCAGCTTGTCCACGACGTTCACGGCGCCCAGGCAGTTCGGCCCCAGCAGGCGCATGCCATGGCTGCGTGCCACGCGCACCAGCTCGGCTTGCAGCGCCACGCCCTCGGGGCCGGCCTCGGCAAACCCCGACGAGAGCACGATCACGCCGCGAATACCGCGTGTTGCGCAGTCGCGCACCGCCTGCAGCGTGGCGGCCACCGGCACCGCCAGAATGGCCAGGTCGGGCGCCGTGGGCGTGTCCAGGATCGAGGCATAGGCCTGCAAGCCCTGGATGCTGCCGCCCTTGGGATTGATCGGATAGATCGGACCGGCGTAGCCGTACTTGCGCAGCAGCTGCACCGGCCGTCCGCCGATTTTGGTGATGTCGTCGGAGGCGCCGATCACGGCAACGCCGTTGGCTTTGAAGAATGCGTCCAGCCCGGTGCCCGGGGTGGCTTGAACCTGAGTCAACATCTGCTTACCGTCCCTTGAAAACGGGTGCGCGCTTTTCGAGAAACGCCATGCGGGCTTCGCGCGCATCTTCGGTCTTTGACAGCGTGACCGTGAACTCCTGCTCGAAGCGGTAGGCATCGCGCTGGGGCATCACGTCAACCATATTGGCAGCACGCTTAGCGTAGGCGATGGCCAGCGGTGCCTTGGAGGCGATTTCGCGGGCCAGCGCCATCGTCACCGGCAGCAGGTCTTTTTCCGACAGCACGTCCTCGATCACATTGCGCTTGAGCAGGTCGTGCGCCGTCAGGCGCTGGCCGGTGAAGAACATGCGCCGCAGCGTGGAGCGGCCGAACACGGTCTTCAACATGGAGGCGCCGCCGGCGAGCCCGACGTTGATCTCGGGCATGCCCACAGTGGCATCTTCGCAGGCGTAGAGAATGTCGCAGGCGGCCGCCAGGCCAAAGCCCGCGCCCAGCGCCGCGCCGTTGATCGCAGCGATCACCGGCTTGGAGCACTCGCGGATGGAATTGCCAGTTTCGCGGGTAATGCGGTTGTGCTCGAGAAAGTCGCCTGCAACCTCAGCGTCGGGGCGGTCCTTGAGGTCGGCGCCGGCACAGAACACCTTGCCGGCCCCCGTGAGCACTGCGCAGCGGATGTCCTCTCGCTCTGAGATGGCGTCAAACGTGGCCACCAGTTGGCGGCGCATCTCCCGGCTCAAAGCGTTCACCGGCTTGCGGTCCATGGTGACCAGGGCCACGCCATCGGAAACTTCCAGATGAATCCATTGTTCGCTCATACACCACCTCTATAAGAAGCCCGCGGCTTGCGGCACATATCGCTTTGAAAGGGCACTGCGGAGACAACCATCCCCTTCCGATTAGGAAATATGGGTTTTTTGCTCCGGAAGATGGCGGTAACCTCCACCATTCTTTTATCGTGTCCACTGTGTGATCGAGTATAGAAGTCGGGCTTTATTTCATCTTCATTCAATCTGAAATTGTGTTCTGCGAAAATTGAAGGAATCGACCGAGAGCCTGGCGTGCCGCCGTATTACGCAGCATAGATAATGAATTCAATACGTGGTTTTATTTAGCGCTTGCTATTAATTGGTTCAAAATCCATTAACTCCCGAATAGCGCCCATTAATTTCCATGGTTTTTTAATTTTTGAATAAGCGAAAAAAAATGGATATCCAGCAGCTTGGCGATTTAAAGACTGAATTGGGTGAGTGCCCGGTCTGGCATGGGCAGCAGTTGTGGCTGCTGGACTGCCGCGCAGGCGTGGTCTATGCGCTGGATCCGGACACGGGTGCCATCACCGCGCGGCACGAGGTGCCGCCCCCGCTGGGCTCCTTTGCGTTCAACCGTGACGGCCGCATCGTGCTGGCGTTGAAGGAGGCGATCGCCATGCTCGATCCGGGCAACGGGCAGCTGCGCACACTCGCGCGCCTGGATGTGAGCCATCCTGATCTGCGCCTCAACGATGGCACCTCGCTGCCCGACGGGAGTTTCGTCGTCGGCACCATGCACCCGTTTCTCTCGGCGGGCGAGGCACCGCTGGGCGGCCTGTACCGGCTCGACACCGAACTGCAGTTGCATAAGTTGGAGGAGGATCTGGTCATCACCAACGGGCCTGGCGTGAACCCGATCAACGGGCGCTTGCATGTGGCCGACAGCGCCAGAAAAATCATCTATTCCTACGCCATGGCGGCCGATGGCACGCTGGCCGACAAGCAGATTTTTGTGCGCACCGATGCCCAGGGCTCGGGGCCGGACGGCTGCTGCTTCGACAACGAGGGCGGGCTGTGGACCGCGCTGGTGCGCGCAGGTGCGTTGGCCCGCTTTGACCTGCAGGGCAAGCTCACGCACAAGATCGACCTGCCGCTCACCTACCCAAGCGCACTGTGTTTTGGCGGCCCGGCAATGGCCGATCTGTTTGTCACCTCGATCCGCAACAGCGGCCGCTTGAGCGCGTCGGGACCGCTGGATGGCGCGGTGCTCAAAGTGACCGGGCTGGGCTTTCAGGGCAGCGCGCGGCCACTGTGCCGCATGCCCTAGTAGCCGGCGCTATGCGTCTGGCGCAGAGGCGAGCCCAGCGGGTTTGCCATGCGCGGAGAACCGCAGCTCGGTGCCTGCCACATGCTCGGCGACAAAGTCCATGAACAGGCGGATCTTGGCCGGGATGATCGATGTGTCGAGGATGGTGGCATACATGCCTTCGTTAAACCCCTTGTTGCTGATACGGTAGTCCGCCAGCACTCGGACCAGACGGCCCTGGAGAAGGTCGTTGTGCACCGTGTAGTCGTCGAGCAGCGCAAACCCTTCGCCCATTCGCGCCAGCTCCAGCAGGGCAATGCCGTTGTTGCTGACATGGCAGGGTTTGAAGGCGATTTCGGTGATCTGCTCTTCCTGCTTGAACCGCCAGGTGTACTCGCCACCCGGCAACTGGTAAGCCAGACAGTCATGCTGGCGAATATCTTCGGGCCGTTGCAACGCCGGCTTGGTGGCCAGATAGGCGGGCGAGGCCACCAGGTAGCGCTCGCTCACGAAGAGCATGCGGCGTTTCACCCCCGCCTCCACGGGTGGGGAGATGCGAAAGTCGATGTCGATCTGGTTGTGCCTGAGGTCCACAGGTGCTTCGGACAAGGTCAGCTCGATGTGAATGTCGGGGTAGCGCTTGCGGAAGTCGGCGATCAGCGGTGGCAGCACGCCCAGGCCAAACATGGTGCGCGAGTGCACATGCAGGCGTCCCTGCGGCGCAGTGCTGATGGCCGTGATGTTGTCGCGCAGCTCGTTGATGCGCCACAGGATGTCTTCCAGCTGCCGGGCATACTCCTGGCCCGATTCGGTCAGCGCGACCTGGCGCGTCGAACGCAGCAAGAGCTTGATTTGCAGCTCGCTTTCGGTCTCGGTGATCATGCGCGACACAGCGGTCGCCGAGATGCCGAAGCGGCGGGCCGTCTCGGAAAAATTTCGTGTCTGAGAAATGGATAAAAACAACTCCATAGCTCGCAATCTGTCCATGAGACCTCCAATTTGCGCAAAACAGATCGTCTGTTTATGAGATACCGAATTCCGGAGCACAGCCCTAGCATCGGTAGGCTCAGGGACTATATTTTCGGAGACAGGGTATGGAATTTGGCGTCTTCATCCCGGCCCGGCTGCGAGGCTACCATCAAACTTCGCAGCAGGTCAGGCAAAACCCGCGCGCGCAAACCGTAGCCGCCGAGCAGACCGGTGGCACCCTTGCGTGGCGCGCAGAGCAGCATGTCAACGACCACTCGCCCTCGCCTCCACTGCTGATGGCGCAGCCGCCAAGACGCGACGCATCCCGCTGGGCACGGCGTGCATTCTGCCGCTGCACCACCCGCGCGTTTGCTGGCCAAGGCCGGCTATGCCGACCGGTCTCCACGACGGCAGTCGTCACCTGACCAACGCCCGGCATGCACCGCCGTGCCGCCCCATTGCTTCTGTGCAATTTGCCACCCTAAAAAAACTGGAGACAACCATGAACAACACATCGATCAAACGCCGCAGCCTCCTGCTGAGCAGCCTTTTTTTGGGCTCAGGCATTCATTCCCATGCCCAGGCCAACACGGGTAACTGGCCTTCACGTCCGATCCGGATTGTGGTCGCCGGATCGGCCGGCGCGGGCGGCGATATCTTTGCCCGCCTGATCGCCATGCCCTTGCAGAAGGTGCTGCAGCAACCGGTGGTGGTCGACCCCAAGCCCGGCGCCAACGGACTGATTGCCTGCGACACCGTGGCCAAGGCCGCGGCCGATGGCTACACCTTGCTGTTTGCACCCTCGTCGGCCATCCTGATCAACCCGATCACGATGGCCAAGATGCCGTACGACACGGAAAAAGATCTGATTCCCGTCGCACAGGTGGGCGCTGCCGGCATCCTGCTGGTGGCCAACCCCACCACCGGCTTCAAGAATCTGGCGGACATGGTGGCCTACGCCAAGGCCCATCCGGGCAAGCTATCGTACGGTTCCTGGGGCAATGGATCCTCGGGCCATCTGGCCATGGAGGGCATCAAGGCCCACTACGGCCTGGACATGGCGCACGTGCCTTACAAGACGCTCGTCTCCGAGGTCACCGACATCATCGCCAACAACATCAGTGTGGGGTTCACCGATATCGCTTCTCCCATCCCGCACATGCGCGAAGGCCGGCTGGTGGGCCTGGGCCAATCGGGCTCACAACGCTGGCCCGCCACCCCGGACCTGCCCACACTGACCGAGCAGGGCTACAAGTTCGATGCCGATGGCTGGTATGGCTTCTTTGTGCCCGCGGGCACGCCGCAAGCCATCGTCGACCGACTCGCCGACGAGATCAACCGCTTGCAAGCGTCCGACGAAGTGCGCAAGAGGATAGAAGGCCAGAACATGGTGGTGCCCGCCAAGCGCACGGCCAAGGAATTCGCACAAGCCATCAAGAAGGACGCCAAGATCTGGCAGGGCTTGGCGATTGCGGCAAATCTGAAAGAGAAATAAACCTTCGCGAGCCTGCTCCGGCTGCCCTCGGGACGGCGGTGCCTTCATGTGAGGCATCGCCCCCGGGGGTTTCTTGCGCTTGGGCGCGGCCTGCGGCGGCGCCACTCTCACGATTTCTGCAGGACTGAACCACGCTCATGCCGTATTCCCGTGCGATCGGTCCAGCCGGAGAATCGTTCCATTGCACACTCCCTTCAGAGGCAGAACACCATGGAATTTGGCGTCTTCATCCTGGCCCAGCAGCGCGGCTACCATCAAACTTCGCAGCAGGTCATTCAAAACTCGTGCGAGCAAACCGTGGTTGCCGAACAGGCCGGCTTCAACACTGCGTGGTATGCAGAGCACCACTTCAACAACTACTCGCTCTCGCCCTCGCCGTTGATGATGGTGGCGCACATGGCAGCCAAGACCCAGCGCATCCGGCTGGGCACGGCGGTGTGCATTCTGCCGCTGTACCACCCCGCGCGTTTCCTGGCCGAAGTCGGCTTTGCCGATACCGTCTCCAACGGCCGCCTGGACCTGGGCATCGGCTCGGGCTACCAGGAGTTCGAGTTCGAGCGTTTTGGCGTGAAGATCGCCGATGCGGCAGCGATCTACAACGAGTTTCTGGACATCATCCCCAAGGGCTTGACGCAGAAAATCGTGGAATACGACGGCCAGTTCCTCAAGCTGCCGCCGAGCTCCATTGCCGTGCGCCCGGTGCAAAGCCCCATGCCGCCGCTGTGGATCACCTCGGGCAACCCGGTCGCGCTGGGCCGTGGCGTGCGCGAAAACCACAACCTGTTCGTCACGGCTTTGCTCAACGGCACGCCCGCAATCACCGAGCTGCGCGCTCGCCTGGAGAAAGTGGCCAGTGACAACGGCAAGGACCTGGATGAGGATGTGAAGTTCGGTTTCCTGCGCTGTGCCTACGCATCGGACAACCAGGCCGAAATCGATGCCTACCTGGACTGCGCGCGCTTTCAGCGCCGCATCTCGGAGAGCCTGAAGTTTCGCCGTGCGCAATCGGACGACGGCTACATGGTCAACGAAGTGCCTTCGGCCACCGACCCGACGTTCGAACAGCTGCGCCAGAACCTGCCGGTGGGCTCGGTGAACCAGGTGATCGACAAGATGCTCGAGGAGATCAGCATCCTGCGTCCCAAGCACATCGCGCTGCAAACGCAGCTGGGCGATTTCGACCAAAAGACAATGCTCAAGCAGATCGAACTGTGGGGCGAAAAAATCATCCCGGCCATCCGCAAGGAAGTGGGCGCAACGACCACCGTGGCAGCCTGAAAGGAACGCCGTGCGTATACACCTCACCAGCGCTGGAGCCATCACCCTGGATGAGCCTTCGGTCTTCAACCGCCTCGATGTCCTGGTCGACCCCCAACCACCCGAGCGGCTGGAGCAGGCGATTGCCCGTATCGGCAGCCGCGACGGCGCCGACCACGTCCGACTGGAGCCGTCGGTGTTGCGCTTCCTGTCAAACCAGGCAGGCTGCGCCGAATGGGATGCCAAGTTCGACGCGATGCTTCAATATGCCCTCAGCAAGGGTTGGCTGGATGAACAGGGGCGCGTGCGTGCCCACCTGAGTTATGGCGAAGCCGGGGATGCAGCGTCCGCCACCGCCAGCCCCTTTGACCATCGCGCCTTCGACGGCAAGGTGGCGGTCGTCACCGGTGCCTCCGGCGGACTGGGCCTGGCCATCTGCGAACGCCTTCGGCTGTCAGGTGCGCAGGTGGTGCAGGTCGACATCAGCTACCCCGCGCAGCCGGCCGAAGTGAACGGCATGCTGGCAGTGCATTGCGACATCGCCGACCCCGCGTCCATCGCCGCCATGGCCGAGCTGGTGCGCTCGCGCTTCGGCCGTTGCGATGTGCTGGTGAACAACGCAGCCATCACGACGCAAGCCGTGAAGCTGGAAGAATTTCCGCTCGAGCTGTGGGACCGGGTATTCCACGTGAACCTCCGCGGCGCCTTGCTGTGCGCGCAGGCCCTGGTGCCGATGATGTTCGCGCAGCAAGCGGGCAGCATCGTCAACGTAGCGTCGATCGCCGCGCAGGTGTCCTCGCGGGCGGGTGCCTACGGGCCCAGCAAAGCCGCGCTTCGCGCCCTGACCCACCAGATGGGGGTGGAATGGGGGCCGCGCGGTATCCGCGCAAACTCGGTGAGCCCGGGCATGATCCGCACGCCCCTGTCGGAAGTCCACTACCGCGAAGAGGCCAAGCTGCAAAGCCGCGTTTCCAGGATCCCCATGCGGCGCATCGGCCGGCCCGACGACATCGGGGATGCCGTGGCCTTCCTGGCCAGCGACGCCGCCACCTATATCAACGGGCAGGACATCGTGGTCGATGGCGGCTTCCTGAAAGCCTCGTTGGTCAACCTCTACTGATCGTTGTGCAAGGAGACGCCATGACCATTGTCACTTCCCCCGCTGCCGAATGTCCGGCCACGCACAGCACGGCCATCGAACCCAAGCTGTTTCGTCAATTGCTCGGCTGTTTTCCCACCGGGGTAGCAGTCATCACCACGACGGACACAGACGGTCGGCCCGTCGGGCTGACCTGCAACTCCTTCAGCTCCGTCTCGCTGGAGCCGCCGCTGGTACTGTTCAGCCTGCGCAAGGCCAGCAGCCTGGTGTCCGTGTTCTCCGAATCGCAGGCGTTCGCCATCAACATCCTGTCGCAGCGCCAGGATGCGCTGTCGGGTCGTTTTGCCTCCAGCAAGATCGTGGACAAATTCGAGGGCGTCGCCTGGCGCTCCGGGCCCCTGGGCACGCCCATCATCGATGATTGCCTGGCCAGCTTCGAATGCAGCGTGCATGCCCGGCATGACGCTGGCGATCACTACATCTTCATCGGCGAAGTCAAGCACATGAACGAGGGCTGCGCCGACCACGCGCTGGTGTTCTACAAGGGCGCCTACATGATGCTGGCGGAGTCACTGCGCACGCTGGTGATCCAAGGCCAGCTCGGCACGGCCGATATCGACGAGGCCTACCGCACGCTCTACGGGCGACTGCTGCGCCTGGCTTGCGAGCATGCCAGCGAGGCCGAGCTCGATGCGGTCGAGGCGGCCGTCGACGAAATCGAAAGCCATGGCCCCGATGACTCGCTGGCGCAGCGCATCGAATCGGCGAACCGTTTCTTCTCCGCCATCGCGGCATCGGGGCACAACAAAGCCTTGATGCTGATGGCGCAGACGATGTCCACCATCCTGCGCGAACGCATGACCCATGTGATGCCGGTACGACCACGGCCTGACTTGTTTCCGCTGCGACGCAAGCTGGTGCTCAGCCTGCGGCAACGGAACCCGGACAGGGCCGCGGGCGCGCTCGATGAGCTGATCGCGAAGCTGCGCGAATAGCGGCGCCTGCGGGAGTTGCGATGGTGTGGCGACTCAACCCACCACACGGAGCCCGCAGCGGCTTGAGATGGGCATGCAGAGCGCGCCGAGCGGTTGCCGGCGATCCAACGGGGTACCCAGGTGCATGCCAGCCTTGAGGCGACCGGATCTGCGGCCGCCGTCCCCTGTGGATGTATGTCCAAAACTACAAAGGAGACAACCTGATGATCCGTACGCCCATCACCCGCCGCACCCTGCTCGCTGGCTCCGCGGCTTTCGTGTTTCATGCCCATGCCGCCACCGCCAACTGGCCTTCGCGCCCCATTCGCCTCGTCGTGCCCGGGCCCGCGGGCTCGGGCATGGACATCTTTGGCCGGCTGATCGCGCAGCAGCTGCAGGAAGCGCTGCGCCAGACCGTGGTCGTCGACAACAAGCCCGGCGCCAACAGCCTGATCGGCACCGACAACGTCGCCAAGGCCCCGGCCGACGGCTACACGCTGCTGCTGTCGCCCTCCTCGGCCATCGCCATCAATCCGATCATCCAGGCCAAGATGCCCTACGACACCGAAAAGGACCTGCTGCCCGTGGCGCAGGTCGGCTCGGCCGGCATCCTGCTCGTGGCCCATCCGTCGACCGGCTTCAAGAACCTCGCCGACCTGGTGCGCCATGCCAAGGCCCAGCCGGGCAAGCTGGTCTACGGCTCCTGGGGCAGCGGCTCGACCGGCCACCTGGCCATGGAGGGCATCAAGGCCCATTACGGCCTGGCGATGGAGCATGTGCCCTTCAAGGGCGTGGCCCAGCTCGTGACCGATATGCTGGGCAACAACATTCCCGTCGGCTTCACCGACATCGCCTCGCCCGTGCCGCACATCCGCGCCGGCAAGCTGGTCGCGCTGGGCTGCACCGGCTCGGCACGCGGCCCGGCGCTGCCCGAAGTGCCGACGCTGTACGAGCAGGGTTTTCGCTTCGACATGAACGGCTGGTACGGCGTCTTCGCCCCCGCCGGCACCCCGCCCGAAGTCGTGCAGCGCCTGAACCAGGAAATCAACCGGATTCTCGCGACCGACGAGGTGATCCAGAAGTTCGCGCTGCAGAACATGGCGAAGCCCCCGATCAAGAGCGTGGAGCAGTTTGCAACGACGGTGAAGCAGGATGTGGCGATCTGGCAGAACCTGGCGAAGGTGGCGAAGCTGCGGGTGGATTGAAGGCTAAAGACACCCCTGAGCGGCTTCGCCCTAGGCGGGCCCCCGCTTTTCCCTCTCATCCTTCGGTGGAGGGGGCGGCCCGCGTAGGGACGGCACCCTCGCTGCGGGGCGGCCCTTGCTCGGTGCCCCTGAGCTGGGCCGCGCCAGTATCTGAAGAGTCCGCCAAAGAAGATTTCCAGCATTGCATATGCCGATTTCTTCCTTGGCCCCCGCCCTGCGCGCGCGTAGATTCAGGCACACCAGCGATCCGCCCCGGGTCCGCGCCTCCTTCTACTTCTTCGCGCTCGCGCCTGTCCCCCATGCCCACCCCCTCCTTCTCCCCGGTCCCCGCCCCCACGCTGCGCGCCTGGCTCAACGACGGCGCGGAAATCGCGCTGCTCGACGTGCGCGAGGCTGGCCAGTTCGGCGAAGGCCACCCCTTCTTTGCGATTCCCGCGGCCTATAGCCAGCTGGAAAAGGAGGTGCCGCGCCTGGTGCCGCGCCGCGACGCGCGCGTGGTGCTGCTCGATGCGGGCGACGGCGTGGCCGAGCGCGCCGCCGAACGTCTCGCACAACTCCACTACACCCAGCTGCATGTGCTCGAGGGCGGCGCGCCGGCCTGGGCCGCGGCCGGCTATGTGCTGTTCCAGGGCGTGAACCTGCCCTCCAAAACCTTTGGCGAACTCGTCGAGCATGCATTCGATACGCCGCGCCTGTCGGCCCAGGAGCTGCAGCGGCGCCAGCAGGCCGGCGAGCCGCTGGTGCTGCTCGACGGCCGCACGCTGGGCGAGCACCGCAAGATGACGATTCCCGGCGCCACGCCCGTGCCCAATGGCGAGCTCGCGCTGCACTGGCACGCGCTCGCGCCCGATCCGCACACGCCTATCGTCGTGCATTGCGCGGGCCGCACGCGCAGCATCATCGGCGCGCAGATCCTGCGCAGCCTGGGCGTGCCCAATCCCGTGCTGGCGCTGGAAAACGGCACCCAGGGCTGGGCGCTCGCGGGCCTGCAGCTCGAACATGGCAGCGCGCGCACCGGTCCTGCGTCCAGCGGCGCGTGCGCGCAAGACCAGGCCACCGCCGCCGCACTGGCCGCGCAGCTGGGTGTTCCCAAGCTCGATGCCGCGCAGGCCCAGGCCTGGATCGACGACCGCACGCGCACCACCTATGTGCTCGATGTGCGCAGCGCCGCGGAATTCGCCGCCGCGACGCTGCCCGGCGCGCGCCATGCCCCGGGCGGCCAGCTGCTGCAGGCCACCGACCAGAGCATCGCCGTGCGCCACAGCCGCGTGCTGCTGCTCGATGACGAAGCCGTGCGCGCGCCGGTCGTTGCCAGCTGGCTCTGGCGCCTGGGCTACGAGACGGCCACTGTGGAAGGCGGCATCCGCGCGCCGCTGCGCCTTCCGGCCGAACCCATCGCCGCGCCCCAGCGCGGTATCGCGCCCCTTGCGGTGCAGGGCCTGGCCGCCTGGGTCGAGCGCCATGCACCGCTGCTTGTCGACCTGCAGCCCTCGCTGACCTACCGCCGGCAGCATGCCGCCGGCGCGCTCTGGTCCGTGCGCCCGCGCCTGGCCGCGCAGGTGCAGGCCGCGGCACGCGCGGGCCAGCCCGTGCTGCTGCTCGCTCCCGATGCCGCCACCGCAGCGCTGGCACTCAGTGAGCTGCCCGAGCGCGCCGCGGGCACGCTGCAATGGAGCCATGCGGCCGACTGGTTGGCCGCCGGCCTGCCCGTGGAAAGCACGCCCGACCGCCCCGCCGACAGCGAAGCCATCGACTACCTGTTCTTCGTGCATGACCGCCACGACGGCAACCTCGACGCCGCGCGCCGCTATCTGTCTTGGGAAACCGGGTTGATTGCGCAATGCGAGGCGGATGAGCTGGCGGGCTTCCGGTTGCCTGCGCCCGCGCTACAGCACGCGTGAGAGCAGCACATGGGCGCCTTATCGCCTGGAACGACCGATACGCGCGGCTGCAGGGGTTCGTTGGCTGGCTGGGACAGATAGCTGTCGGTTCGGGACAAACCCACGTATGAAGGCATCGATCAATTTTTCGATCTTCACGGCGTCGTTCTCTTGCATTGAACCGGATTGAGTCCGTAGCAGCTGATCGGACAGGCGCTGACGCAGCATGCCATCCGCAAGCAGGTCGCTGACCTGCTGCGCGGTGTCTGGTCGGCATTGCATCGCTGCATCCTTGCCAAGCAGTTGCGCGCCGGCCAATTCAGGATCACCGTCTGCGGCATAGAGGAGCCCTCTTTCCGTTGCATACAGTCGCTCCTCGTTTTGCGCCGGGCCGTACAGCCGTGCAATCAACAGGAAGTCCGTGGCATCCTTGTTGTTCTCGAGGCCGCGATCTTTCCAGGCAATGAGCTTAAGTACTGCCAGAGCGGGCAATGAACAGGTTTTGACCTGCAGGCCTGCGCCCAAATCCACCATCACGGCAGAGCGCAAGGCATCGGCGAACCCTGCCACATTCAATACGATTTCGTGGCTGGGCGGCCAGGCGATGGCTTGGTTCTGCGTGGCAACTCCACCGAACGGAATCAGATCCAGAGGCAGCCGACTCTGATGATGCAAACGCTGGGCCATGGTTCGATCCTCGACAAACTGCCCCGACCGTACCAGCTGTTCTTTCAGTCGCTTGAACTCATCCCAATCGTTGACATACAGGCCCAGATCAACGTCACGCGTCGCCCGTGCCAGCTTCTGCCCGAACACGTGGGTGAGCAGGATGTCGCGCGCCATGGCACCTCCCACAAAGAACTCCAGGTTCAGCATGGCAGTGATTTCGCAAACTTGGCGCAGTATCTGCTGCAGCATCGGATCGATGGGCCTGTCGGCTCGAACCTCAAGCATGTTGTAGCTCCTTCCACAGCATGGCTGCCACTTCCCTGCTGCGCCCATCCGGACTACCCATCAAGTCGGCATAGACCAGCAAAGTCGGGGCGATCAAGGAATCACTTCGCGATGGAGAATTCCAGAATGCATCCAATACCTCGACATTTCCCTGCGGCTCCGGTCGCAGCCGGTGTTCGACGATGAAGCGCTGGCGCGGCACCCAGCTGTAGATCGTAGCCTCTACGGGCTGAATATAGCCATTCATTCGATGTACGGCGGCTTCTGCGCCCCAGACGGCATCTCCGGGCAGCAGCTCAATGTCTTGCCAGCTTTTGTTGCCAAACAGCGAATATCTGCGCGGCTGGAGCTTGTGCCTCAGTGAAACGCGGTAGTGCTGCACCCAGGTACGCATCAATTCATCGACCGCCAGCAAACGGCGGGTTGGGCCCTTCCCCGGACTCAGGTGGCCCAGTTGCTGCAGATCTTCGAGCGCCCGTCCCACGGAGCCCAGGGCCACGCCGGCATGGGCCGCGATATCGCGCTGTGTCTGTGAAACGAGGTCCGGTTGCGTCAAAAGCGCAAAGATGACCCTCAGTCCATTGGCTGTCCGCAAGGCACCCTGTTGCGCAACGGCTGAGGCGGCCTTGGGGCGCGGGTTGCCTGAAACAAACACAAAGTGGCCAGGTGCATCGATGTGGACGTTTCCTGCCATGTCTATGAAGTTCAAGCCCAGCCGCTGGCACTCCTGTGCCAGTTGCGGCGAAAGATAGGGCACCACCAGCAGGGGCCGCGAAACATGCTGGGCATGTTCATGCAGAAAACGCAGCGTCTCGAGGCGATCCACGACCCTCTTGACCTCCACGCCAAACACTTCGCTCCTGCCATCGGCAAGCATCAGGCGCGCCATCGCATCTCCCCATGGTCCGGAACGCAGCTCCGTGCCTTCCAGCTGGAAGTTGGCCAAAGACCGGGTTGCTTGCAGCGCGCTGTGAAGAATTTCAGAATCGTTCATATTCAGCCAATATTCACGTAACGTGAACAAACATGATAGATGAACAAGCGGCCAAGACAAGGTTTTCCTCATTTTTTCAAAGACTGGAAAACTGGCCACGCCTAACGCATTGCCCGCATAACGTTCATCGATAAGCTTTGTTGTCGCCTTGCCAGGGCTGCCGGAAGATCACTGCCTCTTCGCAATTCTTCTGCCCACCATGCGCCACCTCCACGCTTTCCCCCGCTCCATTGCCAGGTCGCTGACCGGCGTGGCCGCCGCCCTCACGCTGCTGGCCGGCACGGCCCATGCCGATGCCACGCTCGACAAGATCAAGCAGCGCGGCAAGGTCACGATTGGCGTGCTGGTCAATGGCGGGCCCTTTGGCTCGATCGATCCGGCGAGCCAGCAGCTCGTCGGCTGGAACCCCGAACTCGCGCGCGCCGTGGCCAAGGGCCTGGGTGTCGAGGCCGATCTGGTGCAGGTGCAGACGGCGACGCGCGTGCAGTTCCTGCAGGCCGGCAAGGTCGATCTGCTGATTGCCTCGATGGAGCTCAACCCCGACCGCGCCGAGATCCTGGGCTACGCGCCCACACCGTTCTACCGCGTGGGCGGCGCCGCCGCGGTGCGCAAGGACAGCGGCATCACGCAGTGGGCCGACCTGCGCGGCAAGCCGGTCTGCGTGTCGCAGGGCAGCAGCTTCGCCAAGCCGCTCACCACCGAATACGGCGCGCAGGTGCAGGGCTACAAGAGCTCGTCGGACTCGCTGCTGGCGCTGCGCGGCGGCAACTGCGTGGCGGCCGTGCATGACAGCACGCTGATCCACCCGCTGGTGAACAAGAATCCCGAATGGTCGCAGTACGCCGCACCGATCGCCAGCGAAATCCTGCCCGCGCCGTCGGTGGTCTGGACGCGCAAGGGCGAGGCCGACACCATTGCCGCGGTCGACAAGGTGGTGCAGGAATGGCACCGCACGGGCTGGCTGATCGCGACCGAAAAGCGCGTCGGCATCGCGCCGGCCAACCCCTTCCTGGTCGAGCAGCAGTCGAAGCTGAAGACCGCCGCACGCTGAAGAACGCGCCATGAGCGACAGCCTGCTGGTGCCGGGCGTGCAGGCCCTCAAGGCCCTGGGCCTGAACTACGCCTTCGTGCTCGACGACATGGAGCGCCAGGCCTTCGTGCGCGGCCTGGGCGTGTCGCTGCAGCTGTGCCTGCTGACGATTCCCAGCAGCCTGGCGGTGGGCGTGCTGCTGGCCGCGCTGCTGACCTCGGGCCGCGCCTGGCTGGTCAATCCCGCGCGCGCCTTCGTTGAAGTCACGCGCAACACGCCCACGCTGGTGCAGCTGTACTGCGCCTTCCTGGTGCTCAACATGCTGATCACGCAGCAGTTGCGCGACTGGGGCGCGGGCCCGAATCCGCTCACGCCCTTCCTCTGGGTGGTGATCGTGGTCTCGCTGCACAAGGGCGTATTCCATGCCGAGGCGCTGCGCGCGGGCATCGAAAGCGTGCCCACGACCACGCTGGAAGCGGCGCGCTCGCTGGGCTTTTCGCGCAGGCAGCTGCTCGCGCGCGTGCAGCTGCCGCTGGCCGTGCGCTTTGCGCTGCCCTCGCTGGTCAACAACCTGGTCGATCTGGTGAAGATGACCGCCGTGGCCTCGGCCATTGCCGTGGGCGACGTGACCTACCAGTCGATCATGATCTGGACGCAGCGCGACAACGTGCTCGAGCTGCTGCTATTGATCCTGCTGTGGTTCGGCCTGTTGACGGGGCTGCTGAGCCTGGCGGGCCGCTGGCTCGAACAACGCTTGAGGATGCCCGGCTATGGCCAATGATGCCGCCCTGAACGCCCGCGCCGCACCGTGGCGCAACGCGCCCGCCCTGCGCAACCCCTGGCTGCTGGCCGGTCTGGCAGTGCTGGCGCTGCTGGTTTTCTGGAGCGTCACGGGCACCACGCCGGTGGCCATCGCGCTGCTGTGGAAATGGCTGCCCGCGCTGCTGCGCGGCCTGCGGGCCAACATCGAGATCAGCGTGCTGGCCGTGGCGCTGGGCACCGCGATCGGCCTGGTGGTCGGCGCGCTGCTGCTGTCGCCCTCGGCCCTGGTGCGCCGCGCCGCGCGCCTGTACGTGCAGGCCTTTCGCAACGTGCCGCTGCTGGTGCTGATCTACTTCACGACCTATGTGTTTCCCTTCGAGGTGCAGATCTGGCAGTGGAGCTTTCCCTTCCCCGACTGGCTCAAGGTGGTGCTGGGCCTGGCCCTGCCGACCAGCGCCAACGTGGCCGAGATCTTCCGCGGGGCGATCCAGTCCATCCCCAGCGCGCAATGGGAGGCGGCGCAGTCGCTGGCCTTCAAACGCCGCGAGATCTTCCGCCTGATCGTGCTGCCCCAATGCCTGCGGCGCATGCTGCCGCCCTGGATGAACCTCTACGCCAGCATCACCATGAGCACCTCGCTGGCCTCGCTGGTGGGCGTGCACGACGTGGTCGACATGGCACAGATCGCCAGCAACACCGTGGTGCGCACCGACTTCACCATCCTGGTCTATTTCACGCTGCTGGCGCTGTTCTTCGCCTACTGCTACCCGATTGCCCGCGCCACCCGCGCCCTGGAGCGACGCCATGAACGCCACTGATTCCTTTCTTGCCCCGCAGGCTGCCCCGGCCGCCGATGCGCCGCTGGTGCAGCTCAAAGACGTGCATCTGTCCTTTGGCGACAACCAGGTGCTCCAGGGCATCGACCTCGAGGTGCGCCGCGGCCAGGCGGTGTCGATCATCGGGCCGTCGGGTTCGGGCAAGTCGACGATCCTGCGCTGCATCACCGGGCTGCTGCGCCCGCAAAGTGGCGCGATCTCGGTGGGCGACACGCGCGTCGACGCGCTGCGCACCGAAGCCGAGCTGATCGCCCTGCGCAAGCGCGTGG